>CAZQUW010000115.1:5513-19135 GCA_964596215.1 uncultured Planctomicrobium sp. | reverse complement strand
AAGTATCACGAATTGCAAAAAAAGTAAACCCGGAACTTCATCGACCTGAGAAATGCCAAGGCAGCGGTCATGCTCGGCGACAAAAAAGCCAGTGGGCGACATGTTCCCATGTCGCCCACTGGCTCAAGTATGCGTTCCAGGCTGTCCTACTGTTTTGTGGGACTGATCCGGCGTTTGAATTCAGCTTCGATTTCTTTCAGCCGGTTCTGGTGTGCCAGCCACATTCGTCGCAACGGGAACTCATTCGGAATCGGTTTGTTGCCGAGTTCCAGTGCACTGCGCCAGGTCATGATACCCAGCATCCCCTCTTCGATAGCCAGGTCATCATCCTGGAGCCCGATACCAGCGATTTCGTCCCCGATGACCTTTTCGTACTTCTGCAATCCGGTGTAAGCCAATCGTTCGGCTTCCTGTGTGTCGCCGCTCGCGAGTGCGGCGAGAGCGTCGTAGAGTTCCTTGTGAGCTTCCATCGTGTTCTTCTGCTGCTCGGAATAACACTTGTCATGCCAGTAGCGGAAGTTGGTCATGTTCTGGTAGCGTCCGACCCACGACCGCAAGTCGATTTCGTACTGCTTCTTGCCACCCTTGTAGCCTTCGGGCAATGTGCCTTTCTCAACAAAGTCCTGAATTTCTTCCTTCGTCCAAGCTAAGTGAATAGCGATGTAGGGGGCCGGATACCAGGTCTCCTGGCCATAGACATTCTTCCAATACTGAAAGGCCTTGGCCCAGATTTCTCGAGTTTCTTCGTCGAAGTGCCCTTCCTTCTGCAAGGACGAGGCATGATCAATGATGGAACGGCCCGGGTACGAGCGGAACAGCGACTTGTCCATAATGTGCTGTTCTTTACCATATTGATCCATGATCTTGTTGGTGGTCATGAACCAGTCGGCGGAAACGGCATAATTGTCTTCGTCCTTGGGATTTAACTCGGTGTCGGGGCCGCGCACGCCGTTGACGACAAAGCGGTCATCGGGATCCGTGTGGAAGAAGCGACGGAACTGACGCCATTCATCCGAACGGCCAATCTTCTTTCCGATCGTGTCGGCGAAGTACCAGTACAACTCGGGATACTTCTCATTACGCAAGCTTCCCTTGCGGTAGAACTTGGCTCCTTCTTTCACCCAGAAGTAGCGGTCTTTGACACCGTCCCATTCGACTGACACGTTATACGCGAGGTTCCATGCATGGAACTGCCAGACCTTCTGGAAGTGAGGTTGCAACTTGATGATGGATTCCGTCGTCGCCCGCATTCCGGCCCAGTCCTTGGCGTCCTTTTGCTTGTCCATCTGGACCCACAGCATACAGGCCGCCGGACCACGCAAACCGAGCAACACGAGATTCATCGTGGCGCTGGAAGGATCAACGTTACCCAGGGTGCTTTCACCCAGGTCGTGCTGTTGACGCAATTGTGCGAGCGCACCACCCGACTGATTCTTGGAATTGGCAGCGGGGAAGCCGAGGGTAATTACCGGGATGAACAGCAATCCCATCCCGACGAGATACACCAATTTTCGCTGATGGGAGGTGAGATTGTTCATTTTGACTCCAATTCACGCGACTTCAGACAGAAGTAACCGAGTACCACACATGGGATCAGGAACGCCAGTGTGTGCATAATCGCTGGTAATAATCCCGAGTTCCAGGGCACGTCGTAACCGTGAGCCACGAACTTGGCCATCTGGAACGTTTCGAAATCAGGAATGATGGCTCGTGATCGGCCGGCAAACTGCAGCATGGGCCAGTCCAGAATCTTGACCACAGTGGTCCAGAATCCCTTTTCCATTTCGACCATCGGATTCATATGAGTCACGATGCGATAAACAGATTCCAGCATGCCACCGCCCGTCCAGGGCTTCTCCTCATTCACGAGCTCCTGCATGAAGTCCCGGCCGAAAACGCCCAGGACGATGATCACACCAGTCAGGAACGACGCGACAGGGCCCTTCACGATCGTACTTACTGAGACTGCGAAGACGATGATCAACACCATCATCAACCAGATACACAGGACTGCTTTGAAGAAGCTGGCCGCGAAGGGCGCGTCCTGAGCCCGGATGAAGACGTCTGGCCGAGCCATACCCAGGAACTGCCCGGTTGACAGACAGGCGACTTCCACGGTCAGCTGGCCGTTATCTACGATATCCGTCATCAATTTGACCGGATGATTCTGCTCGTCGATCAGGTCGTTGTCGATCGGTTTAATCGAGTCACGGAATTCGGCGATTTCGAACGGCTGGAACTTGGCTCGAATCTTGCGAGTTGGATTCACGAACGTGTACTGGAAAATGATTCCGCGTTCGAGATTTCCCTTGTGAGTTCGGAAGCCCTGAATCTTGGATTCTAACAGCAGTTTGCCGTCTTTATTTAGAAGACGCGGCGTCACGCCCGAGAACTTCCAGATGGCCCGGGCGCCCGTATCGCCTTCGATATAGCTGCGGAACATGTTGATATCGCCGACGTTCACACCCTTGTCGGTCGGTTTACCCTCACGGTCCAGGAAGCTGATGGTACCGAAGATCGGCACGCGAGTCTGGATACCCCGGACTTCAGGCAGTGCTCGAATCAGCCAGAAATAGCCGACGACCGACATCACGGCGACAACCAGCGTACCGACCAGGGTCACACCCAGGATGCGGCCGACCAGGATTTCGCTGCGTTTCACAGGTTTAGTCACGACGGTATGCAAGGATCGCGCCTTGATGTCGTCGGGCAAGCCCCAGCAGGACAACAGGAATACGGCTGGCAGGATCAGCCAGCTGATGGCGGTCAGTACAAACGTGACATAAATGGGAATGCGCAGCAAGGGGTCGCGATTGGGATCAGACAGGAACCAGCCCGCAAACAGGAAGCAGATGGCAAACACCACGAGCACCAGCAGGGTCTTACGGCGCACAGACTCGCGGAAGACCAGGACCGAGATTGCCCCGACGCGCCGGGGCGACATCCAGAACAAGTCCTGAAACCCTTCGATCAACCCATTGGCAAACGCGGCACAGCCATTTCGCAGGCCCGCGAACAGGCTGCGGCGGGGCTTTCCAGGGCCGATATTTTCGAACTCCTGCAACGTGTGCGAGAGAACTTGCAGGGTAAAGGCCAATATCACGGCGCCCAGAAACATCAGCCCGCAGACGATGCCCCAGGTCTGGAACGCCAGGAGCCAGTTGAACGGTATCGGATCGTAATCATTCATGGAGAATCGGAATTCGTATTACGAAGCAAGGGCACGGAAAAAGGACTGAATCGCCGCTGCAGAAGCCAGGTTTCAGTCTGAAACTCTGGCGAGTTCCTCTAAATAACGGCCAACTAGCTCGCGCTCGTGTTCACGAAACGCTGCCCCGGTCGCTCGGCACTTTCGCGGATGACCTTCAGGAACAGCTCTTCGAGGGTATTTGTCGGCTGGCCAATTTCGTGGATCTGCGCCCCATACCGGGCAGCGATCGCTTCGATTTCCTTGACCGCTTCCGGAGGCAGCTTCGAGGCACGAATCTGGGTGACGTCCTGATCGCGCAACAGATCGTCAACGCGATCCAGTACTTTCAACTCGCCCTGGTACAGAATCGCAATCCGGTCGCAAACGTCCTGCACGTCGGCCAGCAAGTGGCTGCACATCACAATCGTCTTGCCCTGGGCCTTCAACTTCAGGATCAAGTCCTTCATGTCGCGGCTACCCAATGGATCGAGACCGCTGGTCGGCTCATCGAGCAGAATCAATTCCGGATCGTTGATCAAGGCCTGGGCCAACCCGATGCGACGGGTCATACCTTTCGAGTATTCCTTCAGTTGGCGGCGGCGAGCCTTGTCCAACCCGACCATCTGAATCAACTCGTCAGATCGTTGCTTCCGTGTCGCGGGTGTCATCTTGAACAGACGACCGTAGAAGTCGAGAGTCTCCTCCGCATTCAGAAAGCGGTACAGGTACGATTCTTCAGGCAGGTACCCAATCCGTTCGTTCTTCGATACATCCGAAGCCGGCTTACCGAGAATGGAAACTTCGCCTTCGGTCGGAAACAACAACCCGAGCAAGAGCTTCAGGGTGGTGGTCTTGCCTGATCCGTTGGGGCCGAGCAGTCCAAAGACTTCACCCCGGCGGACGTCCAAGCTCAGTGAGTTCAAAGCGCGAACTTTTTTTCGCCCCCAGAAGTCACGGTAAACCTTCGACAAGTTGTTAATCCGGATGACAGGTTCAGTCGACATCAATCAATCCTGGTTTTCTAGACACGGCACGGTTTGATATTTGAATTGACGCGCTGTAAGCGGTCATGAAGACCCAAACTACCGGGTTCCCGTCGCTGGAACTTCGAACCAACTCAGTTTTGTTTACACTCAGTTACCGCGAGTTACGTCCGAAATCAAGGCTGTTGGCCCCGTCAGGCCCGCCTGCTTATCGGCCGGCCTGCAAATGGCTCTACAACTCGGATTCGTAATCCCTCAGTGACGTTCAATTCCGGGGCAATCGGCTTTACGTCACCCTGCCACAACTCGTTGGCTGGTTTTATCAAATTGTGGGAAACCAGGACGCGGAATAGCTCGATCTCGGCAAAATCGACCACTGCAACGCCCGATTCGCACTGGCGAATTGGAGAGATTTCAATGTTCCAGCAGCCTGTCGACGCCGACGAGCAGGGCTCGACACGCATCCTGCGTGCTGATCCGAGTGGCGATTATTGATTGCAGCGTAAGCAGTTGTGGCATGTTGTGGCGATGTTTTCAACGCTTGCTTTTCGTGACTGCCTGAATTGGAACGAGAGATGCTGGCTCTGGAGAACTCATCAACTGAAGTTGTGTTAACAGACCAGCGGGCGTTTGGCCGTGGAACCGTTGATCTAATCCCCACGAATTGTTCGGTTGCCTGCTATTCGCGGAAAGCGGGGCGCGAGACTGGCTGGAATATCTAACGGCAGAAAGTGCAGCTGAAATTCCTGGCAGTAAGCCTTCCGGAATTCGAATCCCCATCTTGTTGATTTCCGCTGGGCCTTTCATAATTGGGGTTACGCAGATCGTGATGATCGAAGTGGCAGTCTGGAACTTGTCTCGACAGGTTCGGTTGATTCCAGATAATTCAAAGGCGGCTGGCGTAGCATGTTTGCGGCTAAGGGAATTGAAGCGCAATTCATGGATCGGCTCAACGTCTACATGACGACGGGGCTGGCGCTGCTGGCGATTGTGGTGTTAATTTGGTTGATCCTGCGAATTCGCAGTTGGTTTTTTGAATCTGAGGATTCTGACGAGCCCGTCGAGGAAATGCTGACCCAATTCCGGCAACTGAAACGGGATGGTGAGTTGACAGAGGAAGAATACCGATTGATCAGTCAACGGTTGTCAGGTCATCCGACGCCGGTCAAGTCTGGCACGGTGATTCAGCAATCAAGTTCAGACGGTGCTTCGCCGGAAACGACCCAGTCAGCGGATCCTGAGAATAGTTAAGTACTTAAGTTTTGCTGTTTGCCAGGGACTTGGAGGGCAACAGTTCGCGGATTAAGGGTTGAAGTCGCTGCGGAATTGTCTTCAACGCGACAGGAATTCTCCCCTTGCTGCAAAAGTTATGCTCAAACAAAGTCGATCATTTCATCGTGTGACGATCACCTGGGGGTGACCGTTGCGGAATGAAGCACGACTAAGTTTACAGCATCGCGCCATTTCGACGGCACGCCGATTCGTCATGCAACTCCACCGATGTAAGGAACACTGATGCCGCCCACCGGGAAAGAGTTCAATACTGGCAGCCGTGGCCCCACAGGCAAAAAACACGCGAACTGCTCGTTCTGCCGTAAAAGCTACCGCGAAGTGGGGCCCCTCGTGGAGGGACCCAGTGATGTCTATATTTGCGGTGAGTGTATCGAGCTGTGCCAATCGATCCTTGATCAGGAGCGTCGTCGTCGCGGAACGGCAAAGCCGCTGTTCAATCGCGTGCCGGCTCCGAAAGAACTTGTCCAGCATCTGGACCAGTATGTCATCGGCCAGAATTATACCAAGCGTATTCTGTCGGTCGCTGTGCACAACCATTACAAGCGGTTGATGCTTACCAGCGACGCCGACAACGATGTGGAAATTGAAAAGTCCAACATTCTCCTCATCGGGCCCACCGGTAGCGGCAAGACCTTGCTGGCCAAGACGCTGGCCAAGGCCCTGCAGGTTCCATTCGCGATTGGCGATGCAACCACCCTGACGGAAGCCGGCTACGTCGGTGAAGACGTCGAGAATCTGTTGTTGAAGCTGTTGCATGCCGCCGATTTCGATATCGAAGCGGCACAACGCGGGATCATCTTCATTGACGAGATCGACAAGATTGGCAAGACGAGTCAGAACGTGTCGATCACTCGCGATGTGTCTGGCGAAGGGGTGCAGCAGGCCCTGTTAAAAATGCTGGAAGGCACCGTGGCCAACGTCCCGCCGCAAGGGGGACGTAAGCATCCGGAACAGCAGTACATCCAGATGGACACGACCAATATCCTGTTCATTTGCGGTGGCACGTTCGTCGGACTCGACGACATCATCGGTAAGCGGCAAGGCCGCAAGATGATTGGCTTCGGCTCTGATGTGCAAGTCGCGGCTCGGAAGAAAACGTCATCCGAATTGTTGCGTGAAACGTGTGTCGACGACGTCCTGGAGTTCGGTCTGATTCCTGAACTCGTCGGCCGATTGCCGATCATCAGCACGCTCGAAGAGCTGCAGGAACCTGATTTGGTGCGGGTGTTGACCGAACCGCGAAATTCCATTGTGCGCCAGTATCAGAAATTCTTCTCGCTGGAAGAGTGCGAGCTGGAATTCACCACCGAAGCGCTCTGGGAGATTGCCCGTGTCGCAAAAGAACGCGATACTGGTGCTCGCGGTCTGCGAGCTGTCATCGAACAAGTGATGACGGACATCATGTTTGAACTGCCCGACCAGGAGCGCGGACAAAAGTTTGTCGTGACTCCGGGGATCATTCGTGGTGTCGAAAAGCTGTTCCGCCCGAAAGAATCTGCCGCGGCCTAGTTGGCAAGGTCTGCGAGTTTTGCGTCAAATCATCGACAGAATGCAGAAGCCCGACCTGATTTGCAGGTCGGGCTTTCTTTATTATTCTGTAAGATTGCCATCGTCTGGAGCAGAACTCGCGCCTGAGCTTCGCTATTCGTGCCGCATCGAACTCTTCGCGGTCAGCGTCTTCGCCCCGAGATATTTCCCCGGGATCAATTGCACTTTGCTGAACGGAATCGATACGGTCACTGACACCAGATCCTTCGTGGTGGCACTGGCAACTTCGTTATTGGCGACCGGAGGATTCGTCGGATCGACGGTCACGATGATGGATGTCGATAAATTGGCCGCATCGACTCCTGCCGCTGTCAGTTGACTCTTCATGTCAGCGACAACTTGGCCCGAGGTATAGGCGCCCGTCACGGCTTTGCGGCAGCCTTCGCGAGCGGCATTCTGCAGCACTTGCGAGATCATGAATGCCCGGCCGAACTCAATGATGCCCAGGACGACCAAAAAGAATATCGGCAATACCAGCGCCGCTTCGACGATCGCCGCCCCACGGCGTTTGCGTAATCGGGGGCTGAAAATGCGGAATGTCATTCGAAAACTCCCACCAAACCTGGACTGGATCGGGGGTGGGGTGAGATTGCTTCTCTGTGGCCCATGATACCGACTTGACGACCCTGTCGAGACCCGTGTTGTTCGCATGGATTAGAACAGCGTAGTCTCGCACAGGGCTTCAAGCTGGCACGGCGACGACCCCCAGTAATGTTGCATCTCTGCAACACCGCCAGCGGTTCCCCTCGACGCCGTTCAAACTAAACATAGCTCAGAAAATTGCGTCAGTGCGTACCGACCAGTGTCGAAACGCAAATTTTCAAATTTGATCCCGAACAACTGCCGTTTGGCTGCAACGCGCGACCACCAGACTCAAAATCGAGCGAGTCCCCGCCGTCAGCGTTTTTCCTGCACGCCGATATTCAGCCGCACGCCTTCGACCTGAGTTGCAGATTTGGCCACTTGCTGGACGAAGCCGGTGGGAATATCGCGCTCCGCTTTGATGATGACATGTGTTCGATTCTCGCGCAGTCCCTGCTCGACGTAGCTGCGGACCGAATCGAGGTTGCCTTCCGGGCCGCGGCCATCGCCCAGGATGATGATCGGCGGGCCCCCCAGTCCCTCACGCTGAATCGTCACGATCGTGGCCGTGCGCTCGGGAACGCCAGTTCCAAAATGAGCCTGTGGCACGTCGACGTCTGGTGTCCCCTTCATGGTCGAGGAAACCATAAAGAAGATCAGCAACAGGAAGACCACATCGATCAACGAGGTTAAATCGAGTTCACCGTCCAGCGCGCGCTTGGGGGGCGCCAGACTTTCTTCGCCGTCGTCAGCGAGATCGAATATCGGTTGCCGTCGGCTCATGCGTCGGTTTTTCCGCGGCGTGGTTTGTGGACCAGGGCGAAGTCATCCATGAACATGCCCAGCTGATATTGCACCGCATCCTGCAGTTTGCCGATGCGGACGTGAATCGATGCCTGCAGCATGACGAGGGGAATGCAAGTCATCAAACCGATGGCGGTGGTCCACAAGGCAAAGCTGATGTCGGCCGCGAGCTGTGCCGGATCGGTGCCGGACTCACGGGCGACAGTTGCGATCTTTGTAAAGGCTGCAATCATTCCCTGGACGGTTCCCAGCAGTCCCAGCATGGGTGCCGTCTTGATCATCGTGCTGACCCAGGCCATCCGGTATTCAAAGTCGGCCAGCACATCGCGTTCAAACTTTTCGGCCAGCATTCGCCGGATTTTCGGCAGCTCACGATCTCGATTGGCTAACGCGACCAGGATCAGCTGCGGGACGATCTTCGCCCAGTACGGCGGCGAATCACACACGGCCGAGACTTCATCAAATCGTTTTTGAGCCAATGGCTCGCGGATCTGCCCCAGGAATTCGTCGGCGCGAGCAGCGGTTGCGAACTGCTGCTGACGAATCCTGCGTGCAAGCAGCACAACGCAGAAGACCCCATACAATGCGGTCCATGCCTGAGCCGCGTAGATGATGATTTCCGCCGCCCGAAAAACCGCGTTCATATCCATAATAAAGTGACTCTATCGCTCGCTCTGGAAGTGCTGTTGAGACCGCTGGTCTAAGAAGTCGCTCAGGTCCGCTGCATCGTAGCGGTGAAACTCAGTGTTGGGGGAAACACAAAGAAGTGAAGTCGGTCAAAGATCACAAATTCGAGTGGGCGATCTGATGCACCCAAAACAAGGACCTCATTTAAAATATGTCTGCCGGGTAACGAAGAATTCGTACCCGGAGTCGATCGGTCTGGTGGAAAAATAGGTGCGACGGATTTCTGGCAAAGCCCGCTTTTTGTAATCAATTTCCAGTCGGACCAGCTGCGTTTCGATTTGCGGCGGATAGAACTGCATCAGGACACTGGCCCCCGGCTCGATCCTGGCTCGCTGAAACAACTGCAAGTCAGCACGCCGGCGGGCTCCACCTTGCCACGTCATATACAGGCGATTCTCCCCTTTGCCGGTGTTCGCTGTCCGAACCGCAGGAGTCGGCTGTGCGAGACGTGAAAGATAAATCAGCTTGCCATCCGCAGTCAGTAGTCCCAGTTCAATGCCGAAGAAGTCGAGTTGCTTGCCGTATTCTTCGATCGTTTCACGATCATTGTAGCTGACATACCAGCGTTGCTCACGGGGGACGCCTCCCTTGCCCGATCCAATCCCCAGCGCCCGGCGACCGGTCCCGCTGGCGCTCCCTTTCTTGCCGGCATTCCGGGTTTGAAATTCGAACTGCTTCTCGGCCTGATTTGTCGCCTCATCGGCCACGTCCATGACATTATCCAGAGTTTCCTGGATTTCAGGTTCGTTGGCGTCCTCTTCGGCCAGCGTGGCCTGCTCCGTTTCTGGATCTGGAGATTCAAGCTGCAGCGACTCTTCAATGGAACCATCCTCCACACCCCCGCTGACTTCAACGATCTCGACCGGAACGGGTTCTCTGACTGAAACCGGTTGGATTGAAATCCATGCCACCGTCAAGGAAAACACGGCGAGCCCTAACCCGCCTACAAGTGCAATCAGCCAGGAGCTGACTTGGTCGTAGCGGGTGACCCGGAGTTCTGGTTGCTGTGCGGGGATGGGAACTGTCATACCAAGCAGTTGTCGCCTGACTCACTGAGTCGAGTTCTTTGACTTGTATGAGGGGAAACCCGACTCAGAGAGTCAGGCGACCGAAATTCTACTCGCCAGGACTGACCAAGTCATCTCGCTCATCGTACGCGCGGACCGACTTGTACCAGTCTTTCCATTTGGCGAGTTCGCGATCGCGCGTGGCTGCATCCAGCGGTTCTTCCTTGGCACCGAAATCGTCGACCTGACGACTGAGGCAGCGGAGCGCATTGCGAGCCTCGACATAGACGTCGACGTCGGGATCTTTCAGTGCCTGAATCAAGATCGGTGCGAGTTGCAAATCATCCGAGCGCCCCAGGGCCCATAGAGCTGTTCGCCGGACATCGACATCCTTGCTGCGGGCCAGTCTCTTCAGCCGATCGGTCTGGCCGATCAGTTCGTCCCGTTTTCCGATCACGACTTGCTCGACGATTTCCGTTTGCGTGGTCTCCAGCAACGGTTGCTGTGGATTTTCGAGCTGCGCGAGGAGTTCTTGCAGGGACGTTTTTTTCTGGTCTGTCCTGACCTTACCATCTTCCATCTTCGCCGAGCCCAGTTGATCCGGCAGACCGCGGCCCCCGACCAGAATTCCGGCACCAAATTCGACACGCGGCGGACCCTGGTGGACCATCTTCGAAGTGGCCCGAGTCAGAAACAGAATACCAAACGCTGCCGCTGGTACCTCGCCACTGGAGTCAGTCCAGCTGTGACTCGGAGTTTGAGTCGCGACGAGATGAGCCGCGCCTTCTTCGTACCAGTCGTGATCACCGAATGTAATGATTTCGGTCAGAGTCGCCGCACGCTCCAAACCATAGAGAAAATAGATCGGGTAACCGGTCGGTCGGGTGACGGTGAAATTCGAGGTCATCCATCTGACGCCCTTGTCGACGGCGTCGTCAATCTGAGCGAGTTTTACCTGCGGAACATAACTGGCATTCCGAGCGACCGCTCGCATTTCTTCGCTCGTCGCCACTGATTCCTCGTCGCGAAAAACAGGTTCGAGAATTCCGTACCGCTTGCCTGAGCGATTCTTCTTTGCGACAGGGGTATCAATTACCACGCGTTCTCGCGAATTGGGAAACAGATGTCGGCGGGCGATTCGCAAGCTGCCGATACCGGCGGCTGTCATGCTGTGCAACGAAGCTGAGCCACCGACGTTATTGTCAGGGTGATATCCAAAGCCACCATCTCGTTGTTGGGTGCGAATATGCCATGCTGCGGCTTTATCCCAGACTTCTGCCGGGACCGCGATTCCACAGCGTGTCGCTTCCCACAGACCGAGGATCGCATATTGCGAGATACTGGTGTCACCCTCGGTCGCGCTGGGATAGTGCCATTGGCCATTCGCTCCCTGATTCGCAATCAGATACTTGGCGAGGACCTCGATCTGGGGGCGATATTTTTTCGGGTCTGCATTGGACAGAGCCAGCAACGACACACCCGCCTCGTAAACATGATGCGACTGAGGTGTGAACGTCGTCCGTGTGATGCGAGTACACAGTCGCTCGCACACCGATTTGATTTGCGGCGTGTCCCCTTTCAAGCCCGATTTCAACAACGCCAAGGCGCCAATTGCAGCCGCTCCGTCTGACTCAGTGACGATTTTAGAGAGCAATAATTGACTGGCTTTGTCGATCGCCGTTTTAATTTGCGCAGCGGCAAGTTGTCGATCATTCTGCGCTCGACTGACCGCTGGCTGCAGGCACCCGACGCCGCAAATGGTGGCGCATGTCAGCAGTCTGAACAACACCGCTCGTCGTCGCATAGGATGTGTTCCAATCTCGGAACCCGGCGCCGGTGCCGCGCGACTCGGGAGGGTTTTGCGTTACGGCACCACAAAGAACCGTTCCGCTTCCGAGACCGTTTTGGGATCCTTCTTCCGCAACTCGTCGAGCAGCTTTTGACCGTTGGCGACATGGGCGGGTTGGGAGGCTCCGGCACCGGCAGGGACATCTTTGGAGCTCACTAACATATAACGCACAATGGCCCGCTTAATGGACGGAATGTTGTACTCCCCTTCTCCGTATTTGGCCATCAGCTTGTCCTGAATCGACCAGTCCTTCCAGCGCGCCAGATCGGCGATGACCAAGTCGGCCATTTCCGGTCGATCGAGCAAAATCCGCATCGACTGCTGCAGACGTTCTGGAGCAATCCTGCCGGACCCATAGGTCCACATGAACCGCAAGGCCTGCATCGCAGCAAACGTTTCACTGAAGGGGACCTTTTTGTTTGCCAGCTTGTGCTCGTCGAGCACATCCAGACCCTTATCTTTCAGAATGAGGAGATAGCCTCCCATGAGGCCGTCGATTCCGAGCCGAAATTCATCGGTTTGAACCAGGATTTTGCTCTCCAGCATTTTCGCGTCTTCGGGACCTCCGCAGAGGCCGATCATCATGCCGTACAGTCCCAGGTGTGTCGCGGGAGTCTCGGGGTTGGCGATCCAGGCGCGAATCTTCTCTTTGGGTAACTGAGCCGCCAGTTGTTCAATGTCTTTGTACTGTGCATTGGCAAACTCACCAAACGCATCGTTGGAGATGATCGGATCGGGGTATTCGAGAAACTTCAGGAAGTAAGCCAACCGCTTGCCCGCCGGGGCTTCCGGCGAGGGAGCTTGCGACATGTAATTGAAGCTGGTCTCCGTGACTTCCAGCGGGCTGCCCCACTCGAAGCCTTTGCCGTTACCCATGTCGGTACCCAGCACCACGAACAGATCGCCGACCTTGCCCGTGCGGTAGCGATCGACGCTAATTTTCTGGTCCTTGGCAAGGCTCTTAGGCCCTTTGACCACTTGCTGAATCTGGTAAGTCGTATTGCCGGGCTTCGTCTCGGTGTCTTTGACGCCCTCCACCCACTGGACCAGAACCGCAGAATCGGCGGAGGCCAGTTGCTCGGTCAACGTCATCTGCGCGACGCCGCAGAAGGGGCAGGCAAAGGCCTCAGATAATGGGGCGACGATGGCAGCCAGCAACATCGTGGTTGCGACCAGCATCGTGCGGAAGCGACTGGAGAAACGAGTAAACATCGGAAAGTTCTCCGAAAGTTGCGGATCAGCGGGCGGTGTCAAAACTGCTGTCAAAGACCAACTTGCAGGTTGCATGCAGGTCCAGTCGTATTATGGAGGTGCGTCAGCCGAAGGGCCAGCACGTCATTCGGCTTTTATCTTTTGACGACTTGGGCGTCTTCCAAATAGTAAAATCGATCAACTTCGTCAGTCCCTTCCAGCACTTCCGGCCTGATCCGGAAGATTCCTTCCACATCAAACGCTTTGTTATCAATGTAACTGGTGCTGGTCCCGGACTTCATGGTGACTTCCACCAGATAGAAAATAGTGGGATTCGGACCAAAGCAGCACGCACTCGTGTCGCGGCACAGTACGAAACGTTTCAGGCCATCCTCTTGAAACGCTGATTGCGGGTGCATGTAGCCCCGCAGGCGAATCCGCTGCCCATTGAGTTTTTTCAGCCACTCGGGCATTTGCTTGGGCAGGTC
>CAZQUW010000115.1:0-5413 GCA_964596215.1 uncultured Planctomicrobium sp. | reverse complement strand
ATCATTTGAAGTACTCGGCCTCAAGAGAATACAGGGCGGTCACCTCACCACCGACCACTGTCTTTTTGGCTCGAAATGTGCCAGCGACATTGACCAGTGACAACTCGCGAAAATTCGCCCGTGCGTCGTTCACAAAATCCACCACGATCATATCCGTCAGCGCGGGCTTGCCACCGAAGCAGCATTGCCCAGTATCCTTGCAAAGTACGAAGTGTTTCAAGTTCGTTTTCTGATTCTCGGGATACATGTATCCTTTTATGAAAATCTTCTGGCCGTCGAGACTTTTGGCTTCTGGATGAATTCGCGTCTGACCGTCTTCAATGATCGGCTTCTGTTCAGCCAGCCAGCGGAAACTCAGTCGTTCATAGCCTTCAGGGACTTCGGTGGCATACGTATAGGCGTGCAGGCTGGTTCCAGCCATCAGGCAGATGGATGACAATACCAGCCCGCTGACTGTCAGTTTAAGGCCGCCGTATTCACCATGAGCACGGGAGATTTGCCGCCATCCCAGGATCCCCAGGATCACTCCGGCGAGTGGAACAGTCAGACCGGCAACCGACGCCAGACCGACGATCGAGCTCAGGCCAATCACCAGCGAAATCGGGGCCAGTACCGGTATGGGGCGGTAGGAAAACTCGTTCTGCCCCTCCAATTCCGGGCTGGCGAACGCATCTGACTGCAACTCAATCATGGACGCAGGCGCCCCTCGATTTTCAACCGGTGCTGGTGCTAAATCTGTAGTCATCATAAAAATGCTCCCGACGACTCGCAATTATAACCGATTTTTGCCGCCGACCCCAAATTTTGCCGTCATTCTAATTTCACGCATGCAGTGCTTTAGCCACGTCCGTACGATATGCGGTCATTCCTGGTACGATCCCGACCAGTGACGCCAATGCGATAAGTACTGGCAGGAGAATCAGTTCCAGCGTCTCGAAGGCCCACGGGTCGATGAGCAGGCCAGTCCTGACCTCTAAAATTGGCGCGGCAATGACGACCATGCCGTGTCCCAGCAGGACGCCGAACAGGCCACCTCCGACGCACAGCAAGATTGATTCGAGGAAAATGATCGTGAACACCGTACTCCGCTGAGCCCCCAGAGCACGCATCACGGCGATTTCGCGTCTCCGGTCGGCCATCGAATTGTAGATGCTGACGAAAATGCCGACGCCCGATACCACCAGGATCAGGGCTGTCATGATGACCAGCAGCGTCCGCACGTTGCCGACGACGTTGTTCAGAATCCAGTTGATTTCCTGAAAAGGGATGGCTGCCTGGGCATACGGCCCCTCGTTGATACTGGCCCGCAATTGGATGGCTGCCGTGATGTGCTTGGCATTGACCAGGATGGCGGTCACTTCTTTTTGTTCGTCGGGTAACTCGTGGTGGTGATGGCCATGATGATCATGTCCCGCATGGTCGTGCGAATCCTTGGCGGGCGTGGGCTGGGGTTCGGGGACAGGTTCCACGACAACCTTCTCGGCCCCGGCGCCCTGTTGCTGGACGGCGGCAAACGCTGCCGCTTTGGCTGCTGCCTCATCGGCAGGTTTTTCGTGCCCGGCAATCTGATAAAAACCATCAATGTGGATATAGACGCCATTGTCGTTGGGGGTTCCGGTGGGAGCCAGGACGCCGACGACCGTGAATTTCTCCTCGTGAACGTGATCGCTGTCCGCCACGCCGTGAGCAGGCTGGAAGGTGGAGCCGATATTCCAACCGTTGGTACGAGCCACTTGTGAGCCGATCACGGCGTCGAAGTCGTCTTCCAGGAAATGGCCGCGGACGCGGAACTTCTTGTCCGGATGATAATCGACTTCGAAGAACTCGGGGGATGTCCCGATGATGCGGAAGTTGCCTTCCAGCGTCACGTCGCCCATGCAGATCGGAATCGCATTCTGCACGCGGGGATTGGCTTTCAATTCCTTGTAATACAGATAGGGGATGTTCTCGACCGGGCTACTGAGATGGTAAATCGTGTTCAGCACCAGTTGCAGCGGGCTGCCTTTGGCTCCGACCACCAGATGGTAGCCGCTGGCGTTCTGGCTGAAGATCCGATCGACGATTCCGTGCACGACCAGCACAGAGACCATCAACGTGACTCCCAGTGCGACACTCAACGCCGTCAGGAACGACGCCAAAGCTCGCTGGCGAATGCTTTTCCACGCAATCGTCACGAGGTTCATAGAGGTTTCTCTTCCTGGTTAAACGTTGAAATTGACACATGGAGCATGTGGCGGCTGAAGTCGCCAGGCTTTCGGGGAACATGTTGCCGGCCAGATTTCTGGTCGGTACCCACCCCAGACGATTGAGGCCGAAATTATTGCGGGTGATTGAAGTCCTTCAGACGCTCGACCCGCTGAAATTGGCCGGCGACGTCTGCCGAGTGCGTGACCAGCAGCAACGCACAATTGTGCTCGCGGCAGGCCTCGCGGATTAATTCCAGCACCGTTGTCTGGTGGTGGGCATCAACACTGGCCGTCGGTTCGTCAGCGAGCAGCAATGCAGGGCGATTCACAAGCGACCGCGCCACCGCAACCCGCTGCTGCTCACCCACTGACAATGTGGCCGGGCGATGATTCAGCCGATGGCTGAGACCCACTCGCTCGAGCAATTCTCTGGCCCGCTTCGAGTCTGATTTCTGGCCGGAGAAACTCATTCCCAGCAGGACATTCTCCAAGGCTGTAAATGCCGGAAGGAGATTGAACGTTTGAAAGATGAATCCGATTTTGAGCGCACGAAACCGGTCCCGGGCGGGCTCCGACAGCTTCGTGACGTCGGTGTTACCGATGATCACTTGGCCCGAGTCGGGCGTGGTAATTCCCGAAATGACATTCAGCAAGGTCGTCTTGCCGCCGCCACTTTCGCCAACCAGGGCGACTTGCTCGCTTGTTTGCAGGGTAAACTCGGAGATCCCCAGTATCGGGAGTCGAGTACCGTCCTGCTCGATGTAGCTTTTTCGCACATCCTTGAGGCGTAATGACATAGGTTCCGTTTCCTGATTCCGGCCGAGACAGAAGTTCCGCGCGACTATCGTATCAAATTACGATAGCAAACGGATTGCCGTTGGGTGAATCTCCCATAAAACGCGGCCGAACGGATCGCGGGGCAGTTCAGACGACCCGTCCCACCACCTGGGAGTTACTGCTTCAGTTTCGCATGGGCATCGCGCAAGAGTTCTTCGGTTTGCTCCCACCCGATACAGCCGTCCGTGATCGAAATCCCATACTTCAATTGTGACAGATCTTTCGTCAGCTTCTGACTGCCAGCGACCAGGTTACTCTCCAGCATCAGCCCGACAATGTGGCGATTTCCAGCCGCACGCTGGGCGACGGCGTCGCGCCAGACCGCGGCCTGCTTGGTGTAATCCTTGTCGGAATTGGCGTGGCTGCAGTCGACCATCAAATACGGCGGTAGTTTTGCGGCAGTCAGCGCGTCTGCCGCGGCTTTGACGTTTTGGGCATCGTAATTCGGCCCGCTGCGGCCGCCCCGCAAGATCAAGTGACCATAGGGATTGCCGGTCGTGTGAATGACGCAGGTCCGGCCATCGGTGTCGATTCCCAGAAAACTGTGCGGGCTTTGAGCAGCCTGCATGGCCTGGATGGCAATTTCCAGATTCCCGTCGGTGCCGTTTTTATAGCCCACGGGCATCGACAGTCCGCTCGCCATCTGGCGATGAGTTTGCGATTCGGTCGTACGGGCGCCAATCGCGGCCCAGGTGACCAGATCTGCGACGTATTGCGGCGTGATCGGCTCCAGCATCTCCGTCGCCGCCGGCATCCCCAGTTCGTTAATTTTCAGCAGCAAGTTCCGGGCCCTGCGCAAGCCTGTCTCGATATCGAATGAACCGTCCAGTCCGGGATCGTTGATCAGACCCTTCCAGCCCATCACGGTCCGCGGTTTCTCAAAGTAGACTCGCATGATGACCAGCGTGGTCGATTTGATCTCTTCCGCAACGGCCTGCAGTTTCTGGGCATATTCCAAGGCGGCGTGTTCGTCATGAATCGAACACGGACCGACAACGGCGAGCATGCGGGGATCCTCGCCGGCCAGTACCCGGATCAGTTCGGCGCGTCCCTGGACCACTGTTCGGTTGGCGGCTTCAGACATCGGGATCTGCTGCAGCAAATCTCGCGGCGAAATCAAAGGAGTGGTTCCTCGGATGTGAATCTGTTGAGTCGGTTGCACGTTAATAAAACTCCGCGCGGGGGATCTGACGCTCGTGATCAAAGGAATTCTGCTTAATGATTCAAACGGTCAATCGGCCCGCGAGTTCGATGCTGCGTCAATCGGGTGAAACATGCGGCTCAATTCGAGGCCGAAGTATTTTACTCACGATTGTGCGTCAAGATTTGAAATACCCGAAAATCAGATAACCCGGACCCTGCTGTCGCCGTACCGTTAAGGTATCGTCGTTGCGGGAGCCGGGTTAAAACAGGACTGCTGCGTTTACTTTCATTGTCTGTCTTGGTTCTGGTTGCCGCCGTAAGCTACTGATTTGTAATGTGTTGCAGCAAATGCGGCCTCGCGGAGAAACCTCGGGAGCGGCATCCAGAAGCATCTCGTCAGGAGTATCGACAGACTGTAGCTCTGTGAGTTCAGTCTGAAATTCTCGCTATGCGAAGACATATAATTGTGTGAAACCCGATGGCCGATGTCCAGCCAGCAGTCAAAAACGCCTGATGACGAGTCGCTTTCTAAAAGGCTCAAAAGGCCTTAAGCCCGCCTGTAATTCCAGGAACGCCGTTACTGTCGGGCGCTGCTGATCGATCATCGACTATCGTGCTGTCGCTCAGGTGAAGTTGCTGCCAACCGCTGCCCTGCTCCACTTCGGCCTGTGAATGAAGTTCGCTCTTAGGTTATGGGGATCTGACGCAACTTATTTGTGGGGCTTGATTAACTGCAGGACGCGTGGGTCATTGAGACGGTTTGCAACCAGCGTTGCCCGACTGAAATCATGGTGTGATGTGTGCTGATGTGGGACTGCGACAGCAACGGCACCGGCGCCCGCTGCCGCGTTGATTCCGTTCTGGCTATCTTCCAGGACCATCATTTCTGCTGGGGCGATGCCGAGATTGTGGGCGGCCTTTAGATAGATTTCCGGGTGCGGCTTCCCCTGCGTGACGTCTTCTGAGGCGAGGATCATATTAAACCGCGGCAACAGTCCGAAGGGACCGACGACGCGTTGCACATAACTGTGTGACGACGAGGTGGCCACACCCTTCGGCAACTTGTGGGTTTCAATAAATTCGAGCAGTTCGTGGAGCCCGGGCATGGGGGCCAGTCGATCAGCGGCCGTTTCGAAAAACAGGGCGTGCGATTCTTCCAGCAATTCGTCGACGGTGTCTTTCAATGCATGCATCTCGATCATAAAGCCCAGCGATTCCTGCGCCCTCCGGCCAATCATCGCCATTTT
>CAZQUW010000114.1:6460-19291 GCA_964596215.1 uncultured Planctomicrobium sp. | reverse complement strand
CGATCGAGTCCGCGCCGCTGCCGGTGGCCAGCTGGAATGTCTCCAGGCTGTCTGTATAGTTAATGAATCCCGGCAGGTGGGTCGGGTTAATGGTGAATCCGTCGCCACCGAATACCGGAACCGCCGCTGTTGGGTTCTGGATGAAGGTGCGTCCCGTCGCATCGCCCGAATCATCGACGTAGAGTTCACCGACTCCACCCGAGTCTTCAACGTTGACGTTGCCCAGAATTCCATCCAGAGTCGACACGCCTGTATTGAACTGGGCCAAACTCGTGGCCACGCCAGCAACTGAGCCGATCACGGTGACGTCCGGAACACCGCCAGCAGTATTGACGTTCACCGACGCGCCGGTCGGCACAGCACCGACGCGGATTTCGTCAGGGCTACTTTCACCATTGAGGTTGATCGGAATGGCGGGGAATGCCGCATCGAATGAATCGACGCTGATGATGTCGGAGCCCAGGCCCAAGTTGACCGTCAACGAGACCGTGGGAGCGGTGAAGTTCACAGATTCCGCATTGGCCGGAGCCACGATCTGAGTGATGCCGTTGGCACCGCCCACATCCTGGATGGTCACATCCTGATCATCGCCGGCGCCGAAATCGAAGACCCTATTCATCGCATCGGAATTGTCGAAGATCGGTTCCAGACCGACGTAATTGACCTCGGATTCGTTGGTGCTATCAGGAGTCGCATCGGCATCGTATTCGATGATGCCCGACGACGACGTGTCGAGGTAGTGGCGGATTGAGTTGATGACTGCGCCGTTCATGGTGATCGAGTCACCATCGGGCGTCGCCTGGCCCTGCCCGTCGATGTTCAGATCCGAACCGACGGTCGGCACGCCGTTGATCACGAAGCTGTCGTCGCCGTCACCACCATTGAGATTCGTGGTGCCAGTGGCCGCGAGGCCGGAGCCTGTGACATTGAAGACATCGTTGCCCGCGCTGCCCTGGATATTGGCCGAAACGCCAGCCGCGGTGGAGGTCACGTCGATCGTGTTTCCACCCGTACCCGTGTTGACGTTCAGCGTCTCGACGGTGCCATAGGTGATCGCTGCGGTGCCGGTGCGTTGTACTGTCGTGCCAGTCACCGTGTAGGTCGCGGGGCCGACGAAGCCCTGGTCGTTAATATTCACGACATCGCCAGTACCGCCCGCACCATTGATCGTCAATGCACCGATGATTCCACTGAGCGTATTCCCCGCGTCGCCGACATTGATAATGTCATCGCCATCGTTGGCGTAGATGGTAACCGTGCTGCCAGACTGAGTGCTCAAGACATTGATCGTGTCCGCCGAGCCGCCCGTTGCCACTTCTACAGTCTCTATGTCTGCAGTGTAGCCGATTGTCCCCAATCCGGTCCGGTCTAACGTGGAGTCGGTCAACGTGTAGGTCGCTGAGCCGTCAGCGCTGGCGTCGATATACAAATTACCGACTCCGCCGCTATCCGAGACATTCACGGCACCGAGGATACCGGCGAGTGTTCCAGTCCCTGTGTTGAAATTCGCGAGATTGGCAACACCGATGACAGTGTTGTCCGGAACACCAACTTCTGTATCCACGTTCGTCACGACTGCCGCAGGCGTCGCGAGAACATAAACCGTATCGGTCGAATCGCCGCCATCCACGTTCAACGTGGTCAGGGCCGGTGCCGGTGTCACCATGTTAATGGTGATCACGTCTCCCGTACCTAAGCCGTTGACAGATACCGCCACCTTGTTGGCGAAATTGATCAGCTCGAAGGTATCGCTGTTGACCTGGGTTGTTCCCCCCGGGCCATCAACGATGTTGATCGTATCAGCAGCGGCGGTGCCGTTGACTGTGAAGGTGGCTTCGCTGACCGTATCGGTGATCGGGGCCAGTCCCGTGTAGTTGATGGTCTGGGTCACGGCCGCTTGAGTATGCGTCAGTGTACCGTCATTCAAATTGGTCGGGGTCGAGATACCAGCACCGGTGCCGTCTCCGCCACCCAGATTGTTCAACGTGCTATTGGCAACGCCCGAGAAAGTGATACCACCCGCCGGGGCGAACAGGCCACCCGTCGGGTTGTTGATCGTCAGGGTGTTGTCGCCGCTGCCGGTCACCGTCAACAGGCCCGTGGCGATATTGAAGGCGGCTCCCGCTCCGACTTGAGCCGTACCGGCGCTGGTGCCAGTCGCGGTGATCGCTACGGTTTCACTGGCGTTGACGAACAATTCCAGCGACGCGGATGTCACGGTCCCGGAACCCGAGATCTGTCCCCCCGCTACCACTTCCAATCCGTTAACGGTGTCGGCAAAGTTGGTGGACAACAAGCCATCCGACAGAATTGAGACATCGGCGGTATCCGAGATCTGATCGGCAGCCAGCAGATTGACGATGGCCGATCCCGCGGCGCCTGCGGCATCACCAACTACCAGTTTGCCAGTGCCGATAGCGCTGTTGGCCGTGGCAGAATTCAGGTTCAGGGTGCCGTCCTGGACGGTCGTTGTACCGGAGTAGGTGTTCGCGCCTGTTAAGGTCAGGGTACCGGTATTGAGAGTCAATCCCTCATCGGCAGCATCGGCGATTGCCGCGCCGATCGACAGATCGCCCGCCGCGACAGATGTGTCGAGTGTCGAGTTAATGATGGTCAACGAGGTACCAGTGATGCTGTTAGTTCCAATGGTGTTGACGAGGTCGCCGGCACCGGTGCCGTCAATCTCTGTGGCCTGGGCCAAATCGACCGTGTTGCCACCCACTTGGAACGTCAGGCTTTGAAGTGTCAAATCTGCGATGTTCTGGCTGGTAGTACCCGCTGCGGTATTGAAGACGACGTCATCGCCATCTACCGGACTGACGTCACCATCCCAGTTAGCGGCATCGGCCCAGTTCGCGGTCATGGCACCGCCGTCCCAGGTGATGGTCGCGGGAACAACACGGCTCTCCAACTGTTCGGGAGTTTGAGGCACAATCTTCGAAGAAGCATCAATTTTGCGTCGCTTGGAAGGCTTCTTGCCTCCCAGCATATTCTGCAACCAACTCGACATCGGAATCTTCTTCATACGTAACCTTTCACAGAACTACAAATGTGGGGTGTGTGAGTGCTATCTATGTCGATGCAGGATGGATTGGGCCGCTCCGGTTAAATTCAATGGCACGAGGTCAATGCCTCCTGCCTTGCGGCCAATTCAGGTTCCTGTGGATTGTCGGGCGCTGCTTCAATTCAACAGTCTGCTTCCCTGCAACGTTCTGCGGCCGGCAGCCAGCCGCAGGGGTGACGGTTCAGTACTGGATTCCCGCCAACTGGCAGCATGTTGTGCGGAGTGAACGTCAAGAACGTGGGGCGACGAGTGCTCAAATTCTTCGAGCTGCACATCGCGCCTGGCATGATTGGCCTCCAGATGCTGCGGAAATAGAACGTGCAATTTCGAACTGCACCTCATCACCAGGCACATCCCCAAACGGCGTTCGCGAAACCGGCCCGGATTTCGAGAATGAACGTCGCGGTGATCGGTGTGCTCAGATGAGCGACTAGAAGATCTTGTGAGATCCGGAAATGTCAAAATGGGCAATCTCCAGAGTTGCCAAGCGAAGTAAAACACCAGTGTTTACACAGTCAAATAGTTCGCCCAAATTACCCAGTCTGTGGCGATAACTTTTGGTCAAGGATCCCTGATTTGACAATTATTCATGTAAAACCGTGGACTTTTAGCACCGATTCAAGTCTCCCTTTTGCACCATCCTGCGACGATCAACGTTAGCGGAACGTCGCGATCAGTGTCCGCAAAGCCTGGTTCCAGGGGGCACACTCAGGTGCGACCTCAGTGTGGTCATCTGTCATCTGAGACCCCGCTGGTCTCGATGGGACAGGCTCATCGGTGATCGGTTGCCGCAGGTTCTCCTTCGTGTAAGTCGGAATGTCTTTTTTAAATAGTGACACTTCGACTTAAATGAAGCTGTAGGAGATCTCCCGAATGATCGGAGACAGCGCGAATACTGCTTGATACCAGTGAACACAGTGCAGGCTGGCGCGATCCCGCTGACTTTGGCGAAAATGCCTTCGGTGAATCTGAGAAATCAGGGGAAATTGCAGGAAGGCAACTTGTCTTTTGCGGTTCCGAGAGGTGCCGGAACACCCGGTGTTCGGTGGCAGCGACGGAACTGGTCGCGAGTGCAAGCATTTGTCTGATAGTCCACATGTGCCCTGGAGAGCATTTTACAGCTGTGACGTGCGTGTTTGTGAACCCGTCGGATGGTCGTGTTCAGGTCGCAAGGCTTTGCAGTGACGTCTCTTACGCAGGGTCACGCAGCTCGTAAAACGACTGGAGTGGAAGCCTGTAACGAACAGCGAAGCTCGGGCGATCAATCCCGGTGGGGTAATTGCTGAAGCTGTGCAGCGCTTACTAAGAGGTATCTGTGAAAAATGTGTCCCGCCACGAGTTTTTTGGCGCATTGGCGGTCATTGTGATTTCTCTCAACAAAACGATTATGCCGATGGATCTGCAGGTGCCGGCGAGTCTCCCGGGGCCGTGAGCAGGTTCCCTCCACGTCGCTCGGTCGAACGTATTTTCTCAAGTCGGGGCAACTGAAACAGGTGCGTCACTGTCCGTCGTGGGGGTGCGGAAATGGGTCGACAATGAGCTGGATTTGGAACATGCGGCGGCCTCCTGGTCCAGGTCGTGCGGTTGAAACAGGCGGCGGAGGGAGGTGATCCAGGCTTGCCTCAAGGCGAACC
Organism: uncultured Planctomicrobium sp.; assembly: GCA_964596215.1. Classification (GTDB taxonomy): domain Bacteria; phylum Planctomycetota; class Planctomycetia; order Planctomycetales; family Planctomycetaceae; genus JAKFVC01. Next base: position 14,593 of record CAZQUW010000114.1, on the reverse strand, counting down.
CCAGCACATACTTGCGGTTGCGAACTCGCCCCGACTTTGATTCCGGAACACCTGACCGCGCTATGATCCTGTTTAAAAACCAGACTTCGACCGAACTTGCCGCAGCCCTGTCTGATCTGGAGCCCCCCGAGCGGCTGATTCGGCAATTGCAGGTGGCCGTGGTCCGTAATGGGGCGACCGAGGTTCCGGCCGAACTGCCCCACTTCTCGTGGCGGATGTTGCAGCAGATTCGCGAGCGGACCACCATTCCCCGGCTGACGCTGGTCGACAAGACGATCTCCCCCTTCGACAAGTTCGCCAAGTACTTGTTTAAAGGAGAAGGGGACGGTCAGTTTGAAGCGGTGCGGATTCCGCTGATGCATCGCCCCGGCGACGAGAAGTACATTGTGTGTGTCAGTTCGCAGGTCGGCTGCGCCCTGGCTTGTGCCTTTTGCGCGACCGGCAGGATGGGTTTTCAACGCAATCTCGCCACGTGGGAGATTGTCGATCAGGTCACCCAGATCCAGGCAGATTCGGATTATCCCGTGCGCGGGGTGGTCTTCATGGGCATGGGCGAACCGATGCTGAACTACGATCGGGTGATCCAGGCCGCTAAGATCTTTTCCGAACCGTGCGGCATGGCGATCAATTCGAAGGCCATCACGATTTCGACGGTCGGGATCGTTCCCGGGATTCGCCGGTTTACCGCCGAGAAGCATCGCTATCGTTTAATCGTGTCGTTGACTTCGGCCATTTCGGAGCAGCGAAAGACATTGCTGCCGATTGAAAAGGTGTATGCCCTGCCCGAACTGCTGGCTGCGGTCCGCGAATACCACGCAGCCACCCGGCGGCGCATTACGTTTGCGTGGACAGTCCTGGGTGGCATCAATACGACGCGTGAAGAAGCCCGGGCCTTGGCGGAACTAACGCGCGACTTGCCGATCTTGCTCGACCTGATCGACGTTAACGATCCCACCGGGCAGTTCCAGCGACCGTCCTCTGAGGAAGCAAATGCCTTCCGCGATTACCTGACTGAAGAGTTGGGGATGCCTGTGCAACGACGTTACAGTGGCGGCCAGGACATCAACGGTGCCTGCGGAATGCTGGCGGCCGTGAACGCCGCCGAATCGTGACGAGGTGCCTGAGAAGACCAGCCCGCAACGCCCGCAAGTGGATTCGGCATTTTTCCGCAGCAGGGAACTCCAGTCTGTCCGTTCGGCAGTTGTGCAGTCAGATGGCTACTGGACCAGGCCCCCGCTGCCGCCGCGATCTACCACGGTGGAATCCTGATCCATCACCAGCATGCGGTATTCGAATCCGAGCGCGATGGCCCGATTGCGAAAATACTGGAAGACACCATACGAGTCTGGCCGGACGATGGGACCCAGGCAATCGCGGCGGGGATCAAAACGACTGAGCAGCTTGTCGATTGCAGCGCGGGAGGCCGGCGTATCGTCGAGCGGGATTCCGGCGGTGGGCCTGGGGCGTGACACCAGTTGGTCTGCTTCGTCGGAGATGACGACGAAATCGCGTAGATTCAAACCCGTACGCCGCATGGTCAGGTCATATTCATGCCACAAATAGAGCCGCCCATAACGCAGGATGAATGCGACTTCTCGCTTGTGATCGCTCCGTCGCTGGCGCGGTAACCTGGCATCTTTGACGCGTCCGTCTTGTTCAGACGCCAGCAGTGTTTTTGCCTCGGCCTGCTGTTGTTGTGCCGCTTTCAAGTCCGCCCGCACTTTGTCATTTTCGGCTTGAATACGGGCGACACTGGCCATGACGGCCGCGTTCCGGGCCTGCTGGGCATCGACCGCGGCCTGTTGCCGGGCCAGTTCTGCGAGTAACCGCTTGCGGCGTTCGATCAGTTCGCGAATCGTGTCGGGAACCAGGCTCTTCACAAGTTCTGCCTGGCTGGCCTGAATCTGTTGTTGCCGGACGAATTCCGCAGACAAGGCTGCCAGTTCGCGGCTGTGCAGTTCCAGCTCGTCCGGCGACGGCACTGGTACGTCGGTCTCCGGGCCCTGCCCCGACTGGGCCAGCAGCATCACGACCATGATGGCGATAAACAGCACGCCTCCGAACGTGTTGCAGATCGTATCGAGCAACAGTTCCAGGCTGTCCTGTTTGACGGCACGACGACGGCTCATCAGGGGGCTGCTCCTTTCTCCGGATGCAGAATCACCTGTTGCGCGTCAATGACGTCGAATCCATAGAGAATCGACGTGTCGTTGAACTTGCTCTCGATCTCGTAAAATTGACCAGCACCGCCGGGCCGGACCAATAACAGGAAGTAAGCACGCTCCTGTTTTTCATCGGAGACCCATCTTAGAAAAGCCCCGGCGGTGGTGCCGGTTACCAGCGGAAAGGCCCCCTGTTCGAACTGCAGCGGCCGGGCTCGTTTGCCCAGGGGGGCGACGAAAATCGTCTCCGCTTCGATGACTGCCACCCAGCCACCGGCCGTGATACCCCGCGGCAGGCCATAGATCGGCCGCTTGTCAGTGCGGCCCTCTTCGATTTCGCGCTGGAGATCTTGATTGGCCTGCCGCGTCCGTTCCAATTGCAGCTGCTGGGGCCGCAGATCGAACCTGGCGGCCAGCGCGGCCTTCTGACGCGACTCCCACACCGCGTGGCGGGCGGTCAGTTCCTTCTCGCGGGTCTGCAGGACTTGCAGCGAGCCTTCTGCTGCAGTGACTTCCGCCTGCAGTTCAGCGGGGGAAAACTGGGCCAGTTCGCGGACGGTGGCGTCGGTCCGGGTCGTCTCGGCCTGCAGGCGTTCCAGTTCCCGTTTTAATTCGGCGATGCGGTCCGTCAGGTCTGCGGCCACACCGACGGGCGAGTCCGCACGGGCCACCTCTTTACGCTGGACCAGATCCAGGGCCAGGAACAGCACGACGACGATCACGATCGCCGTGACTGACGTAATAATATCCTGAAACGCAAACAGCGAGATTGCCGGCCCCGACCGGCCGCGGCGCGACATTATTCGGCCTCACGCATTTCGAACGGCAGCAACCGCAGCCGGCCGACAATGTTTCGCGCACAATACTCGCCACAGGCATCCAGGAATTCTTCTTCCGATTTCTTCAGCGCCGTCAGCAGCAGCTGGATCACGAGTGCCGCGACCAGCCCCTGCATGGTGGTTTCAAACGCTACCGACAGCCCCGAGGTCACCCCCTGCAGAGCTCCCTTCACTTGTTCGAAGTCGCTGGCAGCCGCCAGCACCGATCCGAACCCGCCAATGGCCATCGACAAGCCTTCCACCGTCCCGATAAACCCCAGCACCGGAATGGCCCACACGAACCCCTGCAGCAGCGAGTAACTCGTCTCCATCCCCGACTCATCCTGCCCCGCCTGGGTCTGCAGGATTTCATCCACATCGGTGACCCGTCCCAGGTTCCGCAGATTGGCCAGAGCCGTCGAGATCCGATTGAACACGACAAACTGCCGCGGATCATCGACGAACTCGTAGATGCGTTGCAGCACGTCGTCGACAGAATGGGGTGTCAGCACGAACTCGGGATCTTCCGGCAGGATATTGAACGCGAGCGACTTGCGTTGCAGCACCAGTTTCCGCCACTTCAACCACAGGATGGCGAGTGACCAGAACGAGAAGAAGGCGATGAAGTAGGGAATCTCACCCCGCTGCAGGAAGCTGGCCCCCAGCATGCTTCTGCTGATCGGCAACAGTGACAGATAAAAGGCCACTGTCAGTAACACCCCCAGAAACAGCGAGCACCACGAGTTCACCCGGGTAAAGCGAGCCCCGCGAAACAACAGGCACTGCTCCGGATCAGATCGCGCCCACGACAAGGGCAACGGCTGATGAGAAGCATGGGGCAGATGGGCAGCCATAGTCGTTATACGCTCCGCAAACGCAACGCGTTCGCATGCATCGGGGTGGAATATGTATTAAGTTGAGGGACTGGTTTCGTTGCCGAATTCGTCAGATTCCTGACTGCCGCGGGATGCGATCAATCACTTGTCGGGAATTGTCATGCAGTGCGTCAGCAAGCGGTTCGTCGACGTTGGGGCACGCTCTCGTCATCCCGCGAGTCAGCGGCGTTGATTATAACGCTGCGCAAAGTCCGCGTCTGACGTGCAGAGAAATGCGACCCCTTCGATGAACGAGAAGAGCGTCGGCAGGACACTCAGGAAAATGCAGATCCCCGCCAGCACCGGAATGCGTGCCGCCATGAAGACAAATGCCGCAATCATGAAAAATGCCCAGGTAAATGTATAAGACAAACCCTGGATGGCTTGACCGAGATAGAAGCGATGCAGACCGAACGACCCCAGGAAGATCGCCAGCATCGCGGTGACCATGCGGCTCTTGGGGGTGACCGGTGCCAGGGCCCGCACGCCACATTGCGGACAGATCTCCGCGCGGAAATCCATCGATTTACCGCATGCCGCGCAGTACACAGTCCGTCCTCGAATGGCTGCGGAATCCTGCGGCGTGTGCGGCCCGGCCGCGCCCGATAGCTCCGCAACTTCCGAGGCGGGAGTCCAATCCGGCAAGCCATCCTTCCAGATCAGATCACTGCCCTGCAGCTGCCCGCCCGCCAGCAAGCCCCGCAACTCGAGGATCGTGACGGGACCATAAGTTTCCTTTCCGACGCTATAGTGCCAGACCGGCCTGGCCAGCTTGGCGGGACCGGTGACGACGGCCGCGGGGCTTTTCTCGGGGGCGTCGGTTCCCAGCGCGATGATCTCATCACCCGAATCAGGCCGGGGCGCCACCTTCTGCGGGGGCAGCGGCCGAACCTTCGGGGCCACAAACACCTGCGACAGCGTGGCGGCAGGCCGCCAGTTCACGCGATCTTCTGAGACTTCGTGTGCCCGGCTGAACTGGCCGCGCTCGTGCAGCGCCTGTAACTGTGCGGTACTGAATGGACCCTGAACGCGTCCCCGCAGGCGGATAAAAAGTGGTGCCAATTCTGACTGATCTGCCGACATGACTGACTCCGCCCGAAGTACGGTGTGCCCGGTTAGTTCGCCTGGTTCGCCTTGCTGGTTACCACGGTCGCAAACACCAGCGTCCCTTCCGCCAGGCTGCCCACGACAGGCAGGTTCCAGTCCGCGGTTCCGGCCTGCACGACCCCCACCTGCTGCCAGCTGCGCGACCCGTCTTCGGCAGCCACCGAGACCAGCAGTGAATGTTTCTTCTCCGACATCCAGCGAGACCGCAAGATCCAGCGCCGATCCGCAGTCCGTTCCAGCCAGCCCACAGGCATCGTCTGCTGGAAGAGATCGGCGGACAATCTCTCCTGGGCGGCGGCGGCTCGTGCCCAGGCATTACTGAGACTGCTCGCTGTGATGCGCTTGATCAAAGTGTTGGCGCGATCACGGGCATCCTTCGCGGCCGTATTCAGCGGATCCATCCAGGACACCGACATGTCGGGGGGATCGTCATTCAAGTCGTTCAGCGGTTTCTTCAGCTCCACGGCGAGCAGGCTATTGCCTTGGCTCGCGAATTCCAGAATTTTTAAGACCAGGATGTACCGCAGGAACGGATTGACTTCGGTCGCTTTCAGCACGTTCGCGGCCTGGTTGTTCAAATACTCATCCCATTTTTCAGGCTCCACATCCGGTGCTGCATCGTCGACCTGCCGCGCGACGGCCAGTTGTGGCGGATCGACCGTTTTCAGATTGGAAAACAGGTTGGGTTCCATGTACTTGGAAGGTTTTGTTTCACCGTTAAAACCGACGATGTATTTGAAACTGATGGGAGATGTCCGGTCGCTGAAGTCCTGGGGCTCTTCCAGGTAGTACTCTTTCCCATCCTTCGTCTTCAGCAGGTTGCCCTCTCGGATCAGCTTCCCCGAAAACAGCTCGCTCAAACGCTTCTGCACGGTCTTGGGCGAATCTTCATCGCCGACTTTCCGCCACTCCAGGGCTTTCAGGAATGCTTGATAGCGCCCGATAACTTCACGTTCGGGGCTGGTCGGAAACTCGGCCAGAAATGCCGTGCAGCTCTTGCTGCGTGATTCGACTTCGTGCGAGTCGGCCGGCCACAGCTGTCCCCAGGTGGCCGCCAGCTTCTGCCGGGCCAGCACGGACTTGATAACGTCCGGACTACCCCCTCCCTTAAATCCGGCCACGCGTGGATCATTGGGAAACGCCGTTGCAAACTGAGCCAGCGCGTCACGGTATTCGTTCAACTGAGTCTCGGCCGCGCTGGCTTGCGGTGCGAACTGGACGAGTGCCGTCAGGCGATCGAGCAGCACATTCTTTTTGACGACTTCGCCATAAGTTTTACGAAACCCGCCAAACCGGCTTTCCAGCAGCGTCGCCTGGGAGGTCAGTTCCGCGGCGACTTTTGATTCCAGACCATGCAGCTCATTCAGATTGGTTTGAACCTGTTCGATCAGTTTGCGGATCTCCGTCTCGGAATCGGGCGCATTCAACAGACTGTCCAGGGTCCGCAGGCTGGCCGTAGTACCGGAGAGTAACGCCCGAAACTTCTGCTCGCTCTGCGCGACATCCGCATCGCGCCGGGTGGTCCAGTCGGCTTCCAGTTTGCCGACAGCAATCTTCTCGTCGTTCGTGCGGACCAGGGCCCGCGCCTGCTCGAGAGCGACGGCCGTGGCCGCCAGATCGGTCGCCTGCCGGGCCCGTTCCAGGATCGCCTGCAGACTCGCCTGCCGATCATGTTCGGACTGCGTGGCAGCCGCGAACTTGCTCTTCAGGGCCAGCCCTTCCTCGGAAAGCAGTCGCTGGGGATGCTCGTCCATGAGCTGGCGGGCCGCATCCAGTTGATGCTCATCAATCAGACTGCTGGCCGAGGCGAGGATCCTGCGGGACGTTTCCGCTTCATTGCTGAAATAGACCGCCACGCAGATTACGGCCACCACGGCCACCACGGCAGCGACAGTGCCACCAATCTTGATCAGATTGCGGCGCGATTCACCCAGGTCGAGTGTCGTCAGCCGATTCCGATAGCGGGTCCGCAGTGCCTCCGGGATCAATCGTCCGCATTTCTCCACCGCGAGCCCGTATTGCTGCAGCTCGGCGGACGTCAGTGTGTTCTGTTCGAGGGCCTGTTCCAGGTCGAGGATCGCGCGGCGATAGGCTTTCTCAGCAGCTTCCTTACGATCTTCGTCCTCAACCCATGCCAGCACCGGAGCCGCCTGTTCGGCGAGTTCGTCATGTTCACCCAGCTGCACGACCTTGGCATTCGCATTCCAGGCGTCGCGCATCTGCCGGGCGAGTGGCAAATTCATCGCCGCATGGGCATCGTGTAATGTCTCCACAAGCATTTCGAGCTGCTCGCGCGCCTGGCCCCGCACGACGCGGCCGCCGGTTTGTTTCAGGTTGCGCACCAGATCGACCGGCACCGTCTCCAGCCAGACTCGGCTATTGAGCTCCGCGACAAGCTCCTTAAGACTGTCGACCTCACCGCCAGCAATGGCCACCCGGGCTTCCGATTCGATCTCCCGAAACCGGGCCCGCTCCATCGCGCGAATGTCGCTCTCCCAATGACTGCTGGATGTATCAAGCTCTGCAATGGCCCGCAGGATGCTGAGTCGCTGAGTCAACGGGCTGCGAGCCAATGCGTGCAGACGGTGCTGATCTAGCAACCGCTGTAATGGCTGCTGCACGGCATAGGCTTCATTGAGCACCGCAGCGACACCCAGCAGCAACGGCTCCGGCTTGGGGAGCGAGTACGCAGCCAGCAGATTGACCCACTGCTCACGTTCGGGAAAGTCCAGCATTCCGACCGTGTCGAGCAGATTCGGCGTAATCTCAGCCAGATGCAAAGCTTCGGAGCGCAGCCCTTGATTGAGGAACTCTTCGCACTTGCGCAGACGCACATTCGCGTCATGGCACTGCAACGAGTAATCCGCGATACACTGCATCAGTTGATCAGTGACCACAAACGCCTCGTCCTGCAGCACAAAGCGAATCTCATCAATCGTTCGCCGCAACTCGGTCATTACAATTTCTCCGCAACCCAAAACGATCAGCGATTGCTTGCTGATCCGGCCGCCTTAAGGTCGCATCTCTGTCTTCGGGATGGAATCCGTATGTCGTGAAACTGCCGCGTGCCGACGATCTGCGTTCGGCCCGCCTACTTATTGCCCGGTGCAAGATTGCCCGGCGCAAGTTTACCCGGCGCAAAAATGTCGATCTGTCGACGTTGGCCATCGG
>CAZQUW010000114.1:1624-6360 GCA_964596215.1 uncultured Planctomicrobium sp. | reverse complement strand
CCCGGCGCAAGTTTACCCGGCGCAAAAATGTCGATCTGTCGACGTTGGCCATCGGGTGAAACGATCTCGTAAAACAGTACGGCGGATTTAATCTCAAGCTGTTTCAAACTCTCTTTAAATCTGGCGAGCCCCTGGCTGGCCTGCTTGAGCCTGTTGAACTCCGCAATCCCCTTATTTAAGGCCTCCAATTCCTGAGGTCGCTCGGGCTTGGGGCTTTTGTCAGGCGGTTCGGAAAGCAATCCTCTTAATTCCGTCAGCACATACTCAGCGACCGTTTCCACTTCCAGGGGAGTGGCCGCCTGCATGGTGTCGAATTTGATCTTCTTTGTGGCGAGCCATCTGCGGATTCTCGGCGCAATCCTGGGGTCGGTAATCCGATTAATCGTCTGGCCGCAGTCATCACTGAGCAATTTCTCCAGCTTAGAGAATCCTCCAAGTTGCAAGTGCGTAATGATTGGTCCGGGGGGCGGGTTGTCAACTTTTGGGCGGAGAGTGGTGAATGCGATTGAGAGCGCATCCGCAATGACTTCGTGCCTGGCATTCGGAATCAGGTTTTGAATTTCTTTGTCAAACGCGTCTGTTTTGAGCTCAGTGAAGATCCGAACTTCGGAGGGATTGGAATCGGTGGTGGGCACCGCAGTGAATCGACAATCGAGGTCTCCATGTTTCAGCACGAGTTCGGTCAATTGCAGCTCGGGAATCAGCTGGGGGTAACTGACAATCTTGAGATGCCACGGGGCCTCGAGCACCCCCTTCTCGGTGAACGCAAACCGGGATTTTAAGGAATGCACATCCAGCGGGAACTTGTGAAAATGGAGGCGAGTTCCCGGGCCCGTTCGGCCTTCAATGCCAACCAGGATCTCGGCCCATTGCAGCCCGGCCACCTTGGCTTTATCGCCGAGCGACGTCAAGTTGAGGGCGAAGGGCGGGGATTTGTCCGAAGTCGTCGCTTCCTTTGCAGTCACTGAAATGGCAGCCAGCTTGGCATCGGCAAAGGCCCCCCTTTCAGAAATCTCCAGACGTGGATAATTCGATTTCGACTTACTGCTGGTCGCTTCGAGTTTCAGATTTGCCGGAGCATACAGCTCGATGGAAGCAAACGGATTCGAGGCCGCGGCGAGCGACAGCAACTCGATCGACTTCTGCTCGGGAAAGGTCCACGGCAATACTTTATCGGTAATCTGCAGTGTCGGGTCGGGACCACGGTTCGGATCGTCAGACTTCGTCTGAGCACCTGGTTTATCGGGCGAGTCCGCAGATTTGACGGTTGTGGCCGTGCCGTTTGTAGTGTCCTTGGACGGCGCATCGGCGACAGTCTCCTCTGGTTCCTGATCGGGAGCAGACCCATTGGTCTTGGACGGCTGATCCGGACTGGCGGGGGCGCTGCTTTGCGGCTTTTCCGGCCGAAGATTCTCGCCATGTCCGGGCTGTGACTGCTGGCGGGTGTCCGTCGCTTTGCTGATCGCTGTCAAAAACGCGGGGCGATTTCGAATCGCTAATCCGATCCCGACACCAGCAATAATCAAAATTGCGACGACAGCTCCGACGATGATGACGATCTTTTGTCGCCGCCGTGCGAAGTCGTCTGATCCGCGGGCTGTGGCGTTCTGGTCCAAGTTCTGTCGCGGGGACGGGGGCTTGCGTGCCTGTCGAGTGGGATACACGTCACGTCCAGGCAATGGCGGCGTCCCGTCTCGCTCGTCTTCCGTATCGGTCGCCGGCAGCTGTTGCTGGCTGTCATCCTCGTTCGGCGCAGACGGCAGTGGCGGCAGTTTGTCGGTTGCTGGGGACTTCAGACGCGGCACGCCTCGGGCATCGTTCACGAGTTCGTTGCCTGCCGGCGTACCGAGGGTTTCGGGGTGGGAGAGATCGAGCCTCAAGGCCCGCACGAAGCGGAGCGACTGGTGGGCTTCGGGCGAGCCGCTCAACAGGCAGCGCCAGGTGCAGTTGACCCCTTGCGGCAGACCCGTGAAGTAAGTGCTGAAGGTGACTTCCCAGCGGCGGTTGGCGGGGATCAGCGACAGGGCCTCGGCGATCAGCGGGAGCATCTCCTGGCCGGGGGCATACAGCAGGAGCACCGGACGTTCGGGGTCTCGTAAAAAACTTTCCGCGAGGACCCCAGCCCAGCCGCCGTCACCGGTGAGATCCTTCCAGGCGAGGCAGACTCCGCGGGGAAGTGGCGGGATCTTGAGGACAGTCTTGGGTGGTGCGAGGCGCGGTTCTTCGTTCCAGTCGGCACGCATAAAATTGCGATGAGCGAGGAGCGCAGCGGGACCCGCGGTGATCAGTTCGGACGGGTCCAGCACGACATGATGGGCCAGCTTGTTGGTCCGTTGTGAATAATCCAGTCCGTATTCGGCGATGCGGGAGAGCACGTGACAGTTGCGCCCGGCGACTTGCAATGTCAGGTGCGACCAATTCACGGGGTTCAGCGTGGCCTGTTCGTTTCCGGCGGGAAAGGCGGGGCGATAGCCGCTGAGACCTTCCAGGGCGCTGGCCAGGGGGGCAGCCATGCCCTGGGTGCTCAGGACCGTACAGAAGCCGCGACTTCCCGGCTTCAGGCCGTGTGGTGCGGATGTGTAGAGCAGTTCCTGGCTCACAGCGAGTCCTCGATAACGATATTGCGATGTCCGCAGGGTTAATAGTCCGGGCGTCGCGTGACCGACGGAATCAGACCGGATGCAGACCGGGACAGCCCATACAGAAAGGGGACGGTGACCCAGTAGGGTTGGGCCTCGACGGGACGGATCGCTTGCTGGCCTGTTCGGCGATCCACTTCCACATTCCAGCCGACGGCGCTGACGGGCACGAAGATGACTTCTCTGGCGAAACCCTCCGCAGCCGTGACAATTTCGGGGGTGGTCCTCAGGAGTAAGTCGCGGGCCAGTTGCGATTGATGTTCGATCAGACCCGGATGTAACGCGCTGATGATCGCGTTGGATTCATCTACGGCATTCGGTTGTCGGAATTCCTGCCACGGATTGGGGGCGGCGTCATTCGCCAGCAGCCGCCACCAGGCATCAAACTTGGTCAGGATGACGACCAGTGGCCGGTTGTGCTTCTCGGACTGTCGCAGTCCGGCATAGCGTCGAATGCGGGCGGCGGCTTCCTGCAGGATGGGTTCCTGACGCATCGTCCGCGGAGCGGTGGTCAGCCCGCAACCCTCGTCGGTCATCTTACGCTGAAAGCGGCTGTCCTGGGTGGGGTCGAAGACGAAGAACAAGACGCTGGAATGTGCCATATGCCGGGTGACGGGGGCGGCGGCGGAATCCTTGCCCGGCTGGAACGATTCGCCGGCGTTATCGTACAGGCAGACGGTCCGCGACAGGGTATTGCGCCGCTCTCCGTTGGGATGCTCGGTCTGCGGCTGCACGGTAAACAGGAACGGCCGCGGATAGCTGACCGTCTGATTGCCGTAGGACACCGTATCGTACAGATCCCCCTGCTCTTCCGTTTTGCGAATCAGGCTCGCCAGCGGAACGAGTTCATCAGCCGAGGAGCCGGAGAAGACCGATTCCTCGTAGTCGTTCAGATTGCGGTTCATGACGGGATCGGCGTCGGCGAACGAGACCCGAAATTCCAGGGGCAGGATTTTTCTCAGTTCCCAGGTCATGGCGGCCAGGAAGTAGGATTTGCCGCTGGCCGGGGCACCAAAAATCGACAGGAACAACGGCTCCATTTCCAGCAGTGACCGGGGAATGCTGAGGTGGCAATTCGGGCACGCCAGTTGATGACAGACGAACCCCTTAACGTCCAGTGCTTCACCGGCGACGTTGAACCGGGTGGGCAGGAATCGGGTCTGATGATCGGGGCCGAGGCGCTGATCACCCAGCAGATCGGAATGCTCTGAAATCCACAGCAGCTTCTCCGGCGGGAACTGCTCCCAGCAATGGGGGCAAGTCACACGCTCGAGAATGCCACGCGGTCTCCATTCCGGTTTGGTCTTGGCCGTTGCCACTGGTTGCTCCGTGGTTGGAGTTGCTGCAAAGGGGCGGAAGTCAGGTCTCTGGAAGGGGATCGTTATTGATCGACGAGCTTTTTCGTTCTGGCGTCGTCCGGTTCGATGATCGCGTTGGCCCGCTCGGCCATTAATTCTAACTCGGTCTCCAGCTTCTTGCAGAGGGCCTGGCATTGGGAATCGCCGGGAAATGCGTGAACCGCCTCCCAGGCATCGGAGGCAAACTGGAAGGCCCGGCCATACTTTCCCGCGCCGGCCGCGATCTCCGATAATTTGTGCAACGCTTCCGCCTTCTCCAGGGCCGCCGCGGCTGTTTTTGGGGGGCGACCGGTGTCGGTCGAGGCCGCGGGATCAGTCGGAGTGCCGGGCTTTGTCCCCTTCGGGGGCCGCGAACTGGCGCCAATCTGCGAGTTTCTGCCCTCCGGACCGGGAGGTTTTGATGGCTCGGCAGCGGACGGGGCCGATGGTTCTGCAGGTTGCGGGGCTGCCTGAACCTGACTGGCAGGGGCCGGTTTCGGGGCGGATTGTGTCGCGGGGGCAGTGGCCGTTTCTGCCAACGGTTCGGACGGGGGCGTGGCTGGCGTTTCAGCCTGAGGGGGCGGCTCAGGCGCCTTCTTCTGGCAGCCTGAGCACCCCGGCAACGTTAACACACAGGCGAGAACTAACAGCCATTGGTAACGAGAACCGGGCTCACGGGCAGCCCGGTAATGAGTCGCGGGCATGCCCTCCGGCGAGTATCGGGTATGGGAAGTCGTCACAGCAGATTCCTGATTCATAC
>CAZQUW010000114.1:0-1524 GCA_964596215.1 uncultured Planctomicrobium sp. | reverse complement strand
ACGAGGGTGCACGACGGAACGCTGACTTCCCCGGTGAGTGCCAGGGCCCGCATGACGATCTCCGGCGGCCCCCGAAAATTCAGGGTTTATGCACGGCTTGCGGGGCGTTAGTCTCTGGGGTCCTTCGGCGGGATATCAGACATCACCCACAGCAGCGGGTGGCCCCCTTCGTCGACGCGAAGTTCCCATTTGCAGCGGACCTGGAAACAGACGTGCTTCAGGGCGGCGCTCCAGACGGTACGCCGCTTCTTGTGGGACACCTTTTTCGTACGCAGATCGATGCCGCTGACTTTCAAACCGTATTCGTCAACGATGACCGGCATGTTGATCAAATCCCCCACAGCGGCCAGTACGTCGAGGAACGGCTCGTCGTCCAGTTCGACTTCGCCTGTCTTAAACAGGTTGGGGGCGACCTTGGGCGGATCATCCGACAGTGGCCAGCCCACCGGCCAGATGTTGGCCTTGGGGGTTAAGGCGACGATGGCCAGTTCCAGCTTGCTTTGCGGAGTTCGTTGCGGGTGAAAACCCAGGCCGAATTCATTCAACAACGCGGCCAGTGCAGTCCCCTCGCTCATGCCGATGTAACTGCGTTCGCAGCGTTCGGGAACCCGGCCTTGTTCCAGGTGCTGAGTTGCATCGGCCGTGAATTTCAGCGGATAGGTCCGGCGTACCGAGAACAGGTCCAGGGCGCGATTCAAGGCGGCGTCCTGAGGGTCAATTTTCAGGACTGGTGTCAACGCTTGAAAGAGCGGATCAAACTGGTTCTTGGACAGGCCCCACATCGGCTGGCCCTTGGGCGAACCCTGCGCCCCGTACGCTTTCAGCCCATCGATCCACTCGCGAATCTTGGCGACCTGGGCCGAGGTAAACCGGCGGTCGGCGAAAGTGATCGAGCCGTCATTTTCCAGGCGACCCACGACGAGTACATCGCGCAGGCTGATTCCCGACACGGTTTCGGTGGTTTCGGGTTTGTCGTCCAGCAGCGACCGCCGGACGCTGAACGTGACGTTCATTTCCTGGAAGACTTCGGCCCATTCCTGAGCCGCGAGCCCCACGCCGCCGTCCCCGGCAATCAGCTCGACGGTGATCTTGGTGTCGATCTTTCGCTCGGGATCGGTCTTCAGGCGGGACCGGGGTTGTTGCGCGGTCGCCCACGAGGGAAGCAGTTCCAGCGATGCGGCACAGGTGAACGCCAACAGATCACGGCGGGACAATCGCAGCATGGGAGAACTCCAGCTATTAAGGGCATCTCTCTGGATATATCAGCCAGAAATGGTGCTGCCTATATCAATTGCGATACTTGCCGCAAACCCTGTGGCAAGCACCGAGATCGGAGATCGCACACAACCGGCAGATCCGGGATAACTCAACCGCCCGCTGGCCACGTCGCTGATCTCAAGCTGGCTCATGCCGGCAGGATCGGCGACCACATTCCTGCTGCGTCAACCATTGAACTTCGGGATTGGATGCCGATGGCTGTGCCAGTGCCGGCTGTCATTGGTCTCGCTACAAGCACTGGCAGAG
>CAZQUW010000113.1:13287-19309 GCA_964596215.1 uncultured Planctomicrobium sp. | reverse complement strand
GGCTGACTGCCGAATTGGAATCGGGCATTGCGTCGGGGCTGCATCTGGGCGGGCAGATTTATGTGTCGCGTGCCGGCGAGGTCCTCGCGGACTTTGGTTTTGGGATCTCGCAGCCCGATCTGCCGGTGACCCCCGAGATGCTGCATCCGTGGATGTCGGCGAGCAAGCCGCTGGCGGCGGTGGGGATTGCGCAGTTGATGGAGCAGGGCCGGTTGCAGCTGGATGATCCGGTGGCGCGGTTCATTCCCGAGTTTGCCCAGCAGGGCAAAGGGCCCATCACGCTCCGCCACATTCTGACTCACACGTGCGGCTTTCGAGGGAAGGGGCGCGAGATTCCCGGGACACCGTGGGAGAAGATCATTGCCGATCTGTGCGCGCTGCCCCTGGAGGCAGGGTGGGTACCGGGAGAGAAGGCGGGGTACCATGTCGCCACGAGCTGGTTCATCCTGGGGGAAGTGATCCGCCGGATCGATGGCCGCGGCTATTCGGACTATGTGCGGGATCAGATTTGCCTGCCCCTGGGAATGCATAACACCTGGGTCGGCATGCCCCTTGCGCAGCATGCCGCGTATGGCTCGTTGATCGGGCGGATGTACCTGACCGAAAAGGGGGCCTGTGTTCCGCGTCCCTGGCACACGGCCGAATTCTGCGGCTGGGTGTCACCGGGGGGGGGCGGCATCGGGCCGATCCGTGAGCTGGGCCGTTTCTATGAGGCCTTGCTCGCCGGGGGGGGCAATGATTCCGGCCGCATTCTGCAGCCTGAGACGGTGGCCTTGCTGACGCGCCGCCATCGCGTGGGCCTGTTCGACGAAACGTTCCAGCACAAGATCGACTGGGGCCTGGGCTTTATTGTGAACTCGTCGAAGTACGGTCCCCAGACGGTTCCCTACAGCTTTGGCCTGCATGCCGCACCCGACACCTATGGCCACGGCGGATTTCAATCCTCCTGCGGGCTGGCTGATCCGTCGCGGCAGCTGGTCATTGCCGCACTGTTGAATGGCACGCCGGGAGAAGCGCGTCACAGCAAGCGGATCCGGTCAATCACCACCGCCATTTATGAAGACCTGGGGCTGGGGGCTGGAACGTAACGTCCTTACGCCTTCCGGTCATTCACATTACGTCGAACTCCCCGGAGTTCGTCAGTGGCAAACTGCGGAATTTGCTTTCATCAACGAGGTGAAATGTGTTAAACTGGGGGTCCGCTAGTCGATGACAGACAGGGCGAGTTTCGCCCCGGCCCGCCTGAGATGCAGAAAGTACCACCCATGCTGAGTTTTCCCGGCCAGTCATTCCGGTTGTGTGATGGAGTCACCCGTCGCGACGCGCTGCGCCTGGGGGCCTTGGGAATGGGGGGGCTGACGCTGTCGTCGTTACTGCAAGCGGAAGCTCTGGCAGGAGTTACGAACTCACACAAAGCCGTGATCATGATCTACATGTGTGGTGCTCCTTCGCACCAGGATATGTACGATCTGAAGATGGATGCACCGGCGGAGATTCGGGGCGAGTTCAAACCGATCGACACGGCCGTTCCGGGCATCCAGATCTGTGAGCATTTGCCGCGACTGGCGCGGATTATGGACAAGCTGGTTCCGTTGCGGTCGGTCTACGGGTCGCCCGACGGGGATCACGATTCGTTCATTTGTTACACCGGTCGGCACAAACGGGTGCAGCCTCCCGGGGGCTGGCCGTCGATGGGCTCGGTGGTTTCGAAGCTGCAGGGACCGGTTAACCCGGCCGTGCCGCCGTTTGTCGGGTTGTCCCCGAACGCGGGTCATCCGCCGTACGGATCACCTGGTTTGCCGGGCTTCCTGGGGATTGGTAACGCGGCCTTCCGGCCTTCGGGCGAATCCCGGGCCGACATGATTTTGAACGGCGTCAGTCTGGAACGCCTCGGTCAACGCAAGGAACTGCTCGGTCATTTTGATCGTTTCCGTCGCGAAGTGGATGCGAGCGGCATGATGCGCGGCCTGGACACAATTAACCGTCAGGCGATGGATATCCTGACCTCCAGTAAGCTGGCAGAAGCACTGGATCTCAGTAAGGAAGATCCGGCGGTGCGTGAACGTTACGGCCAGGGTGATGCCAAGAACTTCGGTGATGGGGCTCCCCGGAACCTCGAACATTTCCTGCTGGCTCGACGCCTGGTGGAGGCCGGTTGCCGCGTGGTAACGCTGAATTTTGGCCGCTGGGATTTTCATAGCGACAACTTCAACGGGTTGAAGCAAACTCATCTGCCGCAATTCGATCAAGGCTTGTCGGCGTTGATTGAAGACCTGCATCAGCGCGGCCTGGATAAGGACGTGTCGGTTGTCGCCTGGGGCGAATTTGGCCGGACTCCGCAGATCAATCCCGATGCCGGCCGCGACCACTGGCCGCAGGTGGGTGGGGGTTTGCTGGCGGGGGGCGGCATGCGAACTGGCCAGGTGATTGGAGAGACCGATCGACTGGGGGCACGGGCCATCAACCGCCCGGTTCACTTTGGGGAAGTCTTCGCGACGTTGTATCGCAACCTGGGGCTGGACCCGAACACCGCGCCGGTCCACGACCTGGCGGGCCGGCCGCAGAATCTGGTGGATGCCCATAAGCCGATGCCGGAATTGATTTGATTACGTTGACATCGAATTCAAGTAACGGAGCCCCCCGCCAAAATTGACGGGGGGCTCGTTGCGGTCTGCAGAGTACGGCTCAAGAGCGACGGTTACTGGAATCATCTGCCGGTCATTTTGCGGCCTCCGTACCGGTTCCCTGCAGATCAAAATTGAAGGTGTTACTGCCGGACGGCTTCACCTCTGCGGACAATTCAGTCTGGGAGTTGTAGTTCGCCGGGATAAAGTCTTCTTTCGCGACGATGTCCTCACCCATGGCGCCTTTGGTGACCTTTCCCGGAATCTCGCGGGAGGCCGTGATCTTCACCTTCATCTTGCCCGCCTTGGCTTTGAGGGCATAGCTGCCATTGGCAATCTGGCCTGCATCAGGTGCCAACCCGGGAGTTTCGGGTTCGAACAGGATGTCTCCGGTCTTCAAGGGTTGTCCGTCGAACTTGACGGTTCCAGAGACGGAATAGGTCGTGGGGCCATTGCTTCCAGAACTGCAGCCGACAATCAACGACAGCAGTCCGATTAAACCCATGGGGACCAATCTCAGCATAGATTCTGCCCGAGTCTTTCTAAAAGAAGTGGACTGGAATTCGAAACGGACGGCGTGCAGTCCCATGGATGGGGTTTAGAAGTCACCCAGTACTTCATTACCGGCGCGTGTGCCGAGGCCGTTCCAGATCAGGGTGCTGATGTTCGACGACACGAACCGGACGGCCCCGTCGGCGAGCAGTGCGTGGGCTCCACCCGTGTGCATGCTGCGTGCAAATTGGACATTGTTGCCCGAACCGGCACAGGGGGTGAAAATACCGTTGATGCAATAGCTCGACCGGTCGCCGATCGTGGTGTTGGGCGGACGCAGCGTGCTGAAGAAATTATTGCCTTCCCAGGTATTGTAGTAGCGCCCGCGCAGGTCATGGGAAGCAGTGTCCGTGGTCAGAATGACTTCGCTGCCCATCACCGTGTTTGAGGATCCGTCGATGACATCTCGCAGTGAAGTCCTCGACAAGGCGAAGAAAATGCCATTCATGCCGGTGGTCCCGTTTCCGATGAACTCACCATCATGGGCACACATGACGTAGTTGCCATGAAAGCCCTGTGAGGCCGCGGCCGATGTCGCCCCCGCGGTCAGGTTTTTGCCAGCGACGGGGTCTGTCGGACACATAAAGCCGGGCAGGCGGGTTTCTTTTCCGGCAAAGCTGTAACCCGGAGTGCCCGCGGCCACCGCTGCCGTGTACTGATTATAGAGAGGGGCCTGGTCGACGTAGGGAAACAGTTGCTGGACCCAGCAACCACGGGCAGTGCCCCCGGCGGGCGACAGATCGGCGCCGTAGTAGTTGAACTGCCCGGGGGGAAAGACGCGAAAGTTGTCATGATAGTTGTGCATCGCGAGACCCAACTGCTTCAAGTTGTTCTTGCATTGCGAGCGTCGGGCAGATTCGCGGGCCTGCTGGACTGCCGGCAGCAGTAATGCAATCAGCACGGCGATGATCGCGATGACCACCAGCAATTCGATGAGCGTAAAACCTCGTCGCCTAACAGAGCACATGTTAGTTTCCTTTCGAAGGTATAACGTGAAGACAACACTCCTATGGCTGGCACAGACGCAACTGAGGCGCGTGTGAACGAACGGTGTCATGGTTGAGTCCGTACTGGCTGGCCAGTACGGATCGAATGATTAGATCTGGGGTCAAGACACTTCGGAATAGATTGCCAGTATGAATCAGTGGTCGCATCAAGTCAACGACATATCTTGGGTGTCGAGCGGGCCGGCAATTCTGCGCACCGCTTCCGGCAGATTCCCTGGGTCTGCAAGTTGTGGTGAGTGGCCTGGGATCTGGTCGCCGCGGCGTCGCTGAGGGCGCCAGTCAGGCGGCGCGACCTTCTTCCGCACTGCCGGGAGCTTGCGGGTTGGGAGGCGGCATTTTTTCGGCCGGGCGGGGAATTTCGTCGATGGCGCGGCGGGGGAGGGTGAATGGTGGAGTGGGGACTTCCACCGGTTCGTCCTCGATGGGTGCCGCCGCGGGTGGCGCGGCAGGGCGTTTCGGGGGCTGGTGGTCGAGTTCCGCGATATTCAAGGTGCGCTCCCACTTGGGTGCATCGTCCCCGAAGATTTCCTGCAACTGTTGTCGCGCGGCCTGGCGTTCACGGCGATTGGGAAATTCGTCCCACAAGCCACGTGCCAGGGTGATGGCCTCCTGGTAGGCCGGGTGCTGCCGCAGACCGCGCAGGATCCAGCCCCAGGCTCCGTGCAGATCCCCCGTTTGATAAGAGATAGAAGCCAGGTTCAGCCAGGGACCGTCGAGGTTCGGGTCCCAGGTGATGGCGTCTTCGTAGTGCCGCAGTCGTTCGGCCGGGGCTCGGGCAATATCGCCCTGGCGCCAGTGGTAATTGCCATTCCAGATCGGGTGGACCAGAAAGTAGAACCATGGAATCAGAATCGCATGCGATATCAGGAACACCGGCTTCCAGACGCGGTGGCGGTGATTTCCGAAGTAGACCAGACCCGTGATGTAGCCGTACGCCAGCCCGGAAAAATGCGAGGCATTGCCCACCGGCAGAATATTGAACCAGCTCAGCGGCAGGCACAGCAGCAGCCAGCCCACAACCCATTGAATCTGGTCATTCTGAACATAAGTCTGAAACCAGACATCTGTACGTCGCCAGGCCCAGATCAGCCCGAATTGTGCACACAGCATTCCCGACAAGCCGACATAGGGACCCCAGAGGGATTGAGTTGCCCCCGAAACGGCGATGCCGCCCAGCGAAAACAGGGCGTAGCGCCAGCTTCCCAGGCGGGTCTCGAGCAGCCGCCCCAGGAACCAGAGTGCCGATGCATTACACAGCAGGTGGACGATCCCGCCATGATGGAACGCAGTGGTCAGTACGGTCCACCAGGCGCCCTCCCAGAGTCCGAATTGATCGGCGGCGCCGAGCGCGATCTGCGCTTTGTGAAACTCGACGGGGAACTTCCAGGTCAGGGCGTTATCCGCGCCCAGGAGCAACCCCGCTGCAAACAGCATGAGCCAGGTCACAGGGACCGCTCGAAACAGGGCAAGCAGTTGAAACATCTCTTACAACGAGTCCGAATAGCCACGTTCTGCAAAATTAGAATCTCTAGGATAGCAGCCGGAATGCTGGGGAGCATCCCGGCTGCTCAATGTTTTACGGAAAACGTGGGACGGGTCTCCCGGCCCATCAGTCTTCGTCGCGATCGTCTCGCCAGGCGATCCACCCCGCGCAAACGCCGCGGAAGGCTCGAATTCCCCACGGTGGGTTCCGCGAAGATCGCGAGGCTGGAACGGACTGGAAGCTGAGTTTGAAATTGTGACGGAGCGGGGCGTTCGGGGCTGGAGACCCGTTCCCCGCAGTTCGCGGACGAATCCTTACCTGGGGCCGTGCTCGTCCCACTTGGCCACAATTCCCTG
>CAZQUW010000113.1:0-13187 GCA_964596215.1 uncultured Planctomicrobium sp. | reverse complement strand
TACAGCGTGGCGTCTGAGCCCATGAATTCCACCATGGAACCGTTGCGGGCATTGCTGAAGGTGCCTTCAAAATAGGCCTGCACGTGGTCCGGATACTGCAGCAGACATTGAATGGAATCAGGCGTCTGCCACACCCCTTCGGCCGCGATGAAGTCGCCGATGGAGGTCGCGCTGGTCGGGTGATCGAGCTTCAAAATCCAGTGCACGACGTCGATCCAGTGGACCATCAAATCGGTCAGGATGCCGCCGCCAAAGTTCCAGAACCAGCGCCAATTGCGGAACTGGTATTCGTCAAAGTCCTGCGCCGGCGCATTGCCCAGAAAGGCCTGCCAGTTGACGGTCTTGGGATCGATATTCAGCGGGACCCGTTTTACGCGGTCGGCGTTGCGGTTCCAGGTCAGGTGGACCTTGAACACGGTACCGATGCCACCACTTTGAATGATCTCGCGTGCCTTCTGAATATGGGGCATGCTGCGCTGTTGCGTGCCGATCTGCACGATCCGCTTGGACTTCGCCTCGGCCGCGAGGACCGCTGTGCCCTCTTTCAAGTCGTGGGTCAACGGTTTCTCGACGTAGACATCCTTGCCCGCCTCGCAGGCCGCGATGGTCATCGGGACATGCCAGTGGTCGGGGGCGCCAATCAGCACGGCGTCGATGTCTTTGCGGTCGAGCAATTCGCGGAAATCGCTGGAGACGATGGCCTGGGGATCAGCCAGTTTCTTGCCTTCTTCACGGTGGGCGTCGTAAATATCGCACACCGCGGCCAGCTTGACGTTGGGGATCTCGCGCAGCGCTTTCATGAGGTGCCGGCAGCGGCCGCCGGTGCCCAGGCAGGCCACTCGCAAGGTGTCGTTCGCCTGAAATCCGAGAGCCGATTCGGCCTGCAGTCCGGCAAACAGGGCCGCCGAAGTGGCCCCTGCCACGTGCAGGAACTCGCGTCGATCAACGTGATGGATCATGGATTGAGCCTTATCCAGATGAATTGTGAAGTGGACCACGAAGTGTGCGTGCATTCTGAACGAGCACACGGACCGATGGAAGGGCCAGCAACCAGGCGACCAATAAGGCGAACGTCCGGCAGCCGCGGAATGGTTGTTAGCAATTGGCGAATAACCACCGGCGATTCGGGATGGGACAAACGCAACAACCCGGCCACCGATGCAGCCGGGTTGCTTGAGTTGACGTTCATTCTGCCGCCTGGCGATTACGCTTCATCGAGCAAATCGACGGCCACAAATCGCTTGCCTTCGAGCATTTCCAGGCTGGCGCCGCCACCCGTGCTGACGTGGGTGACCTTGTCGGCTAAACCAAATTCCTGGATCGCTGCAGCACTGTCGCCGCCGCCGATGATGCTGGTGCCACCGCTGGCGACAATGGCTTCGGCGACGGCTCGCGTGCCGGCGTCGAAGGGCGGCATTTCGAACACGCCCATCGGGCCGTTCCAGACGATTGTCTTCGCGGCCTTCACGACTTCGCTGTATTTCTTGATCGTTTCCGGGCCGATATCAAAACCTTCCCAGCCACCTTCGCTGGGGATCTTGCCGGCGGCCACGACCTGTTTGTTGCAGTTGCCGTTAAAGGCATCGCCACAGTGGGTATCAAGGGGCAACAGCAGCTTATTGCCACCCTGGGCCATCAATTCCTTGGCCAGCTCGACCTTATCGGGTTCGACGCGGCTGCGGCCGACCGAACCACCCTTGGCGAGCTCGAACGTGTAGGCCATCGCGCCGCCGATCAGCACCTGATCGCAGATCTTTAACAAGTTGTTGATCACTTCGATCTTATCCGAGACCTTGGCGCCGCCGACGATGGCGACGAAGGGGTGCGACGGATGGGCGATGGCTTCGGACAGGAACTTGATTTCCTTCTGGACCAGGAACCCGCACACCTTGGGCTTGCCCGTCATGGCATTGGGAACCGCAACCATCGAGCCTTCCGTGCGATGACAGGTGCCGAAGGCGTCGTTGCAGTACACATCGCCGAAGGTGGCCAGCACGGCCGCGTAGTCAGCTTCGCCCTTCTTCTCGCCCTTGTTAAACCGGACGTTTTCGAGGACCAGGACTTCGCCGTTCTTCAGGGCCGCAGCCTTAGCTTTCGCGTCGGGGCCGACGGTGTCGCTGGCGAACAGGACAGGGCTGCCCAGCAGGGACTGCAGGCGGCCGACTACCGGTTTCAGGCTGAACTTGGCGTCGGCAGCGGGATCTTTCCCCTCGGGGCGACCGAGGTGGCTCATCAAAACCACGCGTCCGCCGCGGTCCAGGACCGACTTGATGGAGGGAAGTGCCTCACTGATGCGGCGGTCGTCGGTGATTTGCAGCTGGTCATCGAGCGGAACGTTGAAATCAACACGCATTAATACAGACTTACCGGTCACATTGACGTCTGCAATGGATTTTTTGGCCATGTTCGGTAGTTACTCTCGTCGAACCTTCGAAGAATTTCGCTGGAGAGTCCGCACAGTGGCTCTCCCTCTGTGGGTATGGTAAGGGGGAGGGGGGAATGTGCCAAGCTCGTAGCTTGACTCTCCAGAGTCGAGCGGAGCCCGTAACCAGCGACTGAATCAACAATCAAAGCCTCGCGAAGGTCGCGCGAGCGGAACGATATGCAAAAAGTAACAGTCGGGCGAGCAGCGCATTTCTCGGCAGACTTCCTCCCAGCGACTGTCACTTGAATGCGGCACTTGGCTTGCCATGCACGACATGGGTGCCATTCCTGGTTCGAAGCTTTGTGCTCGTCGTGTCCTTCTGTGGCAGACATTTTGAACAGAAGGTCACAAAGGTCGCGAAGAAATACCAAGTCAGGCGAGATTGGGATTCCGGTTGGTCACCTTTTCCGAAAACACCCCCGACTCTGGAGAGTCGGGCTACGGACCGTTACACTGAATCGCTTTGGTTTGTTTCGAGTCATCTCAGTAACGGGAAATTCAACGTGGCGGTTACTTCTGTTGTCGGATTGCAGTGGGGCGATGAGGCCAAGGGCAAGATCGTCGATATCCTTACGGATCACCATGATATCGTTGTTCGCTACCAGGGTGGCAACAACGCTGGCCATACCGTTGTCTTCAATGGGGTGAAATACAAGCTCTCGTTGCTGCCGACGGGGATTCTGCGTCCCGGCAAGATTGGCGTCATCGCCGCCGGCGTGGTTCTCAATCCCCGGGCGCTGCTCGACGAAATGGACCGCGTACGTGCGCAAGGGGTTGAAATTGGCGAGAATCTGCTGATCAGCGACCGGGCCCACGTCATTTTCCCGTATCACATGGCCGAAGAAGCGGTCATGGAGCAGGCTCGCAAGGGCGAAGCCATCGGGACGACGATGCGCGGGATCGGCACCTGTTATCGGGATAAGATTGGCCGTTCGCACGCGATTCGGACCGGCGACCTCTATCATGCCGCGTCGTATCGTAAGAAGGTGGCGGAGATTACGGCGACGAAGAACACGATTCTGAAGGCGTTGTCCCCGGAATTTCAGCCGCTGGATGCGAATGCCATCGCCGACGACTACGCAAAACTGGCGGAACAGCTTGCGCCGCATGTGGTTGATACAACGCGGTATCTGCATCAGGCCCTCGCGGCCGGCAAGAGCGTGCTCTTCGAAGGTGCCCAGGGAAGTCTGCTCGACATTGACCATGGCAGCTTCCCGTATGTGACCTCGTCGAACAGTTCGGCTTGCGGAATTCACAGCGGCAGCGGTGTGCCCGAGCGGCGCATTGAAAAGATGATCGGTGTCGCGAAAGCCTATACCACACGCGTGGGTGGCGGGCCGTTCCCCACCGAATTGAATAATGAAATTGGCCAGCATATTCGCGACGTCGGCCATGAATACGGCACGGTGACCGGCCGTCCGCGGCGTTGTGGCTGGTTCGATGCGGTTGCGACCCGCTACGGGGCGATGGTCAGCGGTGTCGACACGCTGTCAGTCATGTTGCTGGATGTGCTCAGTCAGCTGGATGAACTGAAGATCTGCGAAGCCTACGACCTGAATGGCGAGCGGACCATGCATTTCCCCAGCCATGTCGAAGACCTGGCCGAAGTGCAGCCTGTCTATCGGACGCTGCCAGGTTGGAAGCAGGAGATTTCGCACATCCGCAAGGTCAGCGACCTGCCGAAGCAGGCCCGGGCGTATCTGGATTCGATTGCCGAATTGATCGGAACCCCGGTTTCAATCGTTTCGGTGGGACCGGATCGCGAACAGACGATGATGAGCTAAGTGCGGCTGAGTGCACCGCGCTCAACTGCATTGGTGACCCTGTCGCCCGACTCTGGAGAGTCAGGCTTCGAAGTTCATTCACTCCGCCACCGCGAACGTGTTCCGTTCGCGGAGCGAACAGCAACAACTATGACTTTTCAAGAAGCGTTAGACCTCCTGGCACGCTGGCTCGATGAGAGTGTCGGGCAGTTGATTGAATTGCCCTCGGGTCAACGCAAAGGTCTGCGGCTGACTCAGGACTATACGCTTGATGAAATCGAGGAATTCGAGGACGAATGGGACCTCGATTTTCCCGAGCCTTATCGGCAGTTCCTGTTGACGGTGGGGGCGTGCGAGATCTTTTACGGGGGGACCGGGATCGGGCGGGGCGTTTCGTTCAGCCGGCTGGATGCGATCCCCGAGCTCTATCACGAGTACTTCGATAAGAAGGAATCGCAGCTGTTTGCCCAATTCTTGCCTGTCGGGGCAATTTACGGTCAGCAACAGGTGGCAGCCTTCGATGTCACTCGGGAAACGCCTGATAACTTTGCGTTGTTCTCCGACGAGCAACAAGCTGCTGACTGGGCTGCTGCCGCGGCCGTGAGTCCCCCGTGGGGGCGTTTCGAAGACTGGCTGATCCGCCTGGTGGAACTCGAGGGGGAACCGGAGTCGACACCGGTTTGAGCTGGGGCCTGATATGCAGCGCGATGAGTTTATGGCACGGGTTCGGCAGGCCACCGCTGCCGGGCGGGCTTATCAAGTCGCACTCAATCCGCTGGCGACTGCCGACCAATCGTACGTCGGTGGCGGGGCGGATCCCGTCGCGACATTCTTAGATGAATGGCGGCTGGTGGGTGGGTTTGGCGAGCGGGTTCCCGATTCCGCCGCGGTGTTCGAATATCTGTCTGGGATTCTCTCGAAGCACCCGGTGCGAACGACGCTGCTGTGGCGCCATCCCCTGCTGGATGCGTTGGGGGTTGAATCCTGGCTGCAACAGCGCGGGATTGAGGTGCTGCGGTGGGACGAGCTGGAACATGTCTCCGCGGAGGAGTGCCGTGAGCGAACTTTCGCCGCAGATTTTGGCATCACGAGTGTGGACTGGGCCGTCGCCGAAACGGGTTCGCTGGTCGTCTGTGCCCGCCCAGGTGGGCGGGGCCGCTCGGTCAGTTTGGTACCACCGCTGCATGCGGCGATTTTGACGCCAGCGCAAATCGTACCCGACTTGTTCGATCTCTTCCGCGAACTGGGGGATGAACACCACGAGCGGGGACTGCCGTCGAATGTGACGCTGATCACCGGTCCCAGTAAGACGGGTGACATTCAACTCAAGCTGACCACCGGCGTGCATGGCCCGGGTGAAGTCCACGCGATCGTGTTGGAAAACGCAGCTCCGTGACATTCCCGATGAGGGCTGACCGCGAAAGCATCTCCCTGAACGCAGCCCGATCATGCCCCCCAAGCCTGTTGAAAATGGTCGGCACCGCTGATTGTAGTTAGTCCTTCGCGGCGAGTGGGGTGAGTGCTGAGAATTGGCAGGCTGGGGGTAATTTACGGCCTGTTCGCGGCGTTCTAGGGCTGGTCACACGTTTGAACTGTCTCATTCGATCTCTGGCACAAGGATTGCGTCCTCGAGTTCTCGTAAACTCGGAAGCTGCCATAGTCTGGTAAAGCTGGGGCGGCTTGGTTGTTTGCTGATTCGGCTCAGCCGGATGGCAGATAATTGGCGAAAAGCCTTGTGAGTTGAGTGGTTCTGGCAAGGCCGTATTGCCTGAATTGTCGAGAAAAGTTAGGCTTTCCGTCTGTCCGTCTTAACCGTTACGCATTGTAAAGGTTGTACACTTGGCTCGCTGAGTCGTTCAGGCCTCGGTAATTTGTCCGAACGTCTGTGTGTGTATTGACTTGGCGGGTGAGTGTTCAGCTAGACACATTCGCGGGATTTGTTTTGGGTTCGTGGCTTGAGGTTGGTACAATCAGGCTGCAGACCTGAACTGACCGTCGCGGCTGGAACTTTCAGCAGCGAGAAGTCGGTCTTATTGAGTTCGTGGTCGTTTCTGTCGAGTTTGGCGGAATCAGTCAAGTTGAGCAGCTGTCAGATTGGCAGTCAGTCATTAACCCACGGATGGTTCAATTTGCGGTGACGTGAAATTGAAATCAGAGATCCAGATTAACTTGTTCAGCAGAACACCCGAAGTGGCGTTCCAGGCGCGCTCTGTTTGATAAATGTGGGGTCATCATGAATGTATCGTGGCAGGGAACAGTGACGGCGGCGGTTTGCACCGGGTTGATGGCATTTGCATCAGTTGCATCGACGCAGGAGCCGACTGCTCGGCGGACTGCCCAGACGGGTTCGCGAGCCGTCGCGGCCGCCCAGATGGATATCATTCATGTGAATTCCTGCCACGTCAACCTGATCGACAAGATCACGGTCGCCGCGGCTCGCGGTGGGGTGCTGGCGTTTGTGAAGTCCGAAGAGGGCCACGAAGTCAAGTTGAGTGAACTGATCGCGAAGGTGAAGGACGAAGTCGCTGCCGCACAGTTTGCGACCGCCGATAAGACTGCCCGTAACGATATCGAAATCCGGTTTGCCGGTAAGAGTGCCGATCTGGCCCAGTTGGAATACATGAAGGGCCTGCAGGCGAACGGACTGTTGCCGGGCACGGTCACTGATATCGAAATCAAGCGTTTGAAGCTGGCCTGGGAACGGGCCGCTCTGCAGAAGGAAAATGCCGAGAAAGAGCACGATATTGCCGGCAGCAAGCGTGATGAAGCGGGCGAACTGTTGCAGACACACGTCGTGGAAACGCCGATTGCCGGACTGGTGACCAAAGTTTACAAGCGGACCGGCGAAGCCGTTCGCGAAGGTGATCCAATCGTTGACATTGTGAACTCGGACCGGATGCGAGTCTCGGGTTACGTCCCCTTCCGGGATATCAGCCGGGTGCGCCCGGGTGACAAGGTCCTGGTGAAACTGGACATCCCCGGAGTTGAAGTTCCGGAAGAAGACGAGCACTTTGAAGGACGGATTACGTTCATCGACGTCGCCGTGCAGAAAGTGAATCCGGAAGTGCGGGTCTATGCGGAAGTCATCAACCGCGGCGGGGTTTTGCGTGACGGTGCGGTGGCCAAGATGGTCGTCTACCCGGGTAAGACGTTCGCACCACCCAATGCGACCACGCAACGTGAGTTTCCCCGGCGCCCGAAGGGTGACGAATAGTCCCCTGGGGCTTGCCTGGAATCCTGTGCCGGTGGCGATCAGTTGAATGGAGTCCCGATCGGTCGCCACGATCTTCAGGCCAGCAATACAAATCCAGTTAATGTAAATCCAGTAAGATAAACAGCGTGGGCTGACTCCGCCCGGTTCGCTTGTCGTCACCGCCGGCTCGCTACCCTCGTATGAGCACTACAACAACTTCTGCCAATCCGGCGTCGATGCAGACCTCCACGCAGCGGGCAGTCCCGTTGCAGGCGCGGGCGGATCTGTCGGTGAAGGCCATCCATTACATGGGGGCCAACTACTGGGTCGTGAAGGACCCGGTGGCGCTCAAGTACTTTCGGTTTCAGCCCGAACAGTACAAGATCCTGCAATTATTGGATGGCGAGCGGAATCTGGAACAGATTCGCGATGAGTTCCACAAGGAGTTCCCCACGGTCCGCCTGACCGTGCAGGACGTGCAGAACTTGATTACCGATCTGCACCGCACCGGGCTGGTCTACAGTAACCGCATGGGGCAGGGTGCAGCGCTCGTCAAGCGCGACCGTGAGAACAAACGCAAGAAGATGTGGCAGACGCTGAAAAACGTCATGTACTTGCGCCTGCCAGGCTGGGACCCGGAACGCACGCTGACCGCCATTCACCCGTATTTCAAATGGCTCTACTCCTGGTGGGGTGTGGCGTTCTGGTTTGCGATGGTGATTTCCGCGTCAACGCTGCTGTTGATTCACTTTCACGAATTTCAGTCGAAGTTGCCCGGTTTCCAGCAGTTCTTCAGCTGGCCCAATATCATGTACATGTGGCTGATCCTGGGGGCCTCCAAGATCATTCACGAATTCGGCCACGGCTTGACGTGTAAGCATTTCATGGGCGAATGCCATGAGATGGGCATCTTACTGCTGGTGTTCAGCCCGTGCCTGTATTGCGATGTTTCCGACTCGTGGCTGCTCCAGAACAAATGGAAGCGGATCATGATCGGTGCGGCCGGCATGTATATTGAAATCCTGCTGTCGGCATTTGCGATTTTCGGGTGGTGGTATAGCCGCGAAGGCCTGTTCAACTATCTCTGCCTGAACCTGTTCTTCGTGTCGACCGTGTCGACGGTTATTTTCAATGCCAATCCGTTGATGCGCTATGACGGCTATTACATGTTGAGCGATTTCCTGGAAATCCCCAACTTGCGTCCCAAGGCCGACCGCCTGATGCGCGAGAAATTCGCCTGGTACTGCTTGGGGATTGAAGCGCGGCCGGATCCGTTCATGCCGCAACGCGGGCAGTTCTGGTTCATTCTGTTTGCCGTCGCGGCCAACATCTACAAATGGGTCGTGATGTATGGAATTCTGCTCTTTTTCTATACGTTCCTGAAGCCGTATAAATTGCAGAGCATTGGGGTCACCATGGCGGTCTTCTCCGTTGGGGGAATCATTGGTGGCATTATTCACTCCATTTACACGATGATTTCGGCACCGAGGATCGAACCCTTGAACTACCGCAAAGTCACACTCTCGCTGATTGTGTTCGGGGCCTTGCTGTGGGCGGGACTCAAGGTCAGCATTCCGTGGTACATCGAAGCCCCGCTGGTTGTTGAACCGCTAGACGTCAAGCACGTGTACACAAAGATTGGCGGCGTGCTGACGAACGGGGCGCTGGTGAAACCCGGTCAGGAAGTCCGCCAGGGGCAGGTCATCGCCATTCTCAACGACCCCGAAATGGAGCTCGAAGGGAAGAACCTGCAGGCCGAACTGAAGCTGGCACACACCGAGCTGGAAACCCAGAAGGCGATTGACGACCCGGCGCAGCAGGAAGTGGCCGCAGAACGCCTGCGGAGCGTCGAAAAGCAGTGGGCCAAGTTCATTGAACGTAAAGAATTACTGACCATTCAGGCTCCGTCGGATGGCGTGATCATCGCCCCGCCGCGAGCCCCGGAAGCCAAGCACGATGTGACCCGGACGACCCTGCCGCGGTGGTTTGGCACACCTTTGGACAGCAAGAATGTCGGCTGCACCCTCGAGCCGAAAACGCATCTGTGCAGCATTGCACCGAACAAGCATTTTCAGGCCGTATTGATGATCGACCAGGCCGACCGCAACGACGCCAAGGTCGGTGATGCGGTGCGTGTGAAGCTGGACCACATGTCGCACGTGACGTATGTGGGGCACCTCAGTGAGATCTCAGAACGGCATTCGGAATTTTGTCCGCCGGCCTTGTCGAACAAGTACGGCGGCGACATGGCGACCGTGCAGGACAAGGAAGGCCGCGAGCGGCTGACCAGCATCGCCTACCAGGCCACCGTGCGTCTGGAACAGGATGCCGACTTGCTGCGAAACGGTCTGCGGGGCCGGGCACGCGTGACGGTCGACACGCGATCGGTCGGGCAGTGGATCTGGCGTTACCTGCTCCAGACCTTCCACTTCCGTCTGTAGTTGGCCGGTGCGATACCCTGTGCGATAA
Organism: uncultured Planctomicrobium sp.; assembly: GCA_964596215.1. Lineage (GTDB taxonomy): Bacteria > Planctomycetota > Planctomycetia > Planctomycetales > Planctomycetaceae > JAKFVC01. Next base: position 3,337 of record CAZQUW010000113.1, on the reverse strand, counting down.
GCAAGCGAGCGAATTCCCCAGTATTTCTGAGGGAATTCGCTCGCTTGTTGGTTTTGATTCCCGCAATTCAGACATCTGGCGGAATTGCCCGACTTGTCTCGAATCAGGTCGGCAGATTTCAGCGGGCGTCGGTCAATCAGACCGAGCTTCCACCCTAACCGAAATAGGCCACGGCATTCCGGAACAACTGCAAACCGGCCCCCTCTTCGGGGAGATCCATGCGCGTCCAGTTAGGATGCTGGGTTCGGAACAGGAAGCGTTCGGGATGGGGCATCAGGCCCAGCACACGGCCGGTGGGGTCACTCAGGCCGGCGAGGTTGGCGATGGAGCCGTTCGGGTTCTCCGGAAAGCTCAATTCGACCGTGCTGGGGTCGGCATCGGTCGCCCCCCGCTTGCTGTAACACAGGGCGAACTGGCCTTGCTGTTTCCAGTGCGTCAAGACGCTGGGGTCGCGCACGACAATGCGTCCTTCGGCATGGGCGATCGGCAGATCCAGCGATTCGATGCCCCGCAAAAAGACATTCTGGCTGCCGGCGGTTCTCAAATGGACCCAGCGTGCGGTGTATTTACCGTTGTGATTCCAGGTCAACGTCGCGGAGGGTTGCGGTTGATTGGCGGCCAGGCTGGCCAGCTGCCCATTCGGCAGCACGCCCGCCTTGAGCAGCGCCTGGAATCCGTTGCAGATTCCCAGGCACAGCTTGTCCGACTGCAGGAATTCGCCGAGTGCCCCCGCCAGGCGATTGCGTAGCTGGCTGGCGAAAATCACGCCCGAACCAATGTCGTCGCCGTAGCTGAACCCGCCGGGGACACACAGAATCTGGTAATCCAGCAGTCGCTGTGGCTGTTCGAGCAGCCGGAACAGGTGCAACCGCTCAGCCTGTGCTCCGCAGAGTTCGAAGGCATGAGCCGTTTCATAATCACAATTGGTGCCGGGGGCACGCAGGACCGCGACGCGGGGAGTCGGCATGAGAAGTCGTTTTCACGTGTGTAAATGGATACTTACCGGACGGCAAATGTCGAAGATCGCTCCGCGATTCAAGGCATTCGCAGGAGCAGGGCAGCGCTCAATAGCCGCCCCCGATCCGTAATTCCATCCGGCCAGTCAAATGCGTCTGATCGCGAAGCGAGCAGCGACATACTTCGAATGTAACGCTCCTGTCGCGTTCCGGCAATCGTGTCGAAATGTGGAAAGCGGCCCGATCTCAGTTCATTCGACTGCCCGGGGCGTGTATGATGTTGGTTTGGATTTGACAAAAGCGACAAGGGTGGTTCAGTCATGTTTGTGGATCGAGTGACAATCTACGTTAAGGGTGGTGACGGTGGCGACGGCGCCATGAGCTTCCGCCGTGAGTTCAAAGTCCCCAAGGGGGGGCCCAACGGTGGCGATGGCGGGCATGGTGGTAATGTCGTCCTGATTGCCGCCAGCAACGTCGACAGCCTGGCGGCTTTGGCTGGTCAGAAGCACTGGCGTGCCGAACGCGGCTCGAACGGCACCGGGGCCGATAAGCACGGTAAGGACGGACACAGTCTGGTCATCTATGTGCCGGTCGGAACCGTCGTCCGTGACGTAGAACGTGGCCATATCCTCAAGGATCTTGATCACGAAGGGGACTCGTTGATTGCCGCCCACGGCGGCAAGGGGGGCTACGGCAATACCCATTTCAAGAGTTCCACCAATCGTGCGCCCCGTGAATTCGAGCGGGGATATCTCGGCGAAGATCGCCAGATTGCCCTTGAATTGAAGCTGATTGCGGATGTCGGTCTGGTGGGCAAGCCGAATGCCGGCAAATCCACATTGCTCAGCCGGTTGTCACGAGCCCATCCGGAAATCGCCGACTATCCTTTCACCACGAAGTATCCCAACCTGGGCATCGTGCAGTCTGGATACGAAGCGCAATTCGTGATGGCCGATATTCCCGGCTTGATCGAAGGGGCTCATGCCGGAGCCGGTCTGGGACACGAGTTCCTCAAGCATGTGGAACGCACGCGGGTGTTCGTGCACCTGGTCGAGCCCGATCCCGCTGATCAGTCCGATCCCATTCAAAACTATGTGTCGATTCGTGAAGAATTGCGGCTGTACGACGAGACGCTGCTGAATCGTCCCGAGATCATCGTCGTGACGAAATCCGAGTTGCCAGGTTCGGCGGAAGTTGCGGAGAAGCTGCGGGCGGAAGTGAACCGGCCGGTCTTCAATATCTCCGCGGTGACAGGCAAGGGACTGCCCGATTTGGTGCGGATGTTGTCGCAGCATCTGGAACAGTTGCGAGAAGCCGAAGCGGCCCAGGCGGCGGCCCGAGCGGCCCTGGAGAAGTCGGCGGAGATCGCGGCCGCAGAAGTCGCTGCCGTTGCCCCGATTCCGGTTGTTTAGTGCCAGTCTGGTTGCGGGACGGGTCTCCAGGCCCGTCCGTGGCCCGTAACACCTTGATTGGAATAGACTTAACGCTTCGCATGCATCGCGCAAAGTACGGCAGTTTGTGTTTGTGGCTCGGGAAAGCCAGCGCTTCCGCCCCCGTAGCGAATCCTGCAGCTCGCGGGAATGTTCCGCTGTAAGTCCTTGTCTTTTATTTGGTTACAAACGCTGGATCGCCTGGGAATATCCCGCTTTCAGATCTGCGGACTATTTTTGTCCGTTATCCCCTTCAGTGCGGCGGAAGCAAACCAGGCAGATATCGTCCCGTTGAGCCCGGCCTGCGCAGAACTTGTCGACATCAGCGACCAGGGCTTCGCCGAGATGTTCGACGGAACCACTCTGGTTCTGCAGGAAATCGACGATGCGCTTGAACGAATAGATTTCGTTCGAGGGATTCATGGCCTCGGTCAGCCCGTCCGTCAGCAGGAACAGGCTCTCCCCCGGCCGCATCTTGAGTTCGGTCTGTTCGTAAACGCAATCACCGGAAACGCCCAGCGGCAGGCCGGAATCTGCTCCATGAATGGCTTCGGTGGTGCCATCGGCGTGGCGGAGCAATGGGGGAAGATGGCCCGCATTGACGATCGAGACATTTCCCGTTTTGGGATCGAGTACGGCCAGCACGAAGGTGATAAACCGATGCCCGAGGCCGCTGGATGAAATGCTGCCATTTAAATCGGTGACCGCGCTGGCCGCCGTGGGGGAGGTCAGCAAGCTGTAACGCGTCATCGAATACAGCCGAGCCATCAGGAGTGCCGCCGGGACTCCCTTTCCGGCCACGTCACCCACGGCTACCGCCAGTTTGCCATCGGGCAGCTTGATGTAGTCGAAGAAGTCACCACCGACATGTTGAGCCGGCTCGTAAAAATCGTAGAACTGGAACGGTGGCAGATTGGGTCGTTCGGTCGGCAGGAAGCCCATCTGCACCGA
>CAZQUW010000112.1:0-19426 GCA_964596215.1 uncultured Planctomicrobium sp. | reverse complement strand
GCGTCTCGGTCGCGGGGACTTTGATTGACCGTTTTCCCCACCCCCGTTTTATCCGCCACCCACGTCGCTCACCCAATCGGCCGGAGCACCCGAGGACCTCGGTTCTGGCTGCCTGATGCGTTTCAGATCACCCCAAGATTCGAATCAGACAGTACTTATGAAAGTACAGGTCTCGATTGGCGCCCGCGAACTGGCGCGCAGATCCGCGTCCGAATTCGAGCCGTGCTTGGTCGACTTTTGATTTAGGATGGGGTGCCACTGGCTCTGCCAGTGCTATTGGTGAGTCAAAAGCACTCGGCACTGGCTGAGCCAGAAGTGGCACCCCACTTCTGGGGTTTGGCAGGGCACTACTGTCACGCCTGACGGGGAATGCTGCTCGAACGCGGGTTTCGAAGCGGCGCGGATCGGCCCGGAGGCCTCTCTCCCGTTCGATATGACCGGAATCCCACTGCTCTGATGTGCCAGCGTCCGTTACCGCTTGTAGCACTTCGCCCAGAGCAGATAGCCCGCAATGGGAACTGTGAACAAGGTCACACAGAACATCCCCATCAACTTAAAACCGTCCGGGATGACGTAAGTGTCAATCAGCCCGGACGGGATCACGGTCCAGCAAAAGGCCAGAATTCCCATCGTCTGACGCTGTTTCAGCTCTTCCGGAGTCAGCTGCGTCAGGGCCTTCTTGGGTTCCTTCTTCGCCGGTGCGGAGGACGATGAGGACTTGGTCCCCTTGGTCGTCTTACCACCCTTGGACACCGCCTCGACCGTTTCGTTGCGGGCACCGGGGGCGTAGTACTTGGCGATCCCCTGGTTAATATTCAACGGGGTCGCCAGCACGGCGCGGACCGGATGGTTCAACCGCAGTCGCAGTTCCTCTTCCAGATCGGGATCGGGGGGGTGCGTGCAGGCAATCAGCAGCACATCGTCGTCGACGAACAAGGGGAGGATCGAGTGCTGTTTGACGAGTTTCTTCGGGACCTGGTCGAGGACATTGTCATCGGGAACGAGATCGGTCAAGTCGATGAACGGCAGCCCCAGTTCTTCGGCATAGGCCTGCGTCGCTGTGGCTTGATCGACCATCTTCAATTGCACGACCACGTCGCGCATATCGAGACCCGTCTTCTGCGAGTGATTGCGCGCTTCGTCGGCCTGTGACTGGCTGATCAGCTGTTTCTGACTGAGAATGACTTCCAGCGGCCGGCGGCCGGTCGTTTCTTCCGGCTCGACTTCGCGACCCTGGCTGACGTCGTATTCCCGCTTGCGCTCTTCGTCGGTCAGGCACAGCATGGCCTTGGCCAGCTCGTTCAGCAGTTCCTGCGAACGGACTGAATACTTACCGGCGGCGTACTTGCGGACGTGACCGTTCAGCTTTTTGTAGTTATTGCGGATCTTTTCGACATCATCTTCGAACTGCACCAGCCGCAGCAACTGGTAATGATCGGGCGGACGATCACCCTCGGGGATGCCCAGCCACTCCTTGTAGACGTCGATTTCTCCGGCAGACATGCGGACACTCCCTGCGATTCCAGCACGGTCTTAGAAACCCTGACCAATCCGGTTGGGGAAGTTCAGCGCCGCGGTATTTCAAGCGGTTCTGAACCGACGCTGCGGTGTGGTTAGCGTTTATCAGGTCCCTGGCCAGAATCCGAGAACATCTGGCACGGGCAATCACGTACAGCGACACCCTCCGAGAGTGTAACGATACTTCCCATTCAATTCATGCTCGCGGCAGCCCCGCGAGACTGAATTCTCTCTCGCTGCATCGGTCAGGAGGCAGACGGTCTTGCCTGCGGCGGGCAGGCCAGCGGTTCAGACGCCGTGACGCAGACCTCAGCAGCGCTGCAACTTCTGCGATCCGATCCCCGTTTATTCCACCGTGTACTGCTTGGTGAGAGTCTCGAAGGCGTCTTCCACATTGCCTTCCGTCAGACCACTGTCGCGGACGATCTGTGTGGCAGCTTCGTTGTTGCCAATCAAATCGCGGGCGGTGGCATTGATACGGCCGTTCGCGTCGTACTTGTAGGTCAATTCCACGGGCGATCCCGCCGGCAGGTTGGGGGGCAGATTGAGGATCCGGAAATCACCAATCAGCGTACAGGCATCGATGTCCTGGGTTTCCCCCTGCAGCAGCTTCACGTGGACTCGTTGCTGATTCGGCACGGTCGTCGAGAACCGCTGGTTGACCATGCAGGGGATTGCCGTGTTGCGCGGAATCATGATGTAGTTCATTTTCCGCTTGCGGTCGTTGGGATCGGTGATCTCCACTCCCAGTGAGTGGGAATTCACGTCGACAGCGCTGACCGAACGCAACCGGTTGATGACACTCTTGGCCATGCGGCTTTCACCACCTGTGGCCCGTGCTTCCAGAATGGCCGCATGGATGGCGGCACCCTGGGCGACCGCTTCTTCGGGGCTGAGTTCGCGCGAGGGCTCACGTTCGCAGACTTCGCGGAGCATCGTTTCGACGATCGGCATGTAGGTCGAACCACCCACCAGCACGACTTCATCGAGTTGGCCCGGTTTGACGTTGGCCTGCTGCATAACGAGTTCCGTGGTGTCCTTCGTACGCTGCATCAGGTCGGACGTGATGCGTTCGAAGTCCCCGCGGGTCATCGAGATGGTCAGTGATTTTCCCTTGAAATAGACACCGATCGGCACCTGGGCCTTGGTTGAGAGGGTCCGTTTCGCCTTTTCGCATTCGTCGGTCAGGGTCAGCATCGATTCCGGTTCGGTGCGCGGATCGGCGCCGCCGAACTTGCGGGCGAACTGTTCGGAGACGTGATCGACAATCCGGCGCGTCCAGTCGAGACCGCCCAGCATGACGTCGCCGTCGGTGGCCAGCACGCGGAACGATGTCGGCGTGTAGCGCACGACCGTCACGTCGAACGTACCACCACCCAGGTCATAGACCATGATCGTGCGTTCGATGTCGCGGCCTTCGGCGCGCCCCAGTTCGCCGCGCTGCCAGGCATAACACAGGGTGGCTGCCGTCGGTTCATTGATAATGTCAATGACATTCAAACCCGCGATGCGGCCGGCGTCCTGCGTCGCCTTGCGTCGGACATCGTTGAAGTAGTAGGGGACGGTGATCACCGCATTGGCGATCGGTCCGATCTGCTTTTCGGCGTCCTGCTTCAGCTTCTTCAAGATCAGGGCCGAAATGAACTCCGGCGTCAGCTTCTTATTCTGATACAGCTTGAACCAGTCTTTGTTGCCCATCTGCCGTTTCACGGCTTCCACCACGTGATCGGGCGGTTCCAGCGAAATGCGTTCAAACGACGGCCCGACGAGCACGTGGCCATCTTCACCCAGCAACACGACGGACGGGGTAATTTTCTTACCGTCGGTATTCAAGAGCGATACCGGTTCACCCTTGTCGTTGATCTGTGCAATCGTGGAATAAGTTGTTCCGAGGTCGATGCCAACTGTTTGTCCTGGAAGAAGCTTAATCATAAGTGCTCGAAATTCCTTGAAAACACAGACCCCAGGCGCCGGGGCTTACCTCATTATCAAACCGACCCGAACAGGCCGACAGTGATCGCTCACCCGCTTCGATCCCCTCGTCCGGCCGAATATCGAACCTTGTCGAAGGGATGAATTCCATCGATTATGAGCATCAAGAGGTAAAGTGGGCGATCCTGTCTATTCTGATCGACAACGGAAGGGGAATCAAGCACGCCATGACACAGAAGAAATGTATACTATCTGGGGTGGCACATGTGGAACAACAGGCACGAACCGCCGAATAGAACCGGCGGATGACGGGCTGGTCGACCCCGAATGACCATGCGGCAGACGAATGCCTGCACGCTCTTCACGAAGAATTTACAGAAGATTGCTGCTGACGAGGTGCCTGGGGGAGTTCCGCCAGGCCGACGGGGTGCCGGTTCCACGTGAGCGACCGGCATCAGATGCATTCCAGATCGCACCGCGACAACTGTCCGTTGTGCAGAGCCGAGGCGATCAGCACGCCATCCATTCCCGCGGCGGCAAGCAATTGCAGATCGGCCCGATTGCGGACGCCCCCCCCGGTGATCAGTTCCACGTGAGGATACGCCGCGCGAATTTCCGCACACAGCTCGAGGGTCGAGAGCCCGGCGCCGATCCCCACTTGAGCCAGATCCAGCACAATCAAGCGTTTGATGCCGTGCTGGATGGCTGACTGCGCGATGCACTGCGGTGTCATTCCCGACCAGGCGCCTGCTCCCACTAACGGTTGTCCCCCCTGCAGGTCGAGACTGAAGAGGACTCGTTCCGGCCCGCAGTGGGCGACCAGTCCCTGCAGCATTGCCGGCAGCGGAGTCGATTCCAGCCCCGCAATGACCGAGGCCGCCCCGGCCTGCAACACCGTAGTTGCTGCAGTCAGATCACGAACGCCGGCATCGACACACAGCGTGAACCCGTCCTGCGACAATTGGCGGTAGATATCCAGATTTGGCCGGTGATGCAGGATGGCGTCGAGATCGGCCACATAGAGTCGATCGAGACCAAAGTGATCTCGAAAGGCGCGGGCAATGGCCAGCGGCTCGGCTGACGCGCAAATCTGGCTCTCAATCGGGCGGTAGGTCTCACGGCGCCCCGCAACTCCCCGTACGACGACGCCCTGCAGCAAGTCGAGTACGGGGAGGATTTGCATGGAGAATGTCGTGATCGCGCCGCGAGCAGCACGCCTTCGCAGGACCGGGCCTGAATCCGTTTCACGCTCCGCTCAGGCAATTGCCGTGAGCAGTTGCTGGTGGCGGAGTGTGAAACTGAAATCAAAAACCTACTTCGAAACCAGCCACGGCAGCGCCGCGCCGGCCTTGGGCAGTTTTACCACTTCGACACCCGTCACTTCGGGGTGCTTCTTGATTTCGTCAAGGACTTCGTTCGAAGGTTCGCTATCGAGGTTCAAGACCGCGACCGAATCGCCACCGGGAGAATTCTGCAGGCGACCCAGGGCCATGTGGGCGATGTTGACCTGATAGCGGCCGCAGATCTGGCCGATGTAGCCAATCAGACCCGGGACGTCGCGGTGCCGGTAGATCAGCATGGTGCCGTCCAGGTAGGCATCGATCGAAAACTTTCCGAGCCGTACCAGTCGCAGGAACTGCTTGCCGAAGATCGTGCCCGAGGCGGTCAGTTCGCCGCTGTCCGTCTGCACGATGGCTTGCACCACCGTGTGGAAATCAGAGGGCTCGGTGGAGGTCGTTTCGGTGATCTCAATGCCCCGTTCCCGCGCCAGCAGTTCGGCATTGACGATGTTGACGCTTTCATCGAGTGCCGATTCGAGCAGTCCACAGGCGAAGGCGTTCGTGATCAACTTCGTCTTCTTGGAGGCGGCTTCACCGCGATAATTGACGACCGCCGATTTGACTCCGGTCGACTTGTTCTGCTGGGCGAGCAGCATACCCAACCGACGACCCAGATCGAGATAGGCCTTCATGTCGGCCATTTCGGTACTGGTAATCGGTGCCATGTTGACGGCGTGCCGGACTTCGTTGCGGATCAGGAAGCCGGAAATGATTTCGGCCGCTTCGATCGCGACCGATTCCTGGGCTTCTTCGGTCGAAGCACCCAGATGCGGCGTCGTCAACAGGTTCTTGGTTTTCAGCAGGCGGGAATCCGCGGGCAACGGTTCGGTCTCGAACACGTCGAGCGCCGCGCCGGCGACGTGGCCTGAATCGAGGGCATCGGCGAGGGCCGTTTCATCGATGATGCCGCCGCGGGCACAGTTAATCAGCCGCACCCCTTTGCGCATCCTGGCAATCCGCTCGGCGCTGATCAGGCTTTTGGTTTCCGATCCGCCGGGAGTATGGACGGTCAGGTAGTCACACAGCGGCAGCAGTTCGTCGATGTCGCGATACAGCGTAATTCCCTGCTCGGCCGCTTTCTCGATGGAGAGGAAGGGGTCATACCCGACCACCTTCATTTCCAGGCCGATTGCCCGGCGGGCCACTGATTGCCCGATGCGCCCGAGGCCGATGACCGCCAGTGTTTTGCCAGCCAGCTGGGTTCCCGTGAAGCTTTTCTTGTCCCACTTACCCGCCTTCATACTGGCGTCGGCGGGAGCGATGTAGCGTGACATGGCCATCATCATGGTCACGGCATGTTCGGCGGTGCTGGTGGTATTCCCCGCCGGCGTGTTCATCACGACGATACCGGCCCGGGTTGCCGCATCCAGATCAATGTTGTCGACACCGACACCAGCCCGGACGATGATTTTCAAACGCGGCTGATCCTTCAGGATCTCCGGCGTCATCTTGGTGTCCGAGCGAATGATCACGCCGTCGACGTCGCGCAACAATTCGCGGATTCCCGCTGCGCCCAGCTTGTCGGCTTTCTCGTTGTTGACGATGACATTCAGACCTGGGGTGTCCTGCAGCAGCTTGATACCGGCGACTGACAGGTTATCCCGACACAACACATTGAACATGACAGGCTTCTCACACTTCACTGGGGGCGGAACAAGACGGCCCGCAACGAGGGGGCTCAGCCGGGTCCGCGAACAAATATCTGCCGGCTGAAATCAGCCTAACTTTATTTTGGATAAACGATTGCGGCGAATGATCGCATTTGAAGGGGTGCGTCGCCCGCGCACGCACTGGTGGCCGGTATCGTAGGGGGAGGGAGCACGATTCGTAAAGAGCAGGCTGACACAGGGCTCCAGGGCGAGGTTCGCCGATTTCCGCGGCAGAACCGGCGGATGGGACCGGGCCGCTCATGAAGTCGAACTCAGCAGGCGGTCAGAGTGCAACAGAAATGTCTAAACTCCCGATAGCCAAGGACTTAGCAAGATCCGGTAGCCGTGGTAAAAGGTATCGATGATCTCCGAATTGCTGCGAGCGCAGGTCAGGGGCGCATAAAAGAAAGCAATTGCGTTCATGAACCAAAAAGGAGCATCAAGGACCCGAAACATCGCGATCACCCAGGGTGGCGACAAGGCGTAGGCGATCAATGCGGTCAACAAAAAGCACAGCTGGTCGCCTAACGTAAGGACGCGGGGGTGTTGATGAAGCGTAACGATATGCAGCAACATAGTCGCGGTTCCCGAATCAACATTTGGGCGGGGCATACTGGTTTTGAGAACGGACGGCTGAGATCTGATTCGCAATTCGCCGAACGGCGAAATTCGACAGGTCGACGAGATGTCACCTGGTAGTTGCGATGGCCCGCACTTAATCAAACAATGTTCGCGGCGTTCCGTCTGCCGGAATCGCGCAGACAAACTGTCGATTTTTCCTCTCCAGGTCGAAATGGCAAATTTTAAGGAATTTGCGGGCTGTGCAGGTCTGTGGGTGCGTTCAACACACTATTAACAGGTGTATATATTGATGTGATAAGTTGCAGGTAAAGACCTCAACTTGCGCGGTCTGTCAGGGATTATTGCGCGGGGGCAATTCGCACTTCGCGGTCAAAGACTCTAACATCACCCCCAAATCCGCTGATCGCACCAATGTAGGTCAGGCTGTGCCTGACGACGGAAGAGTGGTCGCGTGATCCGACGGTCGTGAAGTGCGTTTTGTCGGCAACAGTGTCAGGCACCGCCTGACCTACGTTAATCTCTCTCGAAATCATGCTGCATGGGCCCGGTATCCAACCCCACGATTGACTGGCGCGAATGGCAAACGCTGTGGACCCTGCGCGAGACGCCTGCCATCTTTGCCCGGCTGCAGGAATGCGCGGGAACTGAACTGCAGGTCCAGGCCCGGTTACGCAAGGAGTTTCCGGAAACACTCGTACGTGCGGCGATCTCGCTGCAAGAATTGCGACAGAAGGCCCTCGCCAAGTTTGCCCTGGGTGATCAGCTGTGGCTCGATCGAGTCGGCCTGGAGCAATGCACGAGTGAACTGGTCGCCGTACACAAGTCGGCTCGGTTCCGGGGATTGGTCTGGGATTTCTGCACCGGAATTGGCTCGGATGCCGCGGCGCTGGCCCGCAGTGGTTGCGATGTCGTCACAGTGGATACCAATCCGGCCTGCAGTCTGCGTGCGAAGTGGAACGCGGCAATCCTGTCCCCGGAACGCTCACCATTGTTCCTGTGTGCGCGGGCGGAGGATTTGACCGACCGATCGGGATGGCTGCACGTCGATCCTGACCGCCGCGTGACGCAGGCGACGCGCGCGGTCCGGATCGAAGACTATGTCCCGGGCCTGGAGCAGTTGCAGAACTGGACCCGTGAATTTAACGGCGGCGCGATCAAGCTCAGTCCGGCCGCCAACTTCGGGGGCAAGTTTAATGACGTGGAGATCGAGCTGATTAGTGTTCACGGCGAGTGCAAGGAAGCCACCGTCTGGTTTGGCCGCCTGGCAGGGGAAAAGCCGTGGCGGGCCACCGCGTTACCGTCGGGCGAGACGCTGGCGGGTGAGCCGATGGAAGCGGTTGCCGACATCCGCCCGCTGGGGCGCTATCTGTTTGATCCTGATCCGGCGATCGTCCGCGCCGGGCTGGTCGATTTGCTGGCCGAGCGTTTGGGCCTGGCTCGCCTGGATGATGCCGAAGAATACCTGACCGGCGATTCGCTGGTCGAGTCGGCGTTTGTCCGGGCCTTTGAGGTGGAAACGGAGTTGTCCAACAATCCCAAGGATGTTCGGGCCTACTATCGAACGTCCCCCTTCGGTCAGTTGGAAATCAAATGCCGGCACATTCCCGTGGAAATTGATCGCCTGCGTAAGCAACTGGATTTGCCCGGTAAAGAGGCCGGCGTATTGATCTTCGCCCGGGTCTCCGGCAAGGCCAGGGCGGTTGTCGCGAGACGCGTAACAGGGCCGATTTAACGGTCTGCACCCCACGGGGGCCGAAAGGCATCTGATAGGCGAGTGCTCGGTCAAAGCCAAGAATTGGTGTGCCACTGGCTCTGCCAGTGCTTTTTGCGAGTCCAATGACATGCGGCACTGGCCGAGCCAGTGGCACACCATCCGAGACTCCTGCGTTGACCAAGCACTCGGACTTATTCCGCAGCCGCCAGATTCCTCAGGCACGCCACCACGATCCGGATTTCTTCGTACGACACTTCTTCGCTGAGATGATCGTAGATCGGCTTGAGCCGCTCGACACCTGCTTGATGCGCGGCCGCACGAATGCGTGCGAGGAGGTCGGGGGCTACCCAGGGGGTGGGGTCCGTGATCTGTTCGGCTTCGATGTAGGCCTGGAGATATTGACCGACAGTCGCCGGCGCGCGGTTCAGTTGCGCTGCGACCTCGGCCAGCGATTCACCTTTCCGGAACAGTTCGTAGGCCCGGCTTTGCGCTGCGGGAACACTTTTGGGCTCGGTCGTTTCGACGGGCTTCGGTTTGGGCGGAGCTGCGCCTGCAGACACGTCACCGGGCAGGCCATGCGCGACACAGTATTTCGCGATACAGGCGACAAACTGCTCACCATAGTCGATACTCTTTTTGTCGCCGACACCGTTCACTAAATGGAAGGCAGGAATCGTGGTCGGTCGCAGGCGGGCCATATCGCGCAACGAGGCGTCGCTGAAGACCATGAAGCTTTGTAAGTCACGCGTTTCAGCGATCTGCCGGCGCAGGCTGCGGAGCTCTTCGAAGAGGCCGCGGTCGACCCCTTCCCAGGCGTTGGTTTCGGCTCGTGAGACCTTCTTCTGCTTCTTCTCGGCCGGCCGCAGCAGCTTGGGAGTGATGTCCCCCTTCAGCACGGCACGCGCGGCCGCTGTCAGTTGCAGGACTTGAAATTCCCCTTCCCGAGTCAAAAATCCCTGGCCGACGAGTTGCTCGATCCAGCCGCGGATATCCTTCTTGCCGTTGTCCTGCAGCAGCCCGTAGGTGCTCAATTGATCGTGGCCATTTTCGAGAATCCGTTGCTCTTTCGAGCCCAGCAGCACCTGGGCCGTGTAGTCAGCCCCGAATTTCTGCTGCAGACGCACCACGCACGACAGGATCTTCTGGGAAATAATCAGCGCGTCGCTGACCAGATCGAGTTCGTCGAGGCAGACATCGCAGGCGGAGCAGTTTTCGGCGGGATATTCCTGGCCGAAGTATTCCACAAGATGGCGATGCCGGCAGGAGGCCCCCCCGCAGAATTCCTGCATCGCACGTAGCGTGGTCTCAGCCGACGCAGCAGCGTCCCCCGAGAGGTCACTCTGCATCTTGCGCCACAGCATGAAATCCTGCCCGGAGTGCAGAATAACGCATTCGGCTTCCAGTCCGTCACGACCCGCGCGACCACTTTCCTGCTGATACGATTCGAGCGATTTCGGGGCCCCGCAATGAATGACGTACCGCACGTTGGATTTGTCGATGCCCATCCCAAACGCGACCGTGGCGACAATCGTTTCAATTTCATCCTTCAGAAAAGCATCCTGATTGGCGATGCGATCGGCGTCCGACAGGCCGGCATGGTACGCGCGCGTATGAAAGCCCGCGCGATTTAAAGCCGCGGAGAGTTCCTCGCAATCGGCGCGGCGGATGCAATAGATGACCCCCGCTTCACCCTGATGACGATCGAGGATCTCGCGGACTTGTTTCAGCTGATCGAAGCGTGAGTGGACGCGATAGACGAGGTTCGGACGATCGAACGAGCCAACGTGGAAGATCGGGTCGTCGAGATTCAACTGGCGGGCGATGTCTTCGCGGACCGGTTCGGTGGCTGTGGCGGTGTAGGCATGAATGGCCACGCCGGGGAAATCCTGCTTTAACAGTCCCAGCGTGCGGTATTCGGGTCGAAAATCATGGCCCCAGCTGCTGATGCAATGGGCTTCGTCAATGGCGAAGAAGGAGATCTGTTGTTGCTGCAGGAATTGCCGCGTTTGCTCGGCACACAGCCGTTCGGGGGCAACATACAGGAGTTTGAGATGGCCGCTGCTGACATCATCGGCCACACGCCGGCGTTCGGCTGGGGTCAGGCTGCTGTTAATGCAGGCGGCGGGAACCCCACATTCGGTCAGCGCATCGACCTGATCTTTCATCAGGGAAATCAACGGGGAAACGACAACCGCCAGCCCCGGTAACTGGACCGCAGGGGCCTGAAAGCAGAGAGATTTTCCACCACCCGTGGGCAACACGACCACCGAATCGCGGCCTTCCAGCACGGCCGACATGGCTTCCTGTTGCAGCGGACGAAAATGATCGTATCCCCAGTATTTCTGGAGGATCTTACGGAGCTGGTCCACTCAGGGGCCTCGAGGGTTGGCGGGTCGTTTGGTGGTCGGACGGCGGCCGTTGATCTTATCCCCGAGGTATGTGTGAGAACAACACTTGGTCGTTGAATTGAGCGATTCGCGGACGAAACCGTGGGACGGGTCTCCCGGCCCGTCAGAGCAACTCACAACGGAAGTCATAAATTGTGATGCCTCGCGAACTTCGCGCAGCACACGGTTCCGTGTTTCATGCTTTGATGTCCGGCAATTTCAGGATGGAGCAAATTGCCAGGCCTTAAGAGCATGCACCAGGCGGATTGTGACAGGCTCGGACGGGCCGGGAGACCCGTTCCACGATACAATTTCCGGGAGACGATTTGTGTCCCCAGCTGCAAGGTGAAGCCCCCGTGAATACCGCTGAATTACGTGCTGTCCAGGCTCCGTTTAAGGAGCGTTACCGGAACGAACCCGCCTCGGCGTTGAAGACGCTGATCGCAGAGGGCCAGCTGGGGGTCGGCTCCCAGACCTGCCGCTTAGAGCTTCCCTGCGGAATGGTCTCCGCCGGATTGCATCCGGCTGCGGGGGGCGATGGCAGCGGTGCCTGTTCTGCCGAGATCCTGCTGCAATCGCTGGTGGCCTGCGCCGGCGTTACGTTAACGGCGGTGGCGACGGCAATGGAACTGCCGGTGCAGGGGGGGACGATCACTGCCGAAGGGGACTTGGATTTCCGCGGGACCCTCGGTGTGAGTAAGGAAGTTCCCGCGGGGTTCACCGCGATCCGGTTGCGGTTTCAATTGCAGTCGACGGCCACGCCCGAGCAATTGGCGACCTTGATTAAGTTGACCGAGCGATACTGCGTCATCTTTCAGACACTCCGCACTCCGCCGACGATGACGACCGAGCTGAGTATTTTCGAGTAGCAGGGTGGTCACTGCGTGACGGTTGGTTCGGGAACTGGTTCCGGAACCGGTTCGGGAGCGGGTGCCGCTGGTTCCTCGGCCACGGCGGGTTTCGGGGCCCTGGGTGTCCGTTTGCGAGGGGGCTTCGCCGGTTTATCGACCGCCTGCCGGGCAGCGGCGGGGGTGGGGGCTGCCGGTGGCAGACTAATCGTCCGGCGATTAATAACCAGCGTCCGGCGATCCGCGAACACCGGATCCGAGATCGGGCGACGGGGCGCGTTGGACAGGCTGACAATCACTCCCAGTGAGACCAGGCTGACGACCAGGTTGCTGCCGCCGCAACTGATCAGGGGGTGCGAAATCCCTTTCGGCGGCACCAGCGCTGTGACCACGGCGATGTTCAATGCCGCCTGAAAGACGATCTGCATCAAGAGCGTGGTGGCCACTGTCCGTTCAAAGCTGCCCGGTTCCAGCCGCGATAACAGCCGCAGACCGAAGTACAGCAGGCCCCCCCAGAGGGCGACCACGCTGAGTGTCCCCAGCATGCCGAGTTCTTCGCCGATCACCGCGAAGACGAAGTCGGTATTGGCTTCAGGTAAAAAGCTCAGTTTCTGCCAGCCTTTTCCCAGGCCCACGCCCCAGAATCCGCCGGCTCCCAGCGTCGCCAGCGATTGCTGGATTTGATACGGAGCTTGATTGAGATCGGTCCACGTCGCCACGAAACCAGTGATTCGCTGCAGCTGGTACGGTTTATTGATGACCAGATAGATGACGGCCGGAATTGCAGCTCCCAGCCCCGCCAGAAAGTTCCTTAACGGCCAACCCGACAGCCACAGCATGACCGCCGCACTGAAGCAGAGGAACAGGGCCGTTCCCAGGTCGGGTTCGAGCAGCACCAGGGGCACCATCAGGGCCACGGGCAAACAGAAGAGGACCGGGCCGATCACCCAGGCCCGAAGATAACGGCGGTAGCGATGCAGCATGGCCCCGAGCAGGAGCGGGAGGGCAAGTTTCGCCAACTCTGACGGTTGCAACGAGACTGGTCCGAAACGCAGCCACCGCTGGGCTCCTTTGACGCGAGTTCCCACACCCGGTACCAGCACGAGCACCAGGAGTGCGAGCGTCGCGGCGAAGAGCCAGGGGGCGAGTAACCGCAGAATCCGCGGGGGCGTGACCGCCGCAATTGCCGCCAGCGCTAAGCCGAGCGTCACAAACATCAAATGGCGTGACAGGTGAATTTGTTCAAAGTTGGTGGGGCGCGAAGTGATACTGGCGCTGTGGACCATCAGGACCCCAAAGCCCAGCAGCACGGCTGCCATCGTGATAAACCAGCGACGATCCTGTTCCACAGTTTTTTCTCTGCGCGAAATGTACCGACAGACGGTCCGCCGAACGTTGTTAAATCGACCAGCAGCGCATGGCTGATGCAGGCGGGCGTCAGCGGGTCATCGAAAACGGCGCAGAAGTTCCGATGAAAATCGCGTTGCAGCGGTCGCGCATGACGATCCGCGAGTGAGAGCTAAAGCGATTTTGCCGCTTCGAAAGGTGGTTCCAGGCTCTGGGAACTTGATCAGCGGTTGTGGTGAGCCCGGCGGCATGAACGCCGGGCGGCGGAGAGCAGCACCAGACCACATTCCAGAACGTACCTATTTGCTGCCAGCAGGCCAGACCGGTCGACCGGGGGTGTTGACGCGCATGCTCCACAAGGTGCCACCGGCCGTGACGAACAAGGTCTTCAGATCGTCACCCCCAAATGCGCAATTGGTGGTCTCGTCGCGCGGAATGGGAATGAACTGCAGCAGCTGGCCCGCGGGAGAGAACACATAGATGCCCGCCGTGGGTGAGTCGGCCGTTTCATGGGGTGGATTGGGGCGATTCAACCCGCCCGCCACAAACAGTCGACCAGCGGCATCAAGCTTCATACCGTCCGGGCCGCGCGTCGTTTTCCAGTCGTGAATCAGTTTCTGCGAGGCGAAGTCGACGGTCCCCGCGGGGCGTAAGTCGAAGCGCCATAATTTTCTGGCACCCCCCGCCGTGTCGTTGTTGTTGTCTGCCACGAACAAATAACGATCATCGGGTGTCACGACCAGCCCGTTGGGGCGGTCCACTTCGTGCGTGATGATCCGTGTGACCGTCCCATTCGGGTCAATGCGGTAGACCCCTTCGATCTTGCGACCCGCCGCGTCGGCCAGTTCCATGTGCGAACGATCTCCGTAGCAGGGATCGGAGAAATAGATGCGGTTCCGGGAATCAATCGTCAGATCATTCGGTTGATTGAAGCGCTGGCCTGCGTATCGATCGGCCAGGACGGTCAGGGTGCCGTCCGCTTCCAGCCGCGAGACGCGCCGCTGGACGGGTTCGCAGATCACCAGCCGCCCCTGACGATCAAACAGCAGTCCATTAGAACCCGCCTGAGCTCGATAGATGGAGCGCTTGCCGTCACGATCGCGCCGGTTGATGTTTCCTTCGCCGCTGCTTAACAGGCCCAGTTGAGGATGCCAGGCCGGGCCTTCGCCCGCTCCCGTTTCCTGCAGCAATTCGGGCTTCGCACCAGGGGCCAGGATTTGATCTTCCGCAGTCAGCAGCAGCGGAGCCCATACCAGCAGCACAGTCCAGAGCGCAGGGAGTCGCGACATGTTGGGAATTCCCGGGGGTTAATAAATCGTCCTTCAGTCCGGTTATGACCGGCTCTGACGTGCCTGGCGACCCGACTCACCGTCGTGTCCAAGTTCTTAATCACGGGGTCTCGGCCCGCCAGCATTCGAACTCCGCGTTCTCGGTACAGGTCATCGCGACGATCATCGCCTGATTGTTGAAGCCAGGCAACTTCAACAGCCGGTCAAACAGCTCCGATTCCCCGTCGGCGCCGTGGGGGATCAGGCAGACGTAATCGTCCGTCGTGAGCACCCAGAAGACATCTTCGGCACCGGGACCATCATCGGTCGTACGGATGGCGATGCGTTTGATATTGGAAAATTGCAGCTGCAACCGTGGTCCACGGCCGCTGGTCGCGGTGAGCACGTCGTTGTCGAAGTGCACCGCGTCGCTCCAGAAGGTTGAGGCCGCCGGCCGCAGCGCAGGGAGCGGGATGATGTCTGGCTCCTCAACACGGTGGCGCCGAAACCAGTCCAGCAGTCCCATGATGTGGTTTCTCCTGACCCGTCTGAAATGCAGCCGAGCGTCCGCCGGGTGTCATCAGCGACCGCAGTCAACGCACTAACCCAGCATCTCAACGAAGCGTTGTCCCAATGTAAACCCGGCAATCACCAGCGTGCCGCACAACGCCAGCATGCTGGCTGCGGTACTCATGCCCAGGGCCTGTTGCACCGGTGCGGGCACGACTTCGCCGAAGGCCTGGGCCATCGATTTTAAGGCTTGATTAAACAGTTCCGCGACGAACAGCATGATCAGCGAACTGACGACGAGCATCCACTGCCAGGGGACCAGTCCCAGCACGCCCCCCGCCAGCAGGATCAGCGTGGCCGTAAAGATATGGACAAAGAAGATACTGTCCTGTCGGGCACCGTTGCCGATCCCGCGTTCGGCCTGGACCAGCCGTTGCCGCCACGCGGCGCGCGGCTTGTGACATTTGCCGGGTTTGTTCTCGGGAGGGACCAGGGTCGATGTGGTGGACATGATTGTTAATAACCTCTTCCTGCCAAAGAGCCCATTTGGGGATTCATTTGATTGGTCGCGGAACTGCCCGAGGAGAAGGGCATGAACCGCGGTTCCACGGAGAGCATAAAGCCGACATTGTTCTTGCTGGCGTCGAAGGTCGCACCGAAATGGGTGAAGAAATCGCGCCCGATGCGGGTCACCGTCAGCGACTGGCCACGATTGCGGTTTTCGGCCAGATCGTAGGCGGTGCCAAACGTCGAGACCCAGTTGGGGCTCATCTGGTAGGTGTAGCTGGCAGTGATGATTTCGCTGTCCAGTCCCGCCCCCTTCACCTGCCGCACGCCCACATAAATGCTGCCACGTTCGCTGCGCTGGCTGACCACGCCGACGTTCCATAGCTGCTGAGCATTGTCGAACAGATCGTAATACCCGTTTGCCAGGATCGAAGTCCGTTCACTGACGTTCCACGCATAGCGGCCACCCAGCAGACCGAAGGATTCGCCAAAGTTATCGCGTTCGGCATTCGGGAAGTACGACGCATCCAGATCGAGCGTCATCCAGTCCCGGACGCGCGGGTTGTCGATCGGGCCCGCCTGGGTCTGCAGGCGATGCCGCCAGCCCATGCGCAAGACCTGCTGCGAATCGACCAGTTCATAATAGGGGGCCGTCACATTGTGGGCGGCCCCAGAGCGGACGGCATAGAAGCGCGGATCGAATTGCTCCGGCAGGAAGCCGCCAAACGTGTTCTGAACCAGTCGATTGCGGAAGCGATACTGCGCCTGATCGTCAAACTCGTTGTACTGCGCCACATCGCCCAGGTTCTGACTCGAATCGGAATACGAGTAATCGAAGTCAAACACCATCTTATGGACCAGCCCCCGCAGGCCCAGGATCGAGCTCTGCACTTCAGGCATCACCTTCGTGAACATCATGCTGCCCCGCACGCCGGCGCTGCCGTACAGGCGAGTCATATCATCGCCATTGAGATCCTCGGCCCAGTAAGCGGCTTCACCCAGCGCATACGGTACGATCTTCATCTGCCCGATATTCATCGGGGCGGAAATCTCATGCCGCGACATCGTCACCAGCCCCTCGCGATCGGCCACGAAGGGCAGGGGGGTAAAGACGTCGTCCGGGTTGGTCGGCGCCGTGGCCGGGCTTAATTGTCCATAGCCGATCGAACTGTGCGAGCTCCAGTTGACCCGGCCATCGAAGAACGACCGGCCGAGCACATACAGGTCACCCTTGGGCAGCCAGCTGGTGGAGGTATCAAAGTCATTGATCTTCTCGCGCCCCATGATCGACCAGGCCGTATCGCCGTCCTGGTGTTTGAGGTACGCCAGGGTTTCGTTGTCTTTTCCGGTGTCCCATTCGACCTCGTTGTATTGCTCGAGGTAGTTGCGATCGCTGATGTAGCCGATTTCGGTCAGCAACGTGAAGGCGTCACCAAGCTCCTGGCGATCGCGGATCTGGAAGCGGCCACGCAGCTGATCGGGTGGCGCCAGGCTGCGACGATCCAGACCCAGGTTGTCATCGCCGTCATCGTGAATGATGTAGGCGTTGATCAGCCCCTTGCCATCCCCGACGCCAAAGCGGTCTTCAATGTTGTACGAGCTGATCAAGCCGCCGGCGGGTCCGCGCTTGCTGAGATAGTCGGCGAGCAACATGGCGTCGACGCCGGCCGGGGCTTCGCGTCCAAACAGTTTGAAGGGGTCCCAGCCGGTGCGGATCTGGGCACCAAACACGCGGTCGTTTTCAAAGGTCGCCCGGGTCAGGGGAGTGCTCATCGATTGCGGGGTGCCGCTCATGGAGGGCAGCCAGAAGACCGGCGTGTCTTCGATACGCACGATCGGGTTCAAGGTCGTGATCCAGGGGGCCGTTTCGGGCGGGGCGATCCCGGTGTCCTGACTCGGTTCCTCACCCGAGACTTGCTGAATCGGCGAATCGACCGGCTTGGACGGCCGGCGGACGGGTCGCTGTTCGAAGATGACATCACTGGCCCCCACGCGATAGCCCGGCTTGCCGAACTGGCTGGTCGAGACCCACGCATTCAACGCATGAAACGATGATTTGGACTGCTGGCGGACTTCCTCGGCGTTGATACGCACCGTCAGCGGCAGGTTCGGTGTCTTCAGTTTGACTTCGACCTTCTGCAGGATGGCCCGGTTTTCACGAATGTCGAAGAAGGCACGTTGGGCGCGGGTGATCGTTTTGGCTCGCGAAACCGGATCGTCCTGCCGCACGATAATGTTGCCCTCCAGGTAAATCTGCAGGGGGGCATCACCGCGCTGCACCAGCGTTTCGGTGGCCTGTTGATCAAAGCCCGATGCGGCCTGGGTCCAGACCACGATGTGATCGGCGGCCAGATCGATCGTGCCCGTTTCGGCCATCCCGTCGATGACCAGATTGACCCCCCCGGTGATCACGAGCACTTGCTCGGCGGGGATCGTGTTGGGGGATTCCGAGCTGAACGCATTGAAGGGCGTATTGCTGCGGGGGAAGAACCGCAACCGTCGCTGACCGATGGGCTGTTCGTCCTGCGCATCGGGAAAGATGACCGAACTCGAAGTGGTCGCATCGGCGGTTTCCACGGCGGAAGCCTGCTTGACCTGGCTGTCGTTCGTCACCCTGGGGGGGACCAGTTCCCACCGCTGACGGGCTCGCCGGTAGACGACATCCTCTTCCAGGTTGGCAGCTTCGTCGGTCTGTGCCGTCTCAATGTCAAACTTCAGGCTGGCCGTCGAACGAAGTTCGGTGACGAAGACCTCGGGCGTGCGTAACATCTCGCCCCGTTCAATGCGCACGTCGCCTTCGACATAAACTTGCACGCGCTGTTCGCGTGAACGTGGACTGACAGACTGCACCCAGAGGACGGCCCGCTCGGCTTCCAGGCGGGTTGCGCCCTGAGAAATAACGCAGCCCCCCCGCAGCAGGTGGATGCGGCCGCCGCCATCGGCGGGTTGCCAGTTCCAACCTAACTGAGATGAAATCAAAATCGGCTGTTTGCTGGCGGGCTTGTCGGCCGATACTTCAGGCAGGGTCGCTGAGGGAGAGTCGGTTTCTGAGTCGGAAGATCGCTGCGGGCGCTGTACTGGGTACGCACCTTGAGCGGGCACCGGTTCCCGAGCATCCAGCCGGGATAGAACGGCGTACGACAGACCAAACAGGACGGCGATCGCCGCCACCAACCGTGGGATTCGCAAGTAAGCCTCAGCCCCTTTCGGGCGCTGCTGCACGCAAACCTCGACCGGTCACACCCCGTCCGACATCCATGTCGAGACAACCAGGGTGGGGTCTTTCACTCCATACTCTTCCCCTCCCCATCCCCGGTTCTCCCATTGAGGGCGCACCGGGGGCAGGTTGAGGCGGGCGGGATTATAGGCCGGATCGAGAAACTCGGGCAATACCGGGTTGACGGCTTTTCTGGATTGTAAATTGCTTGGAGATAACGAGTTACGGCGACGCCCCGCCGCCCGTGACGCGGTTGGGCAAACTCGAACTCTGTCAAGGTCAGCATTGGGGCGAAAAAAGAGCCCAGATTCCAGTGCCACAAGGAGATGCGTCAGATCCCGTGGGACGGGTCTCCCGGCCCGTCAGTCCGTCCGATCTTCGTGAGAACTCAAAGATCCTTCGAATGGTCCGACGCGTCTCCCAAACCTTTGTGTCCTTCGTGCCCTTCTGTTCAAAAGATCTGGAACAGAAGGGCACGAAGGTCGCGAAGAAAGAGAAGAAAGAGAAGAAGGGACGGACGGGTCGGGAGGCCGGTTCGTCCGGTCTTTGTGGGAACTCAAAGATTCTTCGAATGGTCCGACGCGTCTCCCAAACCTTCGTGTCCTTC
>CAZQUW010000111.1:17194-19591 GCA_964596215.1 uncultured Planctomicrobium sp. | reverse complement strand
ACCAAGCCAACTCCCCTGAGGATCCTCGGCGACAACCAGCATTTCTGAATCATAATCCAACGAGCAGGCACGGTGCGGAAATCGCCGGAGGTCCGTCCAGGACTCGGGATTTTGCCGTAGCCATTCCAACCAGTGAGCCTCGTCATCCAGTCGGATTGGTCGCAGTCGAATCCTGTTACCATCCGTCAGTGTCACCACACGCATCCACGACGCGGGATACGGTCGAACGGCGAGATGCGAATAGGCGGTCGCACATTTGCCACCCGGCGCAGCAACGATCACCCGTGCATCAAGTGCGATTACTTCGTTTGCGGTAACCAGCAGCGGGTTGATTTCCACAGCCTGCAGTTCCGGTAGCTCTTCGACGAGGCGGGAAAACGCGAGAATGGCTTCCGTCAGCTTCTGTTGATCGACTCCAGGGCGCCCGCGATATCCCTTTAGAATTGGGGAAATCCGCAATTCGCTCAACATGAGTGTGACGCGGCGTTCGCTGAGCGGGGGAAGTTGCATCGAGAGATCGTGCTGGATCTCCGCCGTCACTCCACCGCTGCCCACAACGATCACTGGACCGAAGATGGCGTCGCGTGTTGCCCCCAACAATAATTCCACTCCTCGACTGGCGGTCACCATCGGCTGCACTGAAACACCCTCGACACGGGCCTCAGGCTGTTTCCGCGAAACGGAATCAACAATTCTTTCGTAAGCAGCGATTACGGCCTCGCGATTCGCAAGGTTCAATTCGACGCCACCGACATCGGTCTTGTGAGAGATATCCGGCGAAAGGATCTTCAATGCCGCCGGAAGGCCCAACTTTGCCGCCTGATCAGCAGCTTCGATGGCAGAACGCGCGACGGCTGTTGGGACAACTGGAATTCCATAGTCCGCAAGCAATTCCTTGGACGCAACTTCACCCAGCAGGCCCGTGACACTAGCCAATCGAGTTCGCCATTGGCCGGTCCGTTGGGATGAAGCGGTCAGGGGGCGCGGGATTAAGCTATTACCGAAGTCCGCCACCATTCCGGGAGCAGACATCAGCGACAAAGGCGCAGCCTGCTCACGCAGACGCCCGGCTGAAACGAGATGAGCGAGCGCATTCACGGCTTGTTCCGGCGTGACATAGACGGGGACTTTTGCCGCTTCCAGAATGTGACGCCCCGGGCGGACCGACGGTCCCCCCATCCAGACGGCAAGCAGCGGCTTGCCGGCGGGCATTTGAAATGCCGCAACAGTTCTGGCAATCGCCACGGGATCGGTCATCGACTGCGGAGTCAACATCACGATCAGCGAATCGACTCCCGGATCTCGCGCTACGACTTCCAATGCCACCGCAAACCGTTCTGCTGGTGCATCACCCAATACATCGACCGGATTTCCATGTGACCATTGCGTGGGGAGCGCTTCATTCAATGCAGCGATCGATTCCGCCGACAGCTGTGCCATCTGGCCGCGCTGAGCCAGCCAGGCATCACTGGCCATGATTCCTGGACCACCGGCGTTCGTCAGAATTGCCAGCCGCGGTCCGGATGTATCACGGTGCTCTTCCAGCAACTTCGCACAATCGAACAAATCGTCGAACGAGAAGACACGTTCAATCCCCGCGCGGCGAAAAGCCGCGTCATATACGGCATCCACTCCGGCCATTGCCCCCGTATGCGATGAGGCGGCCTGGCTGGACTCGGCAAAGCGTCCAGATTTGAACGCAATGATTGGCTTGGTGCGGGTGCACGCCCGGGCCGCGGCCATAAAATGCCGTGGATCGCTCAACGATTCCATATACAGCAACAATGCCGTCGTGTGCTCATCAGCTGCAAAGTAGTCGATTAAATCGCCCATCCCGACGTCAACCATATTACCGACCGATATAAACGCCGAGAAACCGATCTCACGATCTTGCGACCAGTCGAGCATCGCCGTGCAAAGTGCGCCTGATTGCGAGATCACGGCCAAGCCACCTGGACGGGGCATCGTCGCCGAAAAGCTGGCGTTGAGCCGACTATGGGGGGCCAGCACGCCGAGGCAATTGGGTCCAATCAAACGTAATCGCGGATACTTCCGTAGAACTTCCTGCAACTCGGTTTCCAATCGCCGGCCTGCAGCCCCAGTCTCCCGAAAACCGGCGGAAATCACGATCATTCCGCGCACTTGATGCTCACCACAACTGCGGGCGATTTCCGGGACAGTCGCCGCGGGCGTACACACAACAACCAAATCGAGCGGCCCGGTTATGCAGTCCAGGCTCGGCCAGGCTGGATCGCCCTGAACTCGACTATGTTGCTGATTAATCGCAATCAGCCGTCCCGGAAACTTCGCCGCTTTCAAATTCGCATAAACGGCATAGCCCACCGATCCCACCTTGTCACTGGCCCCGATGACCGCCACGCTCTCGGGACGAAACAT
>CAZQUW010000111.1:0-17094 GCA_964596215.1 uncultured Planctomicrobium sp. | reverse complement strand
TGGATTTCAAATTAACAAATACGCGGCAACGGACTTCCAAGCGGTTCGTCCAGCGGCTGATCTGTCCCCATGATACGTCGCACGATCACCGGATCAATCCGCCGTGGAGCGACCTTTCCGATGACCGTCGCCCCCGCACTGAGGTCCAAGGTACGCAGCATGGTGACCGTCCGCGCGCCCCAACCCGCGGGAACCGCCACTACCATCGTCCCTTCGTTCGGAACATGCAGCGGATCAAGCCCCAGAAGTTCGCAGGCCCCACGAACATCCGCGGAAACGGGAATTGAGGCCTCATCGATCGACATTGTCAGGGACGACTGTAACGCCCACTCGTGAAGGACGGCCGACACCCCTCCGCGCGTCGCATCGCGCATCGCCTGGACCGGGCAACCGATTTCACGAAGCAAGTTTGCGGCAGCAGTCAGCGGCGCGCAGTCGCTACGCGGGGGAGGTTCGAAACCCAGCTGTTCCCGACACGCCATGATCGATATGCCGTGTCGACCAATCGGACCAGTGACGATCAAATCGTCGCCCACCTGCAATGCTGCTGGACCCGCTGGAATGGGTTCCAGCAATTCGCCGATACCAGACGTATTGATAAATATTTTATCGGCGGCGCCACGCGGCACGACCTTGGTGTCTCCCGTGACAATCTCCACTTTTGCGATCTTCGCGGCGTCCGCAATGCTGCGAATGATGCGATCCAATACCGAGAACGCCAGCCCTTCTTCGATGATCAGCGACAGACTAAGCCAGCGTGGTCGGGCCCCGCTTACCACCAGATCGTTGACGGTTCCGTAGACCGCGAGCGTTCCGATGTCTCCCCCGGGAAAGAACAGCGGCGAAACCACGAAGCTGTCCGTCGTAAATGCCAGCGGACCAGCGATCTCCGGCAACCTAGCGGCATCCCCGAGTGTCGCGAGCGTGGTATTTCCCAATGTCGGCAACAGGCGTTCGGCAATCAGCATCCGTGTCAGCCGGCCCCCTTCACCATGCGCGAGAGTGATATGCTCGCCCGCAGCAGACAGGGGCAATGGGCACGCGAACTGGCTCGATTCCAAAGTCATGTGGCACTCGCTGAGTTGTCGGAATCTACAGACGACACGGTCCCGGGGGAGCAGTGACGACGATGACGATAATAAGCAGCACAGGCACCCTCTGAAGAAACCATCGGGGCCCCCAGCGGTGCTTCAGGAGTGCAACGCGTTCCGAAGCTTGGGCAGGCAGCAGGCTTGATTCGCCCCGCGAGCACATCACCGCTCAGGCATTCGGTCGGGGCAATCGGCAATGAGTTGATCATTCGAGTGAAACGATAGTCGGCGTCGAATTGCCGCCATTCGGGACGTAACACCAATCCCCCGGCAGGTATTTGCCCCAATCCGCGCCACGTTCGATCAGCGATCTGATAGACGTCCGACATAATTCGAACGGCGTTCGAGTTACCCGATTCTCGCACGTTTCGGGTGTACTGATTGCAGACAGTGGCTAGTCCCGCTTCGAGTTGCTGCACGCAAGCCTTGATTCCTGACAGGAGATCGACTGGTTCAAATCCGGTGACCACGATCGGTACGTGATAGCGATCGGACAATTCCGTGTAAGAACTAAATCCCAACACAGTGCAAACGTGACCGGCAGCGAGAAACCCCTGAATCCGACAATCGTCGGCTCGCAAGAGCGACTCCATCGCCGGTTGCACACGGACATGCGCGACGAGCAACGTAAAATTGTCGAGTTTCAATCGCGCGGCTTGCAGCACGGCCAGGGCTGTGGCCGGAGCTGTCGTTTCAAAACCCACAGCCAGAAAGATGACCTGCTGCGAAGGGTTCTGGCGGGCGAGTTCAACTGCATCCAGAGGAGAATAAACAATCCGCACATTACCGCCCCGAGCGCGTACCGCGAGTAACGATTCCCGGCTGCCGGGAACTCGCAACATGTCACCAAAACTGGTGACCACGCAATCCGGTCGTAGTGCCAATTCTTGAGCAAAATCGATGGACTCAATCGCGGTCACGCAAACCGGGCACCCTGGACCGTGGATCAGTTCCAGAGTGCCCTCCAGTTCCTCCATAATCCCACTGCGCAACAAGCCATGCGTTTGGCCGCCGCACACTTCCATCAAGACCCAGCGGCGTGTCGTCAGATTACGAATCTCGGCCAGAAGCTGTCGGGCAAGAACAGGATCACGGTACTCGTCGACATATTTCATCGTGGAGGTACCTCGTCGTGGTCGTCAAACGCGTCCAGCTTGGCGAGATCCGACAGCACGCGAAGTGCCTCATGTGCATCAATCTGCGCGATGGCGACGCCCGCGTGTACCAATACATACTCCCCCTCAGGCGCATCGGGAACACACGCCATATGGCAGATGCGTCGAACACCACCAAATTCCACCTCGGCCTGCGCAAACGTCGGGTCGCGATCGATCCAGCGGATGATTTTTCCAGGCACGGCTAGACACATTTCAGCACTTTCTATTCCGCGTCGCGGTCATCAGGCCAACCGCGAGTTGCCCCGCAGCCAGGCCACCATCATTCGGAGGAATGATACCGGGTAGCCCCAATAGCTGAGGATGCCCGCGAAGAGCCTCTACCACGAGTTCCACCAGCAACCGATTCTGGAACACGCCGCCGACTAACACGATCGGCAGGTGGGCGAATCGTGCACAGACTGACGCTATTGCGAGTGCCAGCCCGCGATGAAAACGCATCGCTAACGTCCCCGGAGCAATGCCAGCCTGGCGATCAATGAGGAGTTCGCGGATCATCGGCCGCCAGTCGACTTCAATGCCCCGCATCGGCAACGAATAGCCACTTGTGTCGGCAGGATCGCTGATTGATTCAAGCAATTGGGCCGCTTGTCCTTCATATTCCGCGATTTTAATCCCCATTACGAGGGAAGCCACTCCGTCAAATAATCGGCCGGCGCTGGAGGTACGCGTTGAAAGAGCGGGGCGTTCCAGGATCTGCCGGATCCGTATTGCAGATGCTCGTTCGAAGGGACTCAAACCGGAATGCGGATCGTCAATGTCGACCGCCTGATGTGCCAACGCCATTGCGACGCGCCATGGTTCACGCACTGCGGCCTCGTTGCCGGCCAGCGAAAACGTTCGCAAGTGCGCCACGCGGCTAAACCCCGTGGCAGTGGCCTGGAGAAACTCTCCCCCCCAGACGGTTCCGTCAGTTCCGTACCCGGTGCCGTCAAACGCGACTCCCAGTACTTCGCGGCCAAGCCACCCCTGCTCCATCATTCCTGCCACCACATGCGCATGATGATGTTGCACGGCGACATGCCGTCCAGGTTGGGAACGAGCCCACTGAGTAGTGAAGTAATCTGGGTGCAGATCATGAACCCACACCTCGGGATGCAGCCGATAGAGTTGATTCATCAGGCTCGCTTGCTGCACATAACGTTCGCGAGTGTCCGTCCCATCCAGATCGCCAATGTGCGGACCGAGCACGGCCTGCCCGCCATTTGCCACGGCAAACGCGCTCTTCTGATGCCCGCCCACCGCGAACGTATGCACTCGACCTGCAGTTTCAAACGGTACTTGCAGTGGGGCCAAACCACGCGCCAGCCGCACCGTGACCGGTCGACCTGCAATGATCCGCACGACACTATCATCGACAGCATGGCGAATCTCACGATTATGATGCAACCAAAGGTCTGCGATATCGCCCAGTACCCGCTGCGACGACTCCGGCGTCAACTCCAACGGCTGGCCTTCCACGTTACCGCTTGTCACGACCAGTGGACGACCGGTATCACGCAACAGCAACCAGTGCAAAGGACTGCTGGCGAGCATCAAACCGAGCGTACTAAGCCCCGGGTGGATGTTCGCCGCCAAGCCATTACTGGCCTTTGCGGCTACCAAGACTATCGGATTGCCTGTACTCAACAAGGCTTCCCGAGCGGATGCCTCGACTTCGGCAAGGCGTTGAGCGGCGCCCAGCGAGTCCACCATGACCGCCAGCGGCTTTGCTCGGCGGCGTTTGCGTTCCCGCAATAGGGAGACGGCCAGCTCATTGGTCGCATCGCACAGCAACTGATACCCACCGATTCCGCGAATCGCAACAATTCCGCCGGTCCGCAGGCACCTCGTAGCACTCGACAATGCCGTGTCGTGCCAGGCGATCTCGCGGCCGGTACGATCTGTCGCCCATACGTGCGGCCCACAGTCAGGACACGCCATTGTCTGTGCGTGAAATCGGCGGTCTCGGGAATTATTGAACTCCGCCAGACATGAGGAGCATAACGGAAATTGTGACATCGCCGTTTGGGATCGATCAAACGGCATCGAACTGATAATTGAAAAACGCGGGCCGCACTGAGTACAACTCGTAAAAGGATAGCGATACCGCCGATTTCTCGAGTCGTCTACTTCGGCCAGACACTCGGGGCAAACAATCGCATCACGAGGCGCGGGTGTCCGGAGCATGCTCTCGGTCGCGGTCGAAGGCTGAATAGTGAATCGGCTGATGCCAACTGGCTCTGTCTCATGGACGGTGATCCGCTCGAGCCCGGCCGCTCCGGGCAAACTGCGGGGCAATCGCTGCAGAAACTCCTTCACCATTAGTGCCGGTCCCTCGACCGAAATCTCAGCTCCAGACAGAGTGTTTGTGACACTGCCCGTGAGTCCGCATTCCACCGCCAGTCGTGCCACTGCTGGCCGCAGACCAATTCCCTGCACCGTTCCCCACAGCTCAATTCGGCGCGCGATGCGTCCGAGTTGCTGGTTAGCGACTGGAGGCGTCATCATCGCGCGTAGCCACCATTCTACCACGGGCCGTTTCCAGCAGTTCACACCACTCCGCGATGCCTTCACCCGATCGGGCACAAACCGCAACGGACTCCAGATCCGGTTGAATCAATCGCGCATCGGCGACGGCAGACTCCACGGAGAATGGAACGTACGGTAACAGGTCTGTTTTCGTAATGACGAGCAGCTGGCTGGTGCGAAACATCTTGGGATATTTCCCCGGCTTGTCATCCCCTTCAGTCGTACTGAGCACGACAACTCGCAAGTGTTCTCCAAGGTCGTGCGAGGCTGGGCAAACCAGATTCCCAATATTCTCGATAAACAGAAACTCCGTCGCAACTGGACCAAGTTGATCCAGACCCTTCTTAATCAGGGGCATTTCAAGGTGACACGCACCGCCTGTCGTCAACTGCACCGTTGGCGCAAGTGGGGACAGTCGCTGGGCATCGCGGTCGGTCGCCAAGTCACCGACCAGCACAGACATTTTCTGTTGTCCGGACCAATACCTGGCGGTCGCTTCCAGGAGACTCGTCTTACCGGCCCCGGGAGAAGAGACAATATTGACGATAAAGATCCCGCGTCGGCTGAACTCGGCACGCAGCTCGGCCGCGGCCTGCCTGGCGGGACTTAAAATATCCTGACCGACGGGAATCGTTTGGGTACTCATGCAGTCGCCTCTTGATCCGCGGACTGCCGGATCGTGACGTTTAACAAACGGAATTCATCACCACGCACAACTTGAATGCTGGGAGACTCGCAAATTTCACAACGAAACCGAAACTTTTGAATTTCAAATACGGCACCGCAGTCTCGGCACTTTGCTTCGAGTGGAATCTCGGTAATGACAAGTTTTGCAGTCACCATACCGTGCTCTGGTGCCAGCTGTTCGAATGCGGATTGTACCAGTAGCGGCTCAACCCCAGATAGCGGACCCAGTTCGACACAGACCTCGGTTACCGAGTCACCCTGATGTTCGAGACAAACCGCAGCCACTTTGGCAAGCAGCGTGCGAACAAGTGAGGCTTCATGCATAGTGACCTTAACGTGCAATCATGATTTCTCGGACGATGGCGTTCGCGACGCACGGAATCGCCGCCATCACTTCCGCCGTAATCAAGTCGCCCGGCTGGCAATCGCCAATTTCAACGCCCCAGATAGTAACCCGCTGCGGGAGTCGCCCCAATCGCGCTGCCAGGTGTAGCGTGGCAGCCAAACCTAGGTCATGACTTCCGGCAAACGCACGTGAGATCATTCTGTCATCCGGCCAGTTCCAGGCCCCCCAATCACCGACGATCCCAGATCCGCGACAAGCATCGCAAATGCCCAGCCAATCAACTCCATCAATTCGATTGAGGATCTCCAAGGGTGACGCCACCCTATGCACCGCGCAGTCCGGCCCCGCGAGCAGTTGCACGGCCTCAGCCACCTTCCAGCCGACCTGATCATCGCCGTGTGGGCTGCCTACTCCGATTAAACACAATCCCGGAGCCATCAAACCTGCTCCCGACGAATCTTGAGAAAATGGGTCGAGCAGCTGATGCAAGGATCATAGCTGCGTACCAGCTTCTCACACTTCAAGGCCACTTGATCATCCGTTTCATGGAGGATTCCTGGCAACATTGTGCGCAGATCGTCTTCGATCTGTAGTTGATTCTGGGATGTGGGCGGGACGATCTTGGCGGCTTGCACTTTTCCGAATTCGTCGACCAAGTAACGGTGAAAGATCAATCCGCGGGGAGCTTCCGTCGCCCAGCATCCAGAGCCGGCCCGATAGCCATAGGCGATTCGACTA
Source organism: uncultured Planctomicrobium sp. (assembly GCA_964596215.1). Classification (GTDB taxonomy): domain Bacteria; phylum Planctomycetota; class Planctomycetia; order Planctomycetales; family Planctomycetaceae; genus JAKFVC01. Next base: position 10,546 of record CAZQUW010000111.1, on the reverse strand, counting down.
GGCTGAAACGGCCGGTATTCACGCAATATTGTCAGTGCTTCTTCATAGGCATGAACAAGCTCCAATGCACGAGCAATAATCCCCTTATAGGGGTTAAAACAAGGCTGCTCGAGGCCGATTTCATCGGCCAGTCGCCGCGCGGTCGGCGAAAGTTGCTCACGCGCCAAGTTGATCCGCGCCAAGGGCCCGACGAAATAGCTCTTTCGCCCGGCCGTCTGAACCGATTGTAAAGCGGTGGAATGCGCGACATGGACCTCTTCGAATTCGCGTTCGTAATCAGCGACGGCCACAGTTCGCCCATCGGAGCACTTCACGTCCCCTTCGTTATAGGGATATTCGTCGGGATGGACGAGAGCTACCATTTCGTAGTGCCGTTCGAAGTCAGGAAAACTCAGAGTTGCCACCCAGCGCACCGTGTCGACCGCGGCCTGCAAGCCCCATTCAAAATCTGGAATCAGGGCCGCCAATTCCTCGCGTCTGGGGGCTCGATAGAACCCTCCAACGGCTACATTGATGGGATGAATCGCACGTCCACCAAGCACTTCCAGCAGCCGATTGCCGTGCTTTTTCAGCTGCAGGCCGCGATTGACTTCGTTTGGAAAATCAGCGGCCATGTCGAGCCCGCTGTCATATCCCAGAAAATCGGGCGCGTGCAACAAATGGACGTGCAGGGCATGGCTTTCGATCCACTCGCCACAATACAGCAGACGACGCAAGCGACGGATCTCAGGAGAGATCGTCACGCCGAGAGCCTGCTCCAGGGCATGTACCGAGGTCATCTGGTAGGCAACCGGACAAATGCCACAGATCCGCGCTGTGATATCTGGCACCTCTTCGAGGGGGCGGCCCCGCAGGAGGGCTTCGAACAGCCTGGGCGGTTCATAGATGTTTAGCTGCACATCCACCACGCGGCCATCCTGAGTCCGGATATTCAGAGCGCCTTCCCCCTCTACCCGGCTGATCGCTTCCACCCGAATCGTGCGCGTCTCGGACATCAATGTCAGTCTCCTTGTGCCGCTCGCGCCGCCAGGCGATCACTTTCCGCCCGAAACTCAGGCGCGTAGCCGTTGAAATTCCGAAACAGAGGAACAAGTTCAACCGGGCGACTCCCGGTCGACACGAAATGTTCCCCCAGGCTTTCCGAGTTACCTTGCGCTACGGGTCCGTAGCATCCGTAGCAACCCCGGTCATAGGCCGGGCAGATAGCCCCGCAGCCCGCCTGGGTAACAGGGCCCAGGCACGGAATCCCTTGGGCGACCGTGATACACACTGTTCCCCGGCGCTTACAATCCAGACAGACGCTATGCGTCGGCGTTCGCGGACGGCGACCGGCAATCAGCGACGCCAGAACTTCCACCAGTTGATGATGGTTGATCGGACATCCCCGCAGTTCAAAATCAACGGGCACATGATCGGCGATCGCCGTCGACGTGGCGAGCGTGGAGATGTATTCCGGTCGTGCATATACCGCGCGCAGGAATTCGTCGGAATCTCCCCAATTTTTTAACGCCTGAATCCCCCCCGCAGTGGCACACGCACCGATGGTCATCAGGAAGCGTGATTGCTTCCGCACTTCCAGAATTCGTTCGGCATCGTGCGGAGTCGTAATCGAACCTTCGACGAGTGCGATATCATACGGACCCGGCAACATGCGGCTGGAAGCCTCGGGGAAGAATGCAATTTCCACTGCTCCCGCAACGGCCAGCAGTTCATCTTCGGCATCCAGCAAGGACAGCTGGCAACCATCGCAGGAGGCAAATTTGAAAACAGCGAGCTTCGGCCGATCTGCCATTACAAGCCCTCCACTTTCAGGTACGGTGCGATCTGGTCGTGACGGAATACCGGCCCATCCTTGCACACAAACGTCGGCCCCAGCTGACAGTGCCCGCACAATCCGACAGCGCACTGCATATTACGTTCAGACGAGAGCCAGATGCGTTCCTCGGGAATACCTCGTTTGCGAGCACTCTTAACGGTGAAATGCATCATGACCTCGGGACCACACGTCAGCAGCACGGTGTTGTCAGGTTTTTGTAGATCCAACCGGTCAATCAATAAAGTCACGACTCCCACATTGCCGCCCCACTCGGGTGACGCGCGATCAACTGTCGAGATCAGCTTCATACCGGCTGCCTGCCAGCCCGCATATTCGTCAGTATAGAGGAGCCCATCCGGCGTCCTGGCGCCGAGCAGCAACGTGACGTCGCCATACTCCGCCCGGTTGGCAAGAAGCTCGTAGATCACTGGTCGAAGCGGCGCCAGACCGATCCCGCCAGCGACGAGTATTACGTCCCGCCCGCGACATTCAGCCATCGGCCATGGATTACCGTAAGGCCCGCGTAGTCCAATGGTGGCACCAGGCTGCAGTCGTGCCAGTGACTGTGTCACTGTTCCGGCAACGCGAATCGTATGCGCCCAGCGTTCGCGCGCAGCGGGATCCGCACTGATGGAAATTGCCACCTCACCGACCCCGGGCAGATAGAGCATGTTGAACTGGCCCGGTTGAAAGCGATACCGCTGCGCGACCTCGGGATCGACAAAGGCCAGTTCGTACGTCGTGACTTCCGGAATCTCGGCGCGGATCGAATCGATCCGCACGGTTTTGCACAGCCAGGGATTCTCGACGACAGCGGAGTGTTCGTGAATTTGCTGAGGTGCAGGATTCAAGGTTCCTCCCCGCGAATTTCGGCCACTTCCACCGTCAGATCAATGCCGACCGGGCACCAGGTGATGCATCGACCGCAGCCCACACAACCGGAACTGCCAAACTGGTCAATCCACGAGGCCAGCTTATGCGTCATCCACTGCCGATACCGAGAGCGAATATCATTCCGGACGTTGCCTCCATTCATATAGCTGAAGTCCAGATTGAAACACGAATCCCATTTTCGTTCCCGTTCGACATGGTCTCCCTGTAGATCGCTGACCTCGTTCACCGAGGTGCAAAAACAAGTGGGACAAACCATGGTGCAATTGGTGCATGATAAACAGCGAGTGGCGACATCGGCCCAGCGCGGATGCTCCAGATTCGACAGGAGCAAATTGCGAATGTCAGTCGTATCGAGCTGCTTCGTGATTTGTGACTCCGCCTGTCGACGAGCCATCTCCGCGGCTGCGGACTCTTCCAGTTCGGCGATGCGAGCCTGCAATTCATCGACAATCTCGCGCCCTGGATCGGAACCGACTTCAATCAAAAAGCCCTCATCCAGTTCGGTAAGCGCCAGATCGAAACCGCCCTGGCAACGTGGGCCGGTATTCATCGAGCTGCAGAAGCAATTCGTACCAGCCATGGTGCAGTTGACGGCGATCACAAACGCCTGCTCGCGACGAGCGCGATAAATGGGATCGACGTATGCCCCCTCTATGAAAACCCGATCTTGAATCTTGATCGCCGCCAGTTCACACGCTCGAACTCCGAGAAAGGCATATTTCGGGGATGGATCTGGAGGGGTAGTCATTTCCCAGCCGGAAGCCGTACGATTCGCAACCGAAACCGTCGCCAGGGGTGGAAACAAGTAGCGTTTCCAGGAATGCGGACCGACGACATATCCAAACCACGCATCGTCGTTGCGACGTTCAAGCCGATACAACCCCGGCTCCTGCTGATCGGTCCAGCCCTGCGGCAGCTGGCTCACCGAGGTTAACTCGTCATAAACGATGGCGCCCTGGTCGATCGTGGGACCGACGACTACGAAGCCCCGCGTTCTCAATAGATCCAGAAGCTGCTGCAACCGAGGCTTCGGAAGAAAGTACTCCAGTCCCGTGGTCGGAATCGCAGACATGATCTCAATTCCCCCCGGCCGGTAACTGCATGACATGGGGGCTGGTATGAGCAAACAGATCCAGCAACTGCAGCCGCGTGGCGACTAGACGGTGTGACAAGGCCCAGGCGAGTCGCTTCATTACCGGATAACCGATGTCGTGCCGCCGGTCGCACAGATCGAGCAACTTGGCTCCATCAATGGCAATTGCCCGCACTGATTCCAATGCGGTCGCAGTTGCCGTCATATGCCCATCCCCCACCAGGGCCGACCACGCCAGCAACTCTCCTCGGGACAGCGTCAAGATCCGCACAGCACCACGAGCGGGAATGTACATATCCAGACCGACACGTCCGGCAGTCAGCAGATAGAGATTTTGATTCTCAGAACCTTGCAGAAAAATGGTTGAGCCGGATGTGAAATCCACATATTTCGCGATGGCCGCCAGTTCTTTGACGACACCATTCGACCAGCCAGACGCAAACTGCAATTCACACAGTTCTTCGGCCAGAGATGGGGCAGCTTGATTCATAAATTGCTGTTTCCTGACAGCGAGCCAATGAAACTTTCAACCACATTCAGGCGATCCAGGCATATTTGCCCGGCTGATTTCGCACCACACACTCGTTCCAGCATCTTCCAGCATCTGAACTACTATAGCCAGTGTGTTAACCAGATTCCGTCCGAGTTCGGCGCGCTGATGCTGCGATGCAGAATTGGGAAATTTGCTGGAATGGTTACATCGTGAGGTTCAGGGCAATCAGTGCCGGAACTGAGGCTCTGACTCAACCCGGCGTCTGTCCGCACGACACGCAGTTCACGTGCCGCGACTTGCAAACATTTCGCCGCTACCGGATTTCAGAACAATTTACCGCACACGAGCCGCCACGGATTGAATCGTACGTATCAAACTCGATTGACCTGCGGCTCGCAGCGTGCTATTTGGCTCACTTATTGGGCGCAAGCGCGCGGAACGGATGCGCTGTGACGCGGCTTGCGGCAATCTGTCGCTCGATCTTAAAGATTGATCAAGAGCAAGCTCGGGCCCGTCAGATATCGAAAGTAGATCATTCGTGAGTGCCGGGGCGTCGTGGCTACAACCTTGTAAATTTCGACAATTGTCTTTTCGATATCAGTCATAACAATCACGAAGCTGAATTAGACATAACGACTTTTGATCAAGCGACTGGGATTCCGACATTATTCTTCCAAGTGGTACACAACTTGAACGATATGGAAGACGAACTGTCCGAGGAATGCACGAAGCGGAACCCATAAAACGGCCAACAATACACCAGACGAGAGTGGATGAAGCTCACTCGCCGATAGAGCCTGATCTGGCAACCAGCCAAATATTCCAATTGAACAAAAAACTGGTGACGACAAGTCTCGCAATCGAAGCGTTCAGAGATCTCCAGCCGCGCTGGATTCAGAGATGGGAAGGGACTTGAAGTGGACACAGCTTCGATCGTTGAACGATACAAGACACTACAGAGATATATCGGATGGCAGCCTGAGGATGCCGTGAACATTCAAGCCGCTCAAGCGGTATTGCTGCCGCATCTCGATCCAGTCATCGCCGACTTTTACGCCACAATTGAGCAGTTTCCGGAAGCCGTAAAGGTCATTACCGGCGGACCAGCTCAGATTGAACGGCTGAAACAAACATTGTATGCCTGGGTTCGCGAGCTGCTCAGCGGTCCGTATGAGCAAGAATACGTAATGCGGCGGTGGAAAGTCGGTTTTCGGCACGTGGAGATTGGGCTCGACCAACTCTATGCGGACGCCGCCCTGTCTCGCATGCGCGGCAGGCTGGTCGGTCTGCTGGAAGACCATTGGACAAGCAGCCAGGAAGAATTACGCACAACTCTGAGATCCTTGCGGAAACTGCTTGATTTGGAATTCGCGATCATTACGAGCGCCTATCAGTCAGAGTATCTCGCCAAGTTGCAGCGTTCTGAGCGTTTTGCGGCCCTCGGACAAGTCACCGGCGGCATCGCACACGAGATGCGTAATCCATTGAACGTCATCAAGACGTCAGTGTACTATCTACGCAACGCCCGCCACATAACTCCGGAAAAATCGGCGGAACACCTGCGACGCATTGAGAAACAGGTAGAAGTTGCAGACAATGTGATTGCTGCCCTGTCCAGTTTCACGAAGCAGGCACAACCCATTTCGAAGGTCTTCTCGGCTCAGGCCTGTGTGAAGCGCGCGATCGACGACGCCGCTCTCCCACAGACGATTCAACTCGATGTCATCGCCCCCCCGGACTTGCCGCAAGCTCAGGGAGACGAGGACCAAATTCGAATTGTGTTGGCGAACTTGATTCACAATGCACGAGATGCCATGCCACACGGGGGTCGCCTGACAGTCGCACTGAATCAGACCGATGGACAGATTAACTTTCAAGTATCAGACACGGGGCCTGGAATCCCCCAGGAGATTCTCCATCAAGTTATGGAACCGTTCTTCACCACCAAGGCACGTGGTATTGGCCTGGGCCTGGCGATCTCACGCTCGATCGTCGAGCGAAATCGTGGCATGCTATCCGTCGTTAGCCCTCCGGGCAGGGGAGCAACTTTCAATTTACGTCTCCCAGTTGCAATCGATCCAGCGCCGCCCGGTAATCAAAATTCCGGTTCCTGACAGATCGAACATTTTTCCAGGCCGGCTCGCCCACTCGCGTTCACGAGAACATTGACGAATCTTGCCGCGGAAAGAGGCGCTTGCCCGCTGGGAGACTCTGGCACAAACAATATAATCTACGTCGATCAGACGTTGTTTTTCTGGAATTGGTACAATTGAGTCGTTCAGTAGATCCGGATGGAAGCGGGACCCAAATGGTGGCTTAAGACAGCCGTCAATGCGTTTCCAGAAGATAGGGAAAATATGCCACAAAGTGTTGAGAACTCGGTCTTGGTGGTCGATGACGATCTGGACGCTGGCCAAAACCTGGGTGACATCCTGAATGACTTGGGATACCACGTCGGGGTTGCCTCCGACCCATTCATCGCCCTGGAAATGGCGACGAAAGAAAAGTATGGGATCGCCTTACTCGATTTCAAAATGCCGGGCATGGATGGCCTGACGCTGGCACGTAAACTCAAGGAGCTCTGCTGCTCGACGATTGTCATCTTGACAACCGCATATGCAAATCGAGACACCCTCGCTTCCGCACACCGTAACGGAGTATGGAAGGTCTTTTCCAAACCTCTGGACATTCAACTTCTAATTCCTGGCATCGAGGAAGCCTCGAGCCAGCCTTTGGTGCTGTTGGTCGAGGACGATGCCGAATTGTGCCATTCCTTGACCGACGTCTTACATGACAAGGGCTACCGGGTCTGCTTTTCGAACGACATTGAACGTGGACTGTCAATGCTCGGTAGTTCCAATTTCCAGGTCGTACTGATTGATATGAAGCTGCCTGGGGGCTTTGGCGATGAAGTTCACCAGAAGGTCCGCGATATCGCAGGAGAGGCGCGTGTGGTGCTGATGACTGGCTATCGTCAGGAAATGGAGGAACGTATTCGGCGATCCCTGGACGCGGGCGCTGACGCCGTTTTCTACAAGCCGTTTCAGATGCCGGAAGTGCTCGCCATTCTCAAACGTCTGACCGATATCACTCCCGATGGATGATCCCAGTGACCGGGGGGTGTTCCGTGTTCCTCAACCACATCGAAAGGGCTTCAGGCCTGCGAGCATCGAGAGTATGTTGGAATCCACACCGTTGCAGATCCTGGTGATTGAGGACGACGAAGACACCCGTGCCAATCTCCAGGATATCCTGGAGTTGGACGATCATCACGTCATCGCGGTTTCATCGGTTAATGAGGCCTTGTCTCTCGCAGATTTGACACTGATTTCGGTCGTCGTTCTGGATCGCCGACTGCCTGATGGCAACGCGGAAGATCTGATTCCCCACCTGAAGCGAATCTTGCCCGCCGCGGACATTATTGTCGTCACTGGACATGCGGATGTCGAAAGTGCAATCCTGGCGCTGCAGCGCGGTGCTGCCGATTACATCATTAAACCAATCAATCCGGATGTCTTGCGAGCCAGCCTAGCCCGGACCGCAAAGCAAATCGCATTGCGCAGCGCGAAGGAGCGTAGCGAGGCGAACTTCCGGGAGTTGATTGAAGCCGTCGACTTCATGGTGGTGATTCTTGGACCGGACCGCCAGATCACGTATGCCAACAGGTTTGCCGCCGAACTGACCGGACATCCGGTGGAAGAGCTCGTTGGTAAGACGATCTCCGCTTTCCTGGACCGCGAACCGCGTCTGCGTGTCGAGCAACAGTTGGAGCGGCTGCAAAAAGGGCAGCGCGCCAATGAAGAAGAGATCCCGATTCGTACCTGGAAGGGCGACGAACGGTGGATCTTGTGGAACGTGCGATTCCTGAGGGATTTTGAAGGCTCGCACGGGCTACTGGCAGTGGGGCATGATGTGACCGAACGCCGGCGACTCGAACATCGCGCCATGCAGAGCGAGCGACTGGCGGCCATCGGCCAAATGGTGACGGGGCTGGCTCATGAAAGCCGTAACGCACTGCAGCGCAGCCAGGCCTGCCTGGAATCATTGGTCGACGAACTACAGGATCAACCCGAAGCCTTGGAACTCGTCGAACGGATCCAGCGTGCCCAGCACCATCTGCACCACTTGTACGAGGAAGTACGGGGATATGCTGCTCCCATTGTGTTACATCGCGAAATGAGTCCCCTCAACCGCATCTGGCAAGATACCTGGGCAAATCTCGAAGTCGCGAGATGCAAAAAGCGTCTCACTCTGAGGGAAGAGGTGGACCAGGAAAACTTGTTGTGTGCTGTCGATCCAATGGCCCTCGAGCAAGTGTTTCGAAACATCTTTGAGAATGCCATTCATGTGAGTCAGGAGGGTGACGAGCTTGTGGTCAAATGCTGCGAAACGACACTGCGTGGACATCCCGCACTCGAAACCAGCATCTGCGATCAGGGCCCGGGACTGCTGCCAGATCAAGCCGCACGAATATTTGAACCCTTCTACACCACGAAGACCAAAGGGACAGGTTTGGGGATGGCGATCGTGAAGCGAATTGTAGAAGCCCACGGCGGACAAATCGGAGTGCGACAAAAGGATTGTCCCGGAGCCGAAATTGTGTTGATCCTGCCGCGGAACGACGATCAGGCAGCGGCGCGGAGTGCCTAGTCCAAACGAACCATGTTAGGGGCCGTTTGGACATATTGATTCCGTACGAGAATGGACGAGCAATAGAACAACCGGGACGAGCCGTGAATACACCATCGCGTTTCACGCTACGCAGTTATCCACGACTGTTTCGCCAATATTACAACTTGAACCGTACAGACACGCGATTTGCGACTCCGTAGCCCCAAGCGCGCGACTCCATTCAAGTCAGGTTCGACGGGTCGATGTTGTACTTTTCCAGCAGTCGGTACAACGACCGGCGATTGACACCCAACGCCCGCGCCGCGCAGGACTTGTTGCCGCGTTCCCGCTTGAGTATCTCCAGCACGTGCGCACGCTCGATCGATGCGAGATCATCATCAGAACGAACGCTGCTGTCGCTGGGGGCCGTGAAAACGTCCGCCACATCATGGGGCAAATCATCCAGCCGAATTAGATGATCGTCGGCGAGGATCTTCGCCCGGTCAATGGCGTTGATCAATTGCCTGACATTACCAGGCCAGGAGTACTTGCGGATGGCCCGCAAGGCATCGGGGTCGATTTTCCATTCCGAGCCAAGAAAATGATCCACCAGCAGAACGACATCATCAGCCCGCTGTCGCAACGGAGGCAACTCCAGCGACAAGACGTTGATTCGATAGTATAAATCTTCGCGGAACCGCCCGGCCTTGACCTCGTCGGCAAGTTTGCGATTGGTCGCGGCGAGAATGCGAACATTGACTCGCCGTTCCTTGAGCGAACCTACACGCCGCAACGATCCATCTTGCAGAACGCGCAACAACTTGGCCTGCAATGATCCGGCAAGTTCGCCAATTTCGTCGATGAACAGCGTGCCGCCGTCGGCGACTTCGAACAGGCCCTGTTTATCAGTGACGGCTCCGGTAAAGGCGCCCCGTTCATGACCGAACAGCTCACTCTCCAAGAGATTCTCGGGGAGTGCCGCGCAGTTAATGACAACGAATGGCTGCTCGGCCCGTAGACTTACCTTCTGAAGAGCCTGAGCGACCAGCTCTTTACCAGTTCCACTCTCGCCCTGGATCAGAATGGCCTTGTCGGTGGGCCCGGCCCGTTCGATCAATCGGAAGACTTCCTGCATCGAGGGCGAATTGCCGATCATATCCAGACGGCCCTGCGATCGCTGCAACAGCGCTTTTAACTGGCGATTCTCCTTGCGAAGGGTACAGGTTTCGGCCGCACGTTGCACCACCCCTTCCAGTTCCGCCAGCGGAAAGGGCTTCAGGAGGTAATCGAGTGCCCCCAGCTTCATGGCCTCGACTGCAGTCTCGATGGTGCCCTCACCGGTCAGCAGAATGACCTCTGTCTCGTAACTGCTTGTTTTGATCTGTTGCAGCAGTTCCAATCCGGACTGCCCCGGCATCCGGAGATCGAAGACTCCAACATGAAACTGCTGTCGCTGGCAGCGTTCCACGGCTTCCTCTGCGGTGCGTGCGTCCTGCACACGATAACCGCGTCTCAAGAACCAGCGTACCACCGTTTTGCGATAGTCCTCGTCATCTTCCACGATCAGCAGATCTATATTTTCCGGATTAATCACCGCGACACCTTTCATCTCCGAAACGTCGGCACGAACGGGAAGTCT
>CAZQUW010000110.1:0-19628 GCA_964596215.1 uncultured Planctomicrobium sp. | reverse complement strand
GGAACTGGCCATGATGAAAAATGCGGTCGGTCGTCCGATGGAAATCCTGCTGGTCGAGGATTCGTTGACCTCGGGAACTTTTACCATTGGCGCATTGCGGCAGGGGCTGTTCCAACATCGTTGCACCTGGCTGCGAGATGGTGAACAAGCGCTGGAATTTCTCCATCAGCGTGGCATGTACGCACGAGCTCCTCAGCCCGATTTGATCCTGCTGGATCTCGGCCTGCCGAAAATCGACGGCCTGCAAGTCCTATCGGAAATCAAATCCATCGAACGACTTAAGTCCATTCCCGTGGTCATAATGACCGCCAGCACGGATCCCGCCGAACGTGAGCGGGCAGAGCAGCTACAGGTCGCGAGTTATGTGGTGAAGCCGGTCAACCTGGAAAAGTTTCTGGTATTGGTCAAAGAGCTTAAGAACTACTGGCAATCGGACCTGCTACTGCCGGAGACGCACGAAAGTGCCACGTTTGCCGGTTCTTAGCTTCCTGACGGCAATCTAGGCAAGTCAGCTTGTAATTCGAGTCGGCGTAAGACCTTTCCGCGTTGATGAATTGACAAAAAACTTCAAATTTCTCGTCCGACTTCTGGAATCCACTCGAAAACGTTTCCCTTCGGGGATAAAATCCTTCCCACAGACGCACCCGGTGTGTCTACGAACAGACTAACGTCTTTAGCTTGAGGACAGCCCGTGGCCGTTGATATTGGAACGAAGACCGAACAAAAGACCCTCAACGGGGCGGATATTCTCGTTGAAGCCCTGATTCGTCACGGTGGCGATACGATTTTCGCCTACCCGGGCGGATGCAGCATGCCGCTGCACCAGGCTTTGACATTCCGTTCCGATAAGATCCGCACAATTTTGCCGCGTCATGAGCAGGGCGGTGCCTTCGCCGCTCAGGGTTATGCTCGCACGACCGGCAAGGTCGGCCTCTGCATGGCCACCAGTGGCCCCGGCGCGACGAATCTGGTAACCAGCCTGGCCGACGCCAAGCTCGACAGCATTCCGCTCATCGCAATTACTGGGCAGGTCCCGCAGCAGGTGATCGGGACCGATGCGTTCCAAGAAACCCCGATGTGTGAAGTCTCTCGGGCGATCACCAAGCACCACTACATGGTGACCTCGTTCGAAGACATTCCGCGGATTGTGAAGGAAGCGTTTCACATCGCGTCGACAGGCCGTCCGGGTCCCGTGCTGATTGACTTCCCCAAGAATCTGCAGATGATGACGCGCGTCGGCGACCCCGACTACGATCCGCCGATGAATCTGCCCGGCTACCGTCCGGCAAAGCCCAAAGCAGTCAATGCGAAGCAAGTTCGCGAAGTGCTGAATGCGATTCGCGCCAGCAAACGCCCCGTGTTCTATGTTGGCGGTGGTATGGTCAATGCCGAAGCCAGCGAGGAATTTACCAAGTTCGCCCGGAAGACAGGCATCCCCGTCACGACGACCGTGATGGGAATTGGAACGTTCCCAGGTGACGATCCGCAGTCGCTGCACATGCTCGGGATGCATGGAACGGTCTACGCGAACTTTGCGGTTGACCAGGCGGACTTGTTGCTGGCCTTCGGCGTTCGCTTCGATGATCGCGTTACGGGCAAGTTGTCCGAATTCGCCAAGCATGGCACGATCGTCCACGTTGACGTCGATCCTTCCGAGATCAGCAAAAACAAGCACGCTGATATCGGCATCGTCGCCAACCTGAAGGAAGTTCTGCAAGCCTTGAACGCGATGATTGAGGATGAAGACATCCCGCAAATCAAGGAGTGGGTCGCGCAGTGCCAGGCTTGGAAGACTCAGTATCCGCTGAAGTACAAGGATCAAGGCGACGACATCCTGCAGCAGTATGCCATCGAAGAGCTGTGGCGTCAGACGAAGGCCTTGGACACCTACGTGGCGGTTGGTGTCGGCCAGCATCAAATGTGGGGTGCCCAGTTCTACAAATTTGACAAGCCACGTCGCTGGATGAGCAGTTCGGGCTTGGGCACGATGGGGTTCGGCCTGCCCGCCGCAATGGGGGCCCAGGCCGCTCATCCGGGTAGCCTGGTGTTCGACATTGATGGTGATGGCTCGTTCCAGATGAATATCCAGGAACTCGCCACTCTGAAATGTGAACAGCTGCCCGTCAAAATATTGCTGTTGAATAATCAGCATCTGGGCATGGTCGTGCAGTGGGAAGACCGATTCCACGCCGGCAATCGGGCCCATACGTATCTCGGCCCCGTCGACCATGTGGAAGCGACGGGCCAGGGGTCGGGCGAAATTCGCGAAGAGACCTATCCGAACTTTGTGAAAATTGCCCAAGGTTACGGCTTGAACGCGAAACAAGTTCGCAGCAAGAAGCTCTTTCCAGCCGCGCTGAAGGAAATGATCGAAACACCAGGGCCTTATGTGCTGGACGTCATCTGTCCATACACCGAGCACGTGTTGCCCATGATCCCTGGCGGCAAGACGGTCAAGGATATTTTGATCGAATAGTCCTGCCAACGGAATCGTTCAAAAAGGCCGGCGTCTCGACAAAGATGCCGGCCTTTTTCGTCTTGAAGCGTTGTTCGATCGCGAGATCGGGGCCACGGATTCTGGAAAACTGGCCAGTGCAAGTCGTGCTGATGATGCATGTCGAATGCAGGGAATTTCGAGACATCGCAGGCCCGGCCCAAGGCTAACTCTGTAGCAGCAAATATGCTCCGCCCACTAGGAGAATGCCTGCCAGAATCGCAAAGAAAATTTTCCAGGCACTGTAGGGCCGCTCGCCCTGAACTTCGCCTGTGCCACCGTTAATCGCGACTTGATATAGCTTGCCCTTGTATTGATACGCCAGCAGCCACAGCGGCAACAACAGATGTTTGTAGGTGATCGCGTTGTACTGCGTGTGTTGGCGATCAATCCGTTGTTCGTCGCCACCGATCCGATGACGGATATCCTGACTAAGTGCTGCTTCGGCTCGTTCCCGCGCGTCGTGCAGCCCCTCTTCAATTGTGATGTCGTAGGTGCGTGCCAGGAACCCGGCCAGAACCTGCTGATTGAACGGCTGGCAGGCTTCCAGCGGCCACGGTTCCAACGCCTGAGTCATCCACACAGGCAAGCCCTTCGATGCGAAGCACAAGACATCGTCAAAAAAACGATGAAAGGCCCCCGAAGTACTCGACCAACTCGTCCGCCGTTCGCGACGTTGGTCCTTTCCCGATCCGACCGTCACGTAATAGTGGTCGCCCCGTTGCCCTGCGTAGCGCGTAAACGTTTCGAAGTCGAATGTCCAATAGGGCTCGTACACACCCTGAAACTTCCCCGTGACTCCCTTTTGTTTGAACTCATTCGGTGCGAACCACAGCGATTTCACCCAATCACGCAGTTCCTGGGCAGCCCGTTCGTGATCAATCAAAAAGGGCAGCACACCGTCTACCGGAACGCGAACTTCCGAGATATGGATATTCTCGCGTTGGATCGGTGAGGCGCAATAGGGACATTCCGTGCTGGTCAACGTCCCTGTAAAGACTACCTGGCCGCCGCAGGACGAACAGCGAACCTCACTCGTCTGCTGCTCGTCTTGAACACCAGCGCGCCGCAGATCCTGCAGTCGCGCCAGCATAGCCGCAAAATCCTGCTCGGCGACCACCGCTTCGGCTTGAAACTCCAGATCCTTTTCAAATCCGCAATAGGGGCACTTAAGATGCTGCGTTCCCACCGCAAACTCAAGATCGGCACCGCAACCCTCGCACGGGAAAATCCGTCCTTTGCCGTCATCAATGGCCTCGCCCACACCTCGCGTGGAACCGCGCCCTCCCGGCAGGTCAAGGAGGGCTTCTTCGAAGTCCACGGGATCTTCAGGTGAACTCGGCAACGCTGGAGGCATAGTGCTGATCCTGACGGTATTCGTTAACGAGTCGCCATTCTAACTCGCCGAGTGATTTTGCGAACTGCTCAATGGTAAGTTTCGAACTGAATGCACCCCCTACGCTATTGAGAACGAATTGCCGCCGCTCCGGATCACTCGAAATTTACTGATTCGCTTTTTTGAGGTCACCCGGCGAACAGGCAGTCTTCTCCGATTTCTCGGCGGAGTCAGCAGGCAAATCTCAGAGGACGATCTGGATTTGTCGCGTGGCCTGGTTGGTATTAAGGCCGCTCACATCTGTGATCCCGAATTGCAGCGTACGAACGCCGGGAAACTTATCTTTAGAACTAAAGCCTATACTGCGGAGCAATCTCTGAACCGAGTTCTGCGTCGCGTTATTGTTCAACTGCACCGTCAATGCAGCGCTGTTTTTGCCGCCGACGGTCGTTCCGATAAGCGTCGTCCCGAAGAACACTCGACGCCCTTTGCGGCTGATACCGTCCTGCTTCAAGATCGACAATTTGTCGGACTTGGATTGACCAGAGACCTGCAGCACTGACCCCGTGAACACGAGCACTGGCGTATCAAGGTCAGCGATCGTAGCGGTGCTGTCGATCGCGACCAAGTTCTTACTGGAGACTTGAAAAACCAGCGGTTGAGAATCCAGCGTAATGACAGTCGGATCTTCAACGGGCTGAATTCGAACCTGGAACAGTTGGCGTATCGTCAGCACCCCGTCGCTCACGGTGATCGTGATAGTCGCCAGACCGCTGAGGTTGGCAGCGGGAGTGATAACCAGACTGCGATCCGCCCCCGTGCCACTGATGACTATGTTGCCATCCGGAATCAGCAGGGAATCAGACGAGGCTGCGGTAACCGTCAATCCGTTCACATTTCCATTCGGATCTGTGAGAGTGAAATCAAGTTCGTCTGTGGAATGATCTTCGTCGATTGTTTGCGATGGAATCGTACTGATCGTTGGCAGATCGACGTCGAACATTCCCCACAACTCGGTTCCGATGACTCCGTCGTTCGCCGCAAAGAACAGCCTGCCATTCACATTTGTCAGGGAACCTGGCGAAGACCCCGGCAACCCCGCGCGAATATCGGTGACGAGCACAGTCCCCGCCGCCGTCCCGTCGGATTTCCACACCTCCGTCCCCGCAATCAGATCGTTCGCAGTGAAGTACAAAGTGCCGTTCACATTGGTCAGCATCCCCGGTGAGGCCCCTGTCACCCCCAGTGCAATATCCTTAACTTGCACCGTACCGGCAGCCGTCCCATCGGACTTCCACAACTCCTCACCGCTCACTCCGTCATTGGCACTGAAGTACAACGTACCGCCCATATTCGCAAATGAACTGGGATAGGAACTGGCCATACCGGGACGAATGTCCTGGATCTGAACCGTCCCGCCGGCCGTGCCATCTGATTTCCACAACTCGCGATTGCCTGCCAAAACCGCGCCAGAATCAGGATCGACTCTCACATCATCCTGAGCGCTGAAGTACAGCGTACCATTCATATTGATCAATGACTGGGGAGATGAACTGCTCGGCCCTGGCAGGATGTCCTTGACTTGAATCGTCCCTCCTGCAGTTCCATCCGACTTCCACAATTCCATCCCCGTCAACCCGTCGTTTGCGGTGAAATACAAAGTTCCGTTGACATTCGTCAGATCGTCCGGCGTAGAGTTACCAGTCCCTCCGAAAACATCTTTCACCAGAGTTGTCCCCCCCGAGGTGCCGTCCGATTTCCACAGTTCCACCCCGGTTGATCCGTCATTCGCGGCGAAGAACAGAGTCCCGTTCACATCAGTCAGCGAGGTCGGTGAAGAGCCAGTCGCACCGGGAGAGATATCTTTCAACAGGACCGTTCCGACCGTGGTCCCGTCCGACGTCCACAATTCCTCGCCAGCCAGCCCATCGTTCGCAGTGAAGTACAGCGTGCCATTCACATTCGTCAGCGAGTTCGGCACGGAATTGCCACTCCCCACGGCAATGTCCCTAACCTGAACTGTCCCCGCCGCAGTCCCATCCGACTTCCAGAGTTCAAAGCCATGAGTCCCATCATTTGCGGCGAAGTACAGGGTGCCATTCACGTTCGTCAAGGAACTGGGGAAGGAGAATCCTGCGCCGGGGTTGATATCCTTGACCAGCACCGTACCCGCCGCAGTTCCATCAGACTTCCACAGTTCGCGACCTTCCGTTCCTGTAATCGCCGTAAAAAACAAGGTTCCGTTCACATCCGTGAAATCGGCCGGACTCGAACTGCTGGCGAGGAACTGCGTATTAATATCCTTCACGAGAAGCGCGTTGATGCTCAACAGCGTCCGTTCTTCCAGCCGTTCGCAGGCGACTGGCTCAGGCATACCCACACGAGCCGAAGCACGTGGCGAACGTTGAGACCGCGGGGCGAGACGCCGCAGGAAGCTTGTGATGGGATAAAAGAACATGAGATACCTGATCGATCGATTTTGTCATGTAGGGCGAACAATCCAGTCCGTCAATTTTGGCCGAGTGATCCGGGCCATCCCTGCCTGTTGACAGATCAACCGGACTCGATTGCCCGGACTGCGCCTGCACTTTTCTTGCTGAGTCAACCCTCAATTATGATCGGCACTCGTCCCGCCCGTGTCCTGCCTATCACCTCGTTTCTACTGGCCGCACGAACCGTTCACAAGCAGAGATCCCCCAACGCTCACAGCGTACATTTCAGGCAGGAAATTCGGAGGTAAACCTGGAGCCCCAAAACACCCAATCGAGTACTTCCCCCACTCCCCCAGATTCGCTGCTTGCAATGTCCAGAACTGTGAATAAGTTTGCGAGACCGCAAATTTCGTCATCACCAGAACACGGAACTTATTTTCCCCCTGCGACTTCCAGTAAGCATTCAGCGAACACTGGTCAACTCGAGGCTGGCCAGCTACACTTCGGTAGTTGATGTGTCAGGCTACGATTTTCAATCACAGCGAAGTTCGCCGTGGTCCGAATTAGCCAGCAGACTGTCGCCGTTACATAGACAGAGCATTTGCAGCCCGAAACGACCGAAGCGGTTACACTGCCCGAAATCTGCAGAATCACACCTCTCAGCGACTTGACACAACACCAATTACCCCAATATCTTGTGCGACTCACGAGGGCGTAGCTCAGTCGGTAGAGCAACGGACTTTTAATCCGTAGGTCCTGGGTTCGAATCCCAGCGCCCTCATTTGTTTCAGATCCTCAGGTGCGGACAGCATCCGCCGAGGATGGGCTGAAATTTGCCAAGCCAGCTCTCTGCCTGTGGCCAAAGCTGACTGTTGGACTGGCGGCTCCTGTACCGTGCTCGGCACGGACTGCGACCGTAACTCCCCGAGCCTGACTGCTCCTCAGGCCCGACCACAACTCTCTTGAAATGGTCCTTCACCCCGTGCAACACGCTGCAATCATTTTCGACTGTGATGGAACGCTCGTGGATTCCATGCCAGTTCATTACGAAGCCTGGATTTTGACGCTCCGCCGCTATGGCCTCGATCTGAGCGAAGATGAATTTTACGCCCTCGGCGGCTGGCCGACGTTTCAAGTCGCCGAGCATGTCATCAAGCGGGCCGGCCTCGATCTGGATATCGCCGCAATCGCCATTGAAAAGGAATCCGAGTTCGAACGTCACTTGCATCTGGTCGAAGCCATCCCGCCGGTGATCACCGTGGCCCGCGACCATCATGGTAAAATTCCTCTGGCAGTGGCCACCGGAGGCATGCGACATATTTGCGAAGGTCTGTTGAAATCGGCCGACCTGCGACATTTGTTTGAGACTGTCGTGACGTGCGAAGACGTCACTCGACACAAACCCGCACCCGATATCTATCTGGAAGCCGCGCGACGTCTGCAGGTTCAGCCCGAACTGTGCCTGGCATACGAAGACACCGATCCCGGAATCGCAGCTGCTCAAAGTGCCGGGATGCAGGTCATCGATGTGCGTACTCTTTTTAAACCGCGACGTGTGTCCCGCTGAAGGGACGGGGCGGTGCGGACGTTGCTGTCGAATCTGCGAACGCTCTGGTTGTAGTCCGATGGCTGTGAGCAATTTGTCATCTTCGTGTTGATTGTGAGTTGGCGGCTGAACCAGACTTTGTCTCGCGGTGTCGGGTCCCTATAATTCAGGCAATTGATGCTCCCAACTTCGGGACTGCCCTCCACGACAACCTGCCGGTCACGCGCTGCTACTATGTACCCGTCGACGTCTCCGCCCGCCCTCGCGTCTCGTCTCTCCGATCAAGAGATCGAGCAGTTCCACGATCAGGGTTATTTGATTATCCGTAGCTTGATCCCGACATCGATTCGGGAATCGATGATTGCGGTGACCAAGGCTGGACTGGACCACGAAATTCCGCCCGTGGAATTCGAGGCCGACGTGCGATATCCCGGTTCTCCCGCATCGCTGGATGCACTCGGCGGGCGAACCGTCCGCAGGCTCAAGCAGGCCTATTCGCGCGATCCGGTCTTCGGCGAATGGATGTGCAGCGAACCTCTTGCAGGCCGGTTGCAGCAGCTGTTTGGCGGTCAGCGGGTGGTAATGCCGCTGGCGCATCATAATTGCGTCATGACCAAGCAACCGCAGTTCAGCAGCGACACACTGTGGCATCAGGATATGCGGTACTGGTCGTACGAGCGGCCTGATTTGATCAGTGTCTGGCTGGGTCTGGGTGAGGAACATCCCGCGAACGGATGTCTGTGGGTGCTCCCCGGTTCGCACCGGATGAAGTTCCGCCCCGAACAATTTGATGCCGCGCTGTTCTTCCGGACCGATCTGGCCGAGAATCAAGCGCTGATTGACACGAAAATCCCTGTCGAACTGCAACCGGGTGATGTCCTGTTCTTTCACAGCCTGACATTTCACGCGGCCAGTAAGAACTTCACCGACCAGCCCAAGTTCTCGGCGGTCTTCACGTTTCGTCCGGCAGACAATCTTCCGCGTCCGGGCAGCCGTTCGGCGGCCGCCGCCGAACTGTTGTTGCCAGACATGCAGTAGCGGCGATGCGTTGATTCTGCGCGTCAGAACCGACATCATGAGCGGGTTCTTGCCGGCGGCCCGAAACCACGGGCCGAATCTGACTGCCCATGCGGCACCGTATGCGAAAGCTCTGCAATGATTCTCGATCGATTTAAGTTGAATGGTCGGACGGCGCTCGTTACAGGCGGAGCACGTGGATTGGGGCAGTCGATCGCCTATGGACTGGCACAGGCGGGCGCTCATGTGGCCTGCGTGTCCAAATCGGGCCAGGACGATGAGATCGCGGAACTTGTCCGCTCCACCGGTCAGAGATATCTGGGAATTAAAGCCGATCTGAGCCAGCCCCAGGAACGAGCAGGGATCGTAGCGCAGGTCGAGCAGGCATTCGAGCGGCTGGACATCCTGGTCAACAATGCGGGCAACAGCGCTCGCCATCCACCGGAAATCTTCCCGCTGGCCGACTGGCAGTCCATTATCGAACTGCATCTCAACGCGACGTTCGAACTCTCGCAGCAGGCCGCCACCGGCATGCTGCGTCACGGTCGCGGCAAGATTATTAACATCGGTTCCGTCATGAGCTTCGAAGGGGGCTGGCACATCCCCGCCTATGCCGCCGCGAAGCATGGTATCGCCGGGTTGACCAAGTCCCTGGCCACGGCGTGGAGCAGTCGCGGGATTAACGTCAACTGCATTGCTCCCGGGTATTTCGAGACCGATATGGCCGGATTCCTGCGCAACGATCCGGTGCGTGGACCGCAGATCATGGATCGCATTCCCTGTGGTCGCTGGGGCCAACCTGATGAACTCATGGGATTGGCGGTGTACCTGGCGTCGGATGCATCGAACTATATGCATGGCAGTATCATCCCGATCGACGGCGGTTGGCTGGCGCGCTAGTGCGGCATCTGATCTCGCGTGAGGGCGGGACGGCACTAAAGTCACCGCGTGGAAGAACCCGGCTGGTGCGTTGTGGTGCGTTGAATCTCGGGGCGAAATTCCAGGTGAACTGCCACCGCCCTGGCAACTGCGTTCAGGAAACGCAGGGGAAAACACCGCGTAGCCGGGGTTGCACTCCAATTTACGGCCGCGACTCTCGCCGGATTTTCTAATCCCGGTTAAGCTGAGCAGAGAATCGCAACCACTTCGAACTCGCCTGACGCAATCTGCGGGATGCTCCACACGGTCTTCCCCAACAGGCTTTTCAGGTGTCATATGATCTCCAGACTGAAGGAAGTCCGCGGATGAGCACCGCCGAACAGTCGCTTGAGCCCACTGTGCGCAAGGACTGGCTTGAACGAGCCAGTGACTTCTTGAATCCGATCCTGGTGAAAGAAACCCGGCAGGCACTGAAAAGCCGCAGCTTCGTGTCGGTGTTTCTGTTAATGCTGATTGCCAGCTGGCTGATTTCATCCATTGGCGTCCTCTATATCTACGGCCCGGAGCTCTCTTACGCCGCAGCCGGGCGCGGTTTTTTCGCGGCCTTCTATACCGTGTTGTCAATTGCCGTATTCATCGTCGTACCGCAAGGCGCCTTCCGTTCGATTCAGAGCGAACGCGAATTACAGACATTCGAAATGTTGACCATCACCACACTGTCACCACGCAAGATTATCTGGGGTAAATGGTGGTCTGCTGCCGTCCAGACCATTGTCTATTACGCGGCGATTGCCCCGTTTATGGTGTTTACCAATCTGCTACGCGGCATCAGCCTGCCATTTATTGCCTTCGTCCTGATCTGGTCCTTTATCGGATCGGTGTGCCTCGCCATGGTCGCGATTACGTTCAGCACTTTTACCAAGCAGCGGCAAGCGTTTGGTTTACTGCAATTTTTGCTGGTCGTACCGCTGATTATGCTCCTGATCGGAGTGCTGCAAGCCATGTATCAGATCAGCGGCCAGGAGCTGCCTTTCGATGATCCTGGATTCTGGTTCGTGCAACTCATCTTTGTCAGTGTGCTGATCCCGGCCTTCGTGCTGTTCCGTCAGATCGCCACGGCCAATCTGACCTTCGAAGGCGCGAATCGCAGCACTGGGATTCGGATCAGTTGTGCTCTCCTCTTAACGATTTCGATAACGTGGATGTTGCTGCTGGCCGATCCTGGCATTCTGCCGGCCGCCCTCGGAGTTGGTTCATCTGCAATGTCTCTCGAAACGGTCATCGGTTGGTCCGTGGTTCTCGGGATCTGGCTGTGGCTGGTAGGTCTCTTCTCCGCAACTGAAGATGACCGCCTCTCGCGACGCGTGCGGCAGGAGGTTCCACGCGGCATCGTAACCCGCGTGTTGGTCCTGCCGTTCTATCCAGGCGGTGGCCGAGGTTTCCTCTATTTCGCGATTTCCGTTGGCCTGTTTGTAGCCACGACCTGCTATCTGATTTCGGTTTCCTCAGGAGCATACGATCAGAAAATACGTACACAAACGATGATTCTCGCGATGGCCAGCTATCTGTTCTTCTACATCGGCCTCACCTCGTTCCTGGGCCGGGCAATTCGTCGGATTGGCTCGGATCTGCACGCCGCACATGCTCGAGTCCTCGGTATCCTGGTTGCCAGCACCGGGATCATTGGCCCCTTTCTGTTCGTTTTCTGGGACTATCAGTTTATACAATCGATCCCGGCGCTCATGGTGACCAATCCTTTCGTCGCCTGCTACAAGTTGGTCTATGAGAGCGACACGGCTCCCCCACTGGTGGCCATCCTGGTGCTGGGAGCACTGGGATTGCTCTTGAACGTACGCAATCTGGCACGGGGCATCCGTGAGTTCCTGACAACCACTGCCGAAGAACTGGCCCCCGCCGCGCCTCACTCGGTTTGAAAAAGGATCGCACACGACTTCCATGTCCCACTATGTCATTGGCATTGAGATCGGTGGCACGAAGCTGCAGCTGGCGCTGGGGCAGGGTGCCACGGCCAGGTTCCACGGATTCTGGCGCGGCCAGATCTCGGCCACCGCCGGAGCCGCGGCCATCCGTGAACGCATCCGCCAGGCGATTCCCGAACTCCTGCAGCAATCCAACGTCAGCCGGAATGAAGTCGCCGGGATCGGCATTGCCTTCGGCGGTCCGGTCGACACCCAGCGCGGGATGACACTGGTTAGTCATCAGGTCGACGGCTGGCATGATTTTCCAATCAGCGACTGGGTCCGCACAGAACTGGGCTGGCCAGCCACATTGCAGAATGACGCCGACAGCGCCGCCCTGGCCGAATCGCGTTACGGAGCCGGGCAGAGTTTTGATCCGTGCATGTACATGACCATTGGCTCCGGTATTGGCGGCGGCCTGATTATCGGCGGACGCATCTATCGCGGCAGCGGAGCAGGGGCCCTCGAAATCGGTCACTTGCGTCCCGGGCAACTCCCGAAGCACCTTCCCCTGGGAGGCGAAACGGTGGAAGCCATCGCTTCGGGATTCGGCATTACGGAGCGCGCCCGACTGGCCATCCAGGACTATCATGCGACCGCAGCCTACGTGCAGTCGCAGTTTGGCTCGACCAGTCCCCAAGCCACCCGCGTCGACCCCGAATTCCAATCGCGGATGGACCCCGGTCGTCGCCGGTTTGCCACGTTGCTCGATCTGGCGGGGGGCGATGTGAGCCGCGTCACGACGGCCCTCGTGGCCCAGGCTGCCGCAGCCGGCGATCCGTTGTCGCTCGGTTTGCTCGCCGATGCCACGCACACCATTGGCTGGGCAATCGCGCAGGCGATCACGCTGGTCAATCCCGCACGCGTGGTCGTCGGAGGCGGAGTCTCGTTGATGGGTGAAGAGCTGTTTTTTGCCCCCGTCCGTCGGGCCTGCGAGCAGTTCGTCTTCCCCCCTTTCAAAGGAATTGCAGACATCGTTCCCGCGCAATTGGGCGAAGAGGTCGTTGTGCACGGTGCCGTGGCTGTGGCAGCGGCAGAGTTTCTGGATACCAGGACACCATGATAGAGACCACCTGAGCCTTTCCGATTGAGACAGCGTAGATGGATACGGCGTCCCTCGGACGTGCCGTTCCAATTTGCCATGCCAGTAACACCACAGTGAAACACTCCCCATGATTCCACGCATCCTATTCCGCCTGGCGATTGGTCTTGCCGCATGTGGCACGCTGAACACAGCCCAGGCTGCGGCTCCCAATTTGATTCTGATCGTCGCTGATGACATGCGGCACGATATGCTCGGTGCAGCCGGTAATCGTGTGATCCACACGCCCAATCTCGATGCACTGGCTCGAGACGGCGTCCGGTTTCGCAACGCGTTCGTGACGACGGCCATCTGCGCTGCCAGCCGTGCGTCGATCCTGACCGGTCTGTATGAGAGAACTCATCGCTACACCTTTCGCAACAATCCCATTGCCGCCAAGCACTGGAATAACAGCTACCCCGTACTGCTCAAGCGGGCCGGATATCGCACCGGCTTCGTCGGTAAATTTGGAGTTGGCGTCGAGGATGGCGCCCCGTCCCAGGCCTTCGATGTTTTCGCTCCTCTGGACCAAAATCCCTACGTCAAGAAACTTCCCGATGGGACTTCACAGCATCTCACCGACATCGAAGGACAGCGCGCCATCGAGTTCCTGAATTCATGCACGTCCCAACAGCCTTTCTGTCTGTCCCTCAGCTTTAATGCCCCCCACGCGACCGATCGCGACCCACAGCAATACTTTTGGTCACCCGCCAG
The DNA here is from genome assembly GCA_964596215.1 of uncultured Planctomicrobium sp. GTDB lineage: Bacteria > Planctomycetota > Planctomycetia > Planctomycetales > Planctomycetaceae > JAKFVC01. The sequence continues at coordinate 6,150 of CAZQUW010000110.1, read as the reverse complement.
CGACGGACTTTACAACGACGCCGTATTCCCCGTTCCAAAAACAATGACCGACGAGTTCTTCCAGGCGCAACCCAAGTTTCTCAAAGATTCCGAAAGCCGTATTCGCTATCACTGGCGATTTGACGAGCCTCACAAGTACCAGACCATGGTTCGCGGCTATTACCGCATGATTACCGACATCGATCGAGTTGTCGGCCGGTTGCGGGAGTCCCTGAAACAGAGGGGATTGGATGAGCAGACCGTGATCCTCTTTACCGCGGACAATGGCTACTTTCTCGGCGAGCGAGGCTTTGCCGATAAGTGGTATCTTTACGAGCCCTCGGTGCGCGTGCCGCTGATCGTCTACGATCCGCGTGCCTCCGCAGAACGGCGCGGCCAAACGGTGGATCAGACTTGTCTCAACGTCGATCTGGCCCCCACGCTGCTGGATCTGGCGGGTCTCCAGACACCCGGAAGCTGCCAGGGTCGCAGCTTGTGCCCCTTGCTGACAGGCGCGTCGCCGTCCGATTGGCGGACGGACTTTTTCTACGAACACCTGTTCGAGCGCGCGAACATCCCTAAGAGCGAAGGTGTACGCACCCAGCAATTTGCGTATATCCGCTGGTTTGAGCAGCAACCGGTGGTTGAAGAACTCTACGACCATCAATCCGATCCCGATGAAATACACAACTTGGCGCTCGACCCCAAATACAAAGGAACCCTCGATCAACTGCGACAGCGAACGACCTCCCTGCGCGATCAATACGGCGGCCCGTTCGTTTCAAATTTATTAAAGCCAGACAAGCCGCCTAAATGATCCATCAAGGCCCGTTGATTTTCTGCGATTGACAGATGACAATCAGCGTCTCCATTAACCTTCGTACGTGTCTCTAAACTCGTCAGACTTCCGACGCTAAGCGTCCATCCAGAACGACACCTGCGTCCCAGAGTCATCCAACTCCTCCGGAGTAACCGGCTTTGTCGTCGGAACTGATTTCCCATTTTGATGCCCTGATTCGCCGCGACCCGGCGCGCCGCGGGCTGATCAGTTCGGAAGACCAGTTTGGCCCCCTGTGCCCCGGTCATCTGCACTCGGCGGCCACCCACCTGGCAGGCGCCGGAAAGTGCGTCGCCATCGTGACCGGGTTCTACATTCCACGCGGCAATCCCCCAGCGGCCGAAACCGACGGACCACTGGGCTCGTTGTTTCTCGCGTCGGCGCTGGCCTCGTCCGGCATGCGCGTCGTCGTGATTACCGACACGGTATGTGCCCCCGCGATATACGCCGCAGCTTCCATGCTGGAGTTTCCCCAAGCCGATGTCCTGGAATGCCCGCTCGATTCTGACGACTGGCTCCAGGACTTCTGGAAGACGCCCGTCGGACGCGATCTGACACATCTGATCTCGCTGGAACGCGTCGGGCCCAGCCATACATTGGACTCCCTCAGAGCGCAAGTCCGCACCGGCGACGTCCCGGAAGCGGCCTATCTGGAAGCCGTTCCCAGCGCCACCTGGAACCACTGCCACAACATGCGCGGCGAGAATATCGACGCTCATACTGCACCACTGCATCGCCTGTTTGAAACCAGCCGACTCCAGCGTCCCGACATCAGACAGATCGGCATCGGTGACGGCGGCAACGAAATCGGGATGGGCTGCGTCCCCTGGGAAGAATTGACTCGCCGCCTGAACGGGGAACATTCCGCACGCATTCCGTGCCGCATTGCCACGGATTGGAACATTGTCGCCGGGACCAGCAACTGGGGCGGTTATGCCCTGGCAGCAGCGACGCTGCTACTGCGTGGCCAGATCGAGATTCTGCGGCCCTTTACCTTTGAACAACAGGAAAAACTCCTCAAGCATGTCATCCAGCACGGTCCCGCAGTCGATGGTGTGACCCGACTCCAGGAACCGACGGTCGACGGTTTACCCTACCTCACCTATATCCAGCCGTGGCTCGGGATGCGACATCTGCTCGGCTGGGATGCTTAACCGCAACAGCTCATTCCTCCGACTCTCCCAGAGCCACACCGACAGCCATCACCGCAACAGTTTCAATCCGCTCGTTGTAATTTCATACGGCACGATCGATTCGTCACACGCACTTCCACGATGCTTGGCGATCTGTAAGGCACGCCCCATTTTGCCTCCTTCCCGGGTCTTCCCCATCAGGATGATCGTGTTGGCGTTCGCCAGGACATCGCCACTTTCAATTGGACGTTCCAGCATGTCATCCAGCATCACTTCGTGCGTCGTATACAGCAGCAGGCAGCCAATGTCCTGGTGACGGTAACTGTGCTGCAGAATCTGCGGCTCGTTCGCTCGGTAGTTCACCCGGAACAGATCGCGCGCGACCCAGTCAAAATCCTTGTGCAGGATCTGATGATAGACGTATTCAAACAGATGAAACTGGAACGACTCGCTCTCCCGTTCTGTCGGCTCGACGCCGTCGATGATCACGCGCCGCACGCCATGCACGAAGTTGCCATAAAAGAAATTGATGGCTGAATCCAGCTTGCGGGCCAGTTCGATCTTCCATTCGCGCCAGCCGTCCACATCCAGATCACGACGCGTCACCCGCCGGCCACTCTGCTGAAAAATATGCAAATAGTCGCGGCGCGTCTTCTCGCGATCAAACACATGCAGCGGTTCCACTGGTTCGTCGGGGGACCGCTCGGTCGGAGTCCAGTCAAAGAGCCGCCGGGCGTAATCCCGGTGGTTCTGCGAATCGCCGCGCGATGTCAGATCAAACAGGATTCCCGGTTCCTGCTCCTGTTGTTTACCGTGATAGGACCACTGCAGTCCCAACTGGGTCTTACCGATGCCGGTGGCACCGCAGACGACGGTCAAAGTTCCCGGAATCAAACCTCCGCCTAACATCTCATCCAACCCGGGAATTCCCGTCTGCAAACGCTGCATTGTCCTTGCCTTCCTTGAACCGGCACCCAATGAGTGTCCGGTTTGCATTCATAATTGTTCGAGTTTATGAGTCCGAATTTGGGGTCAGTGCCTGCCGGAGAGCGCGATGACCCGTCCGTAATTTGAACGCCTGACAACACTCAGAATTTTTAGCCACGGATGGACACGGAAGAAACACGGATTGAACTCTCAGTCATGGCGAAGTTCACAAACATCCCAGTTTTATCTGTGTTCCATACCTGGCCCCAATCCTGGTGTCCTGGTGGACTACTGCGGCGGAAATATCAACTTATTGACCGACTTCACCGGTTCGCCCTTCCTGGCCACCTTGACGGGAATCTTCAGCGACATGGTCATGGGGCGCAAACAGGTCTTGTCGTTGCAGGCTTGATACTTGATCAAGAATTCAAGTTCCTCATCCTTACCGGCCGTACCCGCGGGAACGTCGACCAGGCCGCGAATTTCAATTTGTCCGGAAAGGTACTGCACCTTCTTCTTCAATCCAGGTACTTCGTGCTCTTCCGGCTCCGGGTAGATGATCTGGCTGGCGGTCGATTTCAGTTTCGACTTCAACGTCAGCTCCGTCGGGATCGCTTCGTCCTGGGCCGGGTTCGGATTGATGTGCCAGCCCTTGTCAATATCGAGCAAAATGCAGAACTCGCAACTGTCCCCTGCGGGCAGTTTGTCGTACTCCAGAAACGCTTGCCCCTTCACATGCTCAGGCAGTTTCTTCTTTTTGGCCGCGGGTGGGGACTCCGCAGGTTCTTCGCTGGAGACCAGCTGGATCGTCGCAACGTCAGGATCTTCATCCAGACTTGATTGCTTATCCTCAGTTTTCGGGGCCGGCTGCAACAGGAATTCACTGAGCGCGACCGCCATGTTGACGGCACTGCGCGGTGTATCTTTCATGACTTGCGCCGCCGCATCCAGGGTCTGCTCGGCGTGCTGACGATATTCCGGCTTCTTGGCCAGCTTCGCCAAACGGAGCAGATTGCGAACAGCCACACTGTTGCCCGACGGCAACACCGAATCGTGCATATCCTTGATCCGGACCAGCAACTCTTCATGGTCGGTCCCCATGAAGAAATAGCCGTGCTGACGTTCGTCCCAGAAGAGTTCCTGCTGCTGATCCTGCAACCGGATGGCGGCATTCAGCCACTTCTCATCGCCACTCGCCGCGTGCAATGCCAGCAGGCCTTCAATCAGGAACGAAAAATCATCCAGGTAGGCCGGCACCTTCGCCACTTGCGCCCGGTAAGTCCGCAGCAGCCGGCCGTTGTCATCGCGCATCCGCGAGAGAATAAACGTCGCCGCCTTCTCTGCCGCGTGGAGGTACTCGGGGCGATTCAATGCCGTGGCACCATGCGCCAGGGCCCGAATCATCAATCCATTCCAGCTGGTTAACACCTTGTCATCGCGCAGCAAGGGTTCGCGTTTCTCACGCACCGACAACAGCTTGGCGTTGATCGTTCGCAATCGCTCGTCCACATCCGTGGCAGTCAACTTGAAGTCTTCTGCCAGCTTTGAAATCGGCCGGACAACTTCCAGCACATAGCCCTGTTCAAAGTTGGGCTCACGGTCCAGGCCATAATACTGAGCAAACAGGCGGACCTCGTCCGGTTCCAGAGACTTCTTCACTTCATCCCGCGACCAGACGTAGTACTGACCTTCTACTCCATCGGTCTCAGCATCCAAGGCCGAATAAAAGCCCCCCTGATCGTCGGTCAAGTCACGCAGCACAAACGTAAAAATATCCTCGGCAACCGCTCGATACCGCTGATTGCTGGTCGCCTTGAACGCAGCCACGTAAACATCTGCCAGCTGGGCATTGTCGTACAACATCTTTTCAAAATGGGGCACGCGCCAGAACCGGTCGGTGCTATAGCGGTGAAAACCGCCCCCCAGGTGGTCATGAATGCCCCCGGCTGCCAGTTGATCCAGCGTGAAGTACAGCATCTCGGCCCCTTTGTCCTGGGGATGCTGCAGGAGGTACTTCTGGAGCAGGCTCAGCTTGACCGGCACAGGGAACTTTGGCCGTTTCGGCTGGTCGGGGTTAAAATCAAACCCACCAAATTCGGCGTCAAACGTCCCCTTCAGTTCATCCACGGCCGTGGTGACCAATTGCTCGTCCAGCTTGATCGGGACCAGGGAAGGCCGCACTCGGACGGTATTCTTGAGTGCCCCCGCCAGCAGTTCGGCACTCTTCAGCATGTCATCAGGCGTTTCGGTCCAGGCCGTTTGAATGCGTTTTAAGACTGTCGGAAAACCCTGCCGGCCGTCTTTGTCTTCGGGGGCGAAGTACGTCCCGCCACCCAGCGGCTTCAGGTCGGGCGTTAAAAACATCGACAGCGGCCAGCCCCCGGCCTGCGGCGTTCCAATCGCCTGGTAGTAGATCTGCAGTGACGTCATGTAAATGTCATCTACATCCGGGCGTTCTTCACGATCGACCTTGATGTTGACGAAGTGCTCGTTCATGTACTTGGCGATGTCGGCGTTCTTAAACACCAGCCGCTCCATCACATGGCACCAGTAACAACTGCTGTAGCCGATCGACAGGAAAATCAGCTTCTTTTCCCGCTTGGCCTTTTCAAATGCTTCCGGTCCCCACGGATACCAGTCCACCGGATTGTGGGCGTGCAGCAGGAGATAAGGGCTCGTCTCCTTACCGAGACGATTCGCAGGGGCTTTCTCGGACTTGTCCTGGGCCTTCGCCGAATAGCCTTGGCCGCCACACCCCCAGATGCCACACACTACCACCACAAAGAGCGCGACGCGCCATCCTGCCGAAATCGGACGAGACATAATCGACTTCCCTGTAAACAGTCCTTCTTGCTGCCAGCCATCGTGGAGCACAATTCGCTCACACCGACAACATCAGCCGCACGCTGGCCCGATTGTAACTTCCCTGCCAAACCGGACCAAGGTATCTGTCTACAACTCTACCCCGATTCACCAGTTACCCCGGTTCAACTGCAGCCTGAGCCCCCGGCAGATTCTCGCGATCCCTTTGACTTCTTTGACCCCTTTGACTTCTTTGGCCCCTCTGATTTCTTGCCCCTGTAGGATGGTCGCCCTCGACCGTCAGAGTGCTTTTATCCAAGCCACGGCGCACCTCGCCCTCGCGATCAGACACTGGCTTCACTTTGCGAACGCGTGTCACGGCCCAAAGACGACGGCCGAGGGCGGCCAACCTACGGACAGCCGATTTCTTTGACTTCTTTGATCCCTTTGATTTCTTTGACCTCATTCCCC
>CAZQUW010000109.1:0-20127 GCA_964596215.1 uncultured Planctomicrobium sp. | reverse complement strand
TCGGGCTGGGAACTGCAGAACCTGCTGCTGGTCTCGCGACTGATGGTGGCGGGAGCACTCAGCCGCAAGGAAAGCCGCGGAGTTCATTTTCGTCGCGACTTCCCGCAGACCGATCCCGCACAGGCGAAGCACATCACACTTGCGGCCACCCTGGGCAGATAGAGGGAGATCAGAGCATTCGCGGTATCGGGCCCGAATGATCTGTGGACGGCGAATCTGAACTTACCCGCGACTGCGAGTGCGTTGGATTGCGGAGCGCCCCGCGACAACGTCAACGTCCCGCACGTTCCAGCTCTCCGGTCGTCTCAACTTCCGGTTCGGCGGTCAGATGCTTGTTGAGTTGTCCTGAAGGTTGTTCGGGTGTGCGACGATGATAGGTGTGGCACAGTACGCAACTCGATTGCATGTCGTGCGCGACGGAACCCTTCATCTCTAGCTTGCGCGGGGTCGCAGTTGACGAGACGTGACATTCCTGGCAATCGGCAATCGATGGCAGCATGACATCGGCCGTGTCACGGCTGGTCGAAACGTTATGGTGGCATTCGGCACATCCCAGCATCCGGTGCGCCGCATGGTCGAATCGACTGTGGGGCAACCAGCGATCGGGAATATTCGGCGGTTGTACGGTCCATGTGCCCTCGCCGCTGGTCTCTGAGACCGTGTGGCACAACTTGCAGCCGCCGCGACTTTTTACCACGCGAGTATGGTCTTGTGCGATCCGTTCGGCCTGCGCTACCAGTTCTTCGAGACGACGCGCCAGTTCCACGCTCAGCGGCCTGCGGTCCGCCTGACCGGGAAGCGGCCGAGGTGGTCGGGATTCGACGAGTGGCTCCGGCTTGTTGAGCACCGTCAGCGTGTATTTCTGCGTCAGGAAGCCGCGGATGATATCGGGCCGGGCATGTGGGACCGCGTCGCCCGGATAGTTCTGGTTGTCGAACAGCAGTGGGTGACATTGCACGCAATGTTGCTGGTACTGTATCGGCAACATGTACCGGCCAGCCGGATCAGGCACATGGCAGGCCTGGCAGTTATGAGACAAATCAACGGTGTTCCCCAGTTTGTCCTTCACCCCTTTGGGACCAAGGTGTGCGGCGTGATTGAACTTGATCTCACCGCGGTCTCGCCATTTGGATGTCGCGGGTTGTCCCGGCTTTTGCTCCGAGTGCGGCGGTCGCTCAGCGAGGACATCCAGAAATCGCTGCTGGTACGGCCCTTCCTCGGGATCCTGTTTCAGCAACACTTCGAGTTCCGCCTGTGTGACCAGATTCGACGGGGTCGTGTCCGATTTCAGTCGCCGCAGCAGATTGAACTCAGGATGCCCGTCAGCCTCACTGAATCCTCGAACGTTGTGTGCAAACAGTGTGGGCGGCCCATCGGTGGTCTTCAGGTCTCCGTGACAGCGGATGCAGTGCTTGTCGGTGACATTCGCCAGTTGCAGCTGCCCTTGATGTTCTCGATGACATTCGGCGCAAGACAGAGCGGCGTGAGCGGGGATCTGGCGGTGATTGTGTTCGGCAGCCGTATGGCACTTCACACACGCCGCGTTGCTGATCGACGAATTGTCAGCTGAGGCGACATGGCCTCCCAGTGAGAACAGCCGGCGAACTGGCTGCCATGTCGTATGGCACTGCCGGCAGTCGTTGGCGATGAAGGCATGGGCCTTGGAAAGTGGCCCCCCTTCAAAGGCCCGGTGATCGCTGCTGACGGCGGCCCACAACAGCCACCCACCGCAGGCCAGCGCCAGGACTACGCCCGACAACCACGCCCGTCGCCGAAAACGGTGCGGCCGCTGGTGGAATTCCAACTCCGCGCGTTGTGCCAGCTCGCGAATGTCTCGGGTCACAGTACTCGACTCACTTGAGATTTACCGGGGCCAATTGAACTGCCCAATTCAGTGGTGCAGTTCTGTCAGGTGGCTTCTATTACAGGATTACTTTGCCGGAAAACATGTCTAATTTCCAAATGGAATGACTCGTAACGCGACAATCGCATGGACCAGCAGCACCACATAGAGAGCCACTGTGACTGGGATGTGGACCAGCAGCCAGCCATGCAACCAGGCATGGTACCGTTGAACCATGGCAAACTGGCGTCGTTGCTCGCAGAGGTCTAGTAAATAGTCAAAGATTGGTACGAATTGAGGATGCTGATTGTCGGAGCGAATCTGGCACACCATGATGGAGCGACGGATGGCATCCCTCCAGCTTTGCGTGTTCGGCTGCAAGGGGAGCTGAGGCCGAATCAGTTCGAGGTAGAACAGCCTCAGCTCCTTGATCTGGACGGCCGTCGGGGGTGCGACTTTTGCCGCCGTCGCCAGGGTGGGCATCGTGACTGCCGGTGGCTCTTTGACTGTCTTCAGTTGAGCCAGAGGATTCGCTTTCGCGGCCGTGGGCGCGACTGCAGGAGAGGTACCGGCCTGTTGTGCCGCGGCCTCTTTCCTGGCCTTCATCGCCGCCATCATCGCTTTGGGGTCGGGTTTACCCACGGGAGCTTGCAGTGCCGGGATCGCATCCGTGGCCTCGGGAACCGGGTGGGATTCGGAAACCGGAGTAGTGGGGGCTGTCGTCGCAGCCGCAGTCGCCGCGGCAGCCTCTCGCTTTGCTTTCGCCGCGGCCAGCATGGCCCGCGGATCGGCTTTGGGTTTGGTCGAGTCGGATGTCGGTTCGACAGATGCTGGACTAACAGTGGCGGTGTGTTCTGGAGTCAAGTCGACTGCTGGTGCCAGAGCCGCTGCAGCCGCTTCTCGCTTGGCTTTGGCCGCTGCCAGCATCGCCTTCGGATCGGGTTTCGCCGGTGCGGTTGCGATGGGTACCGTCGGTTCCGCAGCTGTCGACTCTGAAGTTGTCTGCTCCGCCGCGGCGGCTGCTTTCTTGGCACGCGCTGCGGCCAGGATTGCTTTGGGATCAGGCTTGGCAGGAGCCGCGGTTGCGGGATGTTCGACGGGCGGTGGTGCAGTGGACTCCGGAGTCGCGGTTGCGGCTTCGGCGGCCGCTTTTTTGGCGCGTGCCGCAGCCAGGAGAGCCTGTGGGTCTGGCTTGGCAGCTGCAGGTGCACTTTCTGCATCAGATGGGCTGGATTCTGCGGAGCCAGCCGCGGTCCCTTCCAACGCCTTCCGGGCCTTGGCGGCCGCTAACATTGCCCGGGGGTCGGGTTTTGTTGCGGCGGCGGGGATTGTTGTAACGGGGCTGGAGCCATCGCTTGCAGGTGTCTTCTCGGTCGCCACGGCTGCTGTTCCGGCACCGGCCGCCTTCGCTTTTGCCGCCGCGAGTAACGCCCGCGGATCCGGTTTGGGGTGGGCCACAGGCGCTTCAGACGTTGCAGTTGCGGCGGGTGCGACATCCGGGGCTTTGACTTGGGCGACCGATTTCATGACCGGGGTCGCAGCACTGGCGGCAGCGCCCTGGGGAACTTCTGCCGGCTGGGGGGCGGCCGATAGCGGGATACCAACATAGACCTTCGTTAAGAACTTCTGGAAATGCTCCGTATCAGAGGCCGTTTTCGGATAGTCGTTGCGGTTCTTCTTGCGGTCTTCTTCGAAGTGGGGCTGCCAGTGCACCGCGAACTGCTTGAGCTCGACGGGTGAAAGAGTAACTTCCAGTGGCCCGCAGACCTCGGCCAACCGGCAGTCTGATTCCGCGGTGAAGCGATTGCAAAGGTGTGGAATCTGTTCGAGGAATGTCTCACGCGGCAGATTTTCGAACATCATCCGCGGCAGCATCTGCTGTAACAACAGTCCCCAAAAACCACTCAGGATGACGACAAAAAACAGGATCCACAGCAGGATCTCGACACGTCCGCCCAGTCCAAATCCGGCATGAAACAGTGCAAATGGAACAGTTAGAGTGCCGATCCACAAGTGCCCCTTCATCCAGAACTGGGCACTTCCGATTCGTGCGGAGGGGAATCGGCGGCGTGCAGCCAGCAAGCCGGCAAAGATCATCATGACGGCAGCGATGCTGCCGAACATCAGTCCCATCACGCTACCGCCGCTGGGGCCATTGGCCGACCAGCTGGCGTAACAGAAGTAGACCGCGCCCGCGACGACGCACACCACGGCCGACAGCGTGGCCCAAGTTCGCTGGGTCCGGTCAATGATCAACACAAAGGGCTCCCGTGAGCATCGCGGGGGGACTAATAACGGGAAATCTGAACAAACTCTAACTCAGGCAGGGGGCGATTTTCAAGAACCGCGAGGTGATTACTGCCGTCTGGCTCTCTGCGCTGGGCCTGTAAGTGGCAGGGAAACGACGAATGCCTGATAACCATGCCCTGAATTCGGCGTTTCGAACGTGACCGGTCAAGTTTGATCATTCGGAATTCGTCCATCGAGCCCCAGATTTGGAAAACCTGGGGTGGCGATCCAGTTTTTACGACTCACGACAGGATGACGTTTCTAGCCCCCGCAGATTATGATCTCGGCGAGAATTCCTCTCGGAGACTGTAAATGAAATCGTTGCTGCTGTGGCTGGAACGCAAGTTGGCACCTTATGCCATACCTCATCTGAGTCTGATGATCGCTCTGGGGCAGGTGGCGGTGCTGGCGATGCTGATTACCCAGCCGCAACTGGCGGGTCGCCTGGTTCTCGTGCCACATCTGGTGATGGCGGGCGAATGGTATCGCCTGGGATCGTTTCTGATCCTGCCTCCCGGGTCAGACATTCTCACGCTGTTCGGCATTTATCTGTTCTATCTCATGGGGGAGACCCTGGAGGTCCAGTGGGGCACGGCACGCTATAACCTGTACTTGCTGATCGCCTATGTCGCCACCTTGTCGGTGGCGTGGATCAACCCGGCCTTTCCGACTTACAGCTTGTATATTGGCGGTAGCGTCTTTCTGGCTTTTGCCTGGCTGTATCCCGATTTCGAGCTGATGATCATGTTTATCATCCCTGTGAAAATCAGGTATCTGGCGTTGATCACCTGGATCTCATTCCTCTGGACGCTGGCCTTCGGGCAATTGAACAGCAAGCTGGCTGTGCTGGCTTCGGTGGCCAACTTTCTGCTGTTTTTCGGAGTAGAGATTTTCTGGCGGATGCGTTCTGGCAAGATGCAGATGGAACGCGGCTTTGCCCGGCTGCGAAAGCAAAGTGCCGCAATTCATCGCTGCACGGTCTGTGGTATTACCGAACGGGACGACCGGTCGTTGGATTTCCGGTTTTGCTCAAAATGTCAGGGAGGGGCATTCGAGTATTGCGAAATTCATCTGGCCAACCACGAGCATCGCGTGGCACCCGATCAGCCGAAGGGTACATAGAGGCTGTGGAATCAGTTTCGAATCACTCCAGACGGTAAAGATGAGTCACGCCACGTTGGAGCAAACCAGCCGTGAAGATTGTCAGCAATTCGTGATTGACCAATCTCATCGCCTTGGCGTAAAGTCACCTTGACGACGAGTCCTCTGGCGAGTCGCCGACCGCCGCGCAGGGATGCCATGCTGGAATTACCAACACTTCAGGAGCCGCAGTACGTCTGTCCCGGCGAGGATTACAGTATCTCCCGGGCTGTGCATTTGTCGCGGCTGGCGGCCTTCTATCCCAAGTGCCGTGAATGTGCGCATCGGCACGATACCTCGCAATTGACGCCGCAAATCATCGAAAAGATTGGTGCGTCGGTCCAGCGCGCCGAGCGTGCCACCATGTTTACCGAACAGGGGGTGCGCGGGATCTATCTGAATGAATTGACGGCATCCAAGGCTGGCGAGATTGCCGGAGCGTTCGCGAGTCTGTTATGGGAGTCGACTCCGCTGACCTTGAAAGACACAGGCTCTCCACCCACGAATCTCATGCAGCAGCGTCTGGGGCCGCAGGTCGTGATTGGCCATGATGATCGCCCTTCGTCACCCGATCTGGTCACGGGGGTCGCCAAGACTTTGCGCCGGATGGGGTGTCAGGTGATCGACATCGGATTGGTGAGTCGCCCCTGTTTCTGGTTTGCGGTGGAGCATCTGGAGGCCTCCGCGGGCATCCATGTCACGGGATCCGGATGCAGTCCCGCATGGACGGGGCTCGATTTTGTGGGAGCCGGGGCGCTGCCTGTCGAACAGGATCATCAGTTAACTTCGATTTCTGAACGCTACGCGGCGGGCTATCAGCGGCCTCTGCGGCAATCGGCGGGACAGCGGACATTTCACGCGCTGGCCGTCTACGAAGCGGGTCTGTGGAAGCATTTTCATGCACTAAGGCCGTTAAAAGTCTGCGTGGGGTGCCCGAACAGGCCGGTGCGGGACTTGATCGGCCGGCTGTTTCAGAAACTGGCCTGCAAGTTGATTCCCGTGATCATTCCCGTTCGCTCACGCGCGATGCAGGATCCGCAAGACCTGGACAATGTGCGGATGGCGCAGACTGTCGTGCAGCAGGGAGCGCACTTTGGATTACTGATTGATGATGACGGTCAATCGTGTGCGGCATGGGATGAACGCGGGGAACTGGTTCCCGCACGGCGACTGACATTGCTGCTGGCCGAGACGATGCTGGCTGAAGCCCGTCATGCGCATGTTGTAGCGGAATCGGCGGCGTTCAAAGAATTGCTGCGTCCGATTGACCGTCGTGACGGATTTTGTGCGATGGCAGATCCGAGCCTGTGGAAGATGGCACAGGCCATGCGGGACACGAATGCCATCTTCGGAGGGGGCGACAGCGGTCGCTTCTGGTTCCGCGAAACCTTTCCGACCTGCGATGCCGTCCTGACCTTGGCCAAACTGCTGCAGGCCCTCAGCCGATCGGATGCAGAGTTTTCCAGTGTGCTGGCGGGACTGTAAAACAAGTGGGCCAGATCGCCGTCGTCACCGCCCTGGAGATCCCTTAATTCGAAGGGACAGCAGGACTGTGACGACAAAGACTTCCAGCGCCAGTTAAATGCGGGGTGCTACTGCGGGTGCGATGGCTTTCCAGTCCACGCGCGGGGCTTCTGCCCACAGGTGTTCCAGGTCGTAGAGCTTCCGCGCGTCGGGAGTAAACAGGTGAATGACGATATCGCCATAGTCCTGCAGGACCCACTGGCTGGAGTCTTCCCCTTCAAAACCGATTCGCTTGGAGCCCTCGTGCTTGAGCGTCTTGTGGACTTCTTCGGCCATCGCCTTCATCTGGCGCGAGCTACTGCCCGAGGTCACGATGAAGAAGTCGACGATCGACGTGACGCCAGTCAGATCAAGAACGAGGGTGTCTTGTCCACGAGTATCTTCCAGAACCCGCGCGGCGAGACATGCTTGCTGCAGGGTGCGGTCGAGTTGTTTGCGACGGCTGGCCGACATAGGAAGAGCCGGTGCCGTATTTTCTGTGACTTCTGTCGAAGCAACAACCATCAAGACCTCAATCGTTCCGAGATTTTTCTGTAGACTTCATCTAAGCGGCCGTTCGGATTTCGCTGCGTTGCACTCGGAAGTGACGACGCTGAGCATGCCGAACGGAATCAAACAACCTCTAATAATGGCGTACTGGAGTCCCGTCGTCAAACGGTACCCCCATATCGCGTGTCTATAATACCACGTACGGCTGATGGACACCTGAGATGCCATAAAGTTCAGGAAAGCGACTTTTTTGGCAATTAATGATGCCGATTAGGACGCAACGGACTGCTGGGGACGAATTTCTGACAAGGCGTGTCTTGTGCTGCTGTGGAGAACGATTCTGTGGCTCGCAACGGTCGTAGTATTTTGAGGCAGCCCGTCGGCCTGTTCCGCAACTACCGCCGGAATATGAGCTTGTGGAGCCTATTGGCGAGCTCGACAATGTCCAGCGGCTGAAAAATGTTCCGAACTTCACGTTCGGAGATCCCACACAGGTCGGAACGGCAGCGTATGGAGTGGGAGTTGGTTAACGCATCCCATTGAGAATCCTATGTCTACGTCTTCACCGCTCGCTTCCACTGCTGCGTCACTCGTCACGCCTCGACCGAACAAGATACCGGGACGAGTGATTGTTGTGATGCCGGCTTACAATGCTTCGGCGACGGTCGCCCGCACTGTGCAGGACATTCCTCCGGGGAGTGTCGATGAAGTCATTCTGGTGGATGACTGCAGCCGTGATGACACGGTGGCCGTGGCACAATCATTGGGACTGACGGTGGTTCGCCATGAACAGAACCTGGGTTACGGTGGAAATCAGAAGACCTGCTATCAGTTGGCCCTGGAGCGCGGTGCCGAGTACGTTGTGATGGTGCATCCCGACTATCAATACGATAGCCGGGTCATCCCGGCGGCGATTGATTTTCTGAAACTGGGGATTTGTGACATGGTGCTCGGCTCGCGCATCCGTACTCGCCGCGAGGCGTTGCAGGGCGGGATGCCGATCTACAAATACATCAGCAACCGTATTCTGACTTTGATTGAGAACATTGCCCTGGGACAGAATCTGGGGGATTTTCACAGTGGCTTCCGGGCCTATCGTCGCGAGGTTCTCGAAACGGTCCCCTGGCAGAACAATTCCAACGACTTCGTCTTCGACAGTCAGTTTCTGGCCCAGGCGGTGTACTTTGGCTTTAAGTTAGGCGATATCCCCGTACCGGTCCGTTACTTCGACGAAGCCTCCAGCATTAACTTTCGCCGCAGTTGTATCTACGGCCTGGCGACACTCCGGGTACTGCAACAGTTCTGGTTCCGCAAGCTGGGCTTAACGCGGAATAAGTTGTTCAACAGGCAGCCCGCAAAGTAGGCCAGCTTGTGGTCGCAGGACTGTCACCAGACATCGCGGCAACTGTTACGCAGTAACAAAACAGGACCTGCGGGCGTGTTGCAATCCCGCAGGTCCTGTTTGTCCGAATGGTTTCGTGCCTGTTTAGAACGTTTTGACCAGCGTGCCGCCATCCACTGTGATTGTCGTTCCGGTGATGTAGCTGCCCGCGTCCGAGGCCAGCAGCAATGCGGTGCCGGCCAGTTCTTTGGGCTCGCCCCAGCGGCCAAGTGCAGTGCGGCTGGCAAAGACCGCCTTTTCTTCCGGCGACAGCAGTTTGCCGGGCAGGTCGGTCAGGAACGGGCCCGGGCAGATGCAGTTCACGGTGATGCCGAATTCACCCAGATCCAGTGCCGAAGCGCGAGCCAGGCCAATCAAGGCCGATTTGGTCGCAGAGTAGACGTTGCGGCCGGTTTTCGAGGCCAGGCCCATGATCGAGGAAATGTGGATGATGCGGCCCCACTTGCGTTCTTTCATCTGCGGTACCAGGGCGCGGGTGAGTGACATGCAGCTGGTCAGGTTGAGTTCGACAATTCGGTCCCAGACTTCATCCGTGATCGCGTCGATCGTTTGCGGCGTGTTGCCCCCCGCATTGTTCACGAGGATGTCGACTCGTCCGAAAGTGTCGAGGGCGAACTTGGCCAGGTCGGTGACTTGCTGACGGTCGTTCATGTCGGAAACGCGGTACACGACTTTGACCTTCGTGCCGTCCTGGATTTCCTTCTGGGCAGCCTGAAGTTCTGCTTCATTACGGCTGCTGATCACGACGTTGGCCCCCGCCTCGGCAAAGCCGCGTGCCATCGCCTTACCCAGCCCCTTGCTGCCGCCGGTGACCAGCGCCACTTTGCCCGTTAAATCAAACATTTCCGGAATCATCAGATGTACCTTGTGAATGCGAGTGCCGCTGCCTGTTATCCGTGCCACGAGTTTGCATCATGGACGGCCCGCGCGGACCGGTCAACCCTGCGAGGGCGTTGCGGTTCGATCGCCTCGCGTTGGCAAGATTCGGAATGAGAGACCGCCTTGATGTGCGAGCGACCGTGCTCAATTCCGTAGAACTGTGACTATTGAATCGAGTTCACTCTCGGTCCCGCAGTTTTGTATACCCGCAGGCCGTGGAGTATGACAAACAAGTCCCCGGCGCAATTCCCTCCGCCTGCTTGCGGTCGTTTTCCTCCCCTTCCATAATGCCCGGTGGATTTGGTGCGCTTGGCTTTGCTGTCCCTGTACGAGGTTGTTTTGATGGATTCCCGCTATCACGTGGCCGACACCAGCGAAATTATTACTCCGGCCCTCTTGATCTTTCGCGACCAACTGGAAGCAAATCTGCGCCATATCGTGCAGATTGCCGGGGGAACCGCACGACTGAGGCCACATTGTAAAACGCATAAAATGAGTCAGGTGGTTGCCTTGCAACTGCAGATGGGCATCACCAAACATAAATGTGCCACGGTGGCCGAAGCGGAAATGCTGGCGACAGCCGGCGTCCGGGATATCTTTCTGGCGTATAACATTGTGGGCCCCAACATTCGCCGCGTCATCGCCTTCTGCCAGCGATTTCCCGATGTGCGGCTGGCAGTGACGGCCGACCATGCGGCTCCGTTGGCGGCCTTGGGACAGGCTGCGTCGGCTGCGGGGGTGTCGGTCGATGTACTGCTTGATATTGATACCGGACAACATCGGACAGGAATCACCGTCGGTCCGGCCGCACGAACTCTCTATGAGCAGATCTGTCAGACCCCGGGCGTACGGCCGGGGGGCTTTCACGTGTATGATGGTCATCAGCATCAAAAGTCGCGGGATGAACGCCGCACCGCAGTCCTGGCAGAGTTTCAGAAGGTCGTCGCCTTCCGCGACGAACTTGTGGCTGCGGGCCTGCCCGTTCCGAAAATGGTCTGTGGCGGTACTGCGTCGTTCCCCATTTATGCGGAACTCTCGGATCCTACGATTGAGTTCAGCCCTGGTACCTGTGTCTTCAACGATGCGGGGTATTCCGAAGCGTTTCCCGATCTGGAATTTCGGCCGGCCGCGGTGATGTTGACGCGCGTCATCAGCCGGCCGACACCAGATCGCGTGACGTTCGATCTGGGCTACAAGGCCATTGCTTCTGACCCTCCAGCCGGAAAACGTGTTACGATGTTGGGGATCGATGACGCGGAACAGGTCCTGCAGAATGAAGAGCATCTGGTCATCAAAACATCACACGCAGGGGAATTCCAACCCGGAGATGCCGCGATGGCCATTCCCCGGCACATCTGCCCGACGAGTGCATTGCATAAAGAAGCGTTTGTCATCGTCGACGGCAAGCTGGCCGAGCGCTGGCCTGTAACGTCTCGCGACCGCTGGTTGACGCTGTAGATTGCCGGCGTGCCTGTTGCTCTCCGCGATCCATTCGCGTGCGCTTCTGGCTGGTATAAGAAACAGAGGCCGACTCGTCTGAGTCGGCCTCTGTTTTTGTGATAAATAGTCGCGTGCTCTCTTCGGCAAACTACCAGTCGATCTGTGCTCGCAAGCCCAGCATGTTGGCATAGCTGTGGCCGTAGGTCGGGTTGGCCAGGAACGACTTGATATAGTTGAACTGAAATTTTGTGTAGGAATTCAAGTACCAGTTTACGCCAGCCGTCCAGTCAGTCATGCGGCCGCCGTTGATGTTGCCATCGTTCAGATCGATATAAGAGTACCGAGAACACAATTCCCAGGCACCATAGCCGCACCCGGTGTCCGTTCGGAAATCCTGCAGAGGCTTGACGCGATCGAGGCAGCCAGCCTTCCTGTCGTAGGGGCGGCTTTCGCCGGTCAGGAAGTAACTGACTGCAGCATATGCACCTTTGTAGTGCATCTGAGTCAGATTGTCCTGTGGGTTGACGATGGCCAGCATGGCTTCCGATTGAACGAAGAACGGACCATGCGACCAGGCCAGTTCACCGCCGTAGTGCTGGAAGTTATTGCAGTTGAAGATTCCCGTATCGACAAACGGTGGTGTACCATTGGCGACATCCGGGATCGGCACTTTGCTGGTGCCCAGCGGGTTGCCGACGGACGACCCGAATGAGCCGATGTAGAATTCGGGAATTGTGGCATACCTCATCTTGTCGTTGCCCGGGTTTCCGTACCAGTACGCTCCACCCACGTGCAGGTAATAGAGGCTGCTGTTTTCACCTTCTTCGTACCAGGCCAAATGAGTGCCGCGAGCAGCAAACGAGATGCCTGCGTTGTCGCCGATATCACTGCCAAACTGATCCTGGCCGGTTTTAAAAACCGAGCCGGCCCAGGTCGACATCTGGCTTTCTGAGTAGTTGTAAGCTCCGACGCCAATATGCCGGAACGGTTCGAATGTTTGGAAGAGCGAGGAACGTTCCATGAACGTCTGGTAGCGTACACTGGTCACGGTTTCTAAACCGAAGGGTTGCTTCCACTGACCAACCTTGATGAAGCCCAGCACGGGCACATGCGTGATTTCCAGCCAGACATCCGTGAACGTCGGACGGCCGAAGAATCCGAAGTCAACCTGGGCAAAATAGTTGACGTTCTCGATCACTGCGCCTTTGGCTGAGATACGAAATCGCCGGAAATCGGCGCCGTCCTGGATGTCGCCATTGGCAGGATTACCTGCCCCCAGGGTTCGCATATTGTTGAGTGACTGGTCGAAGAATCCCACGTCTGCCTGGAAGAAACCATTGACTGTAACGTTGGGATATTTGACCTTTGAGGCGTCGGCTTTGAACTTGGCCCAGTCGTTTTGGATCGACATCATGCGACGGTCGATTTCCTGCATCGCTGCGGGCGACAGTTCTTCCTGCGGCCCAGGAACAGCCACGCCCGGATCAGGTTGTTCCAGACCGCTGGCACCCAATTCCGCGGTCCCGGCCGGAAGCTCGGTCAGCAGCGGAACTGCTGCCGGGTTCAATTGTTCTGCATCGGCCAGCGCTTGCGAGTATAGCGGTTCGGATAGTTCAGACTGTGCGTGTACGGAAGTGCTCACTATCAGCCCGAGTGCCATTGCTGCGCCGGCGATCAGCCAGCGTTTCGAATTCGCCATATTCGCCATAAGAATGCCCTGAGATCTGGACGTTCGTGACAGTCCAGCACGATTCAGCTCGACTCGAGGTCGCACAGAACCGAACGTGATGGATTTTGGGAAGTTTGCGGAACGGTCCGCGACAGACGGGAGTCTTACTGGCGTGGGGCAAGCGGGAGCCCGTATTTAGCATTTAAGGAAATGTGGAGGCAATTGCAGAGGGCCGCTAGCCCACTGCTTTGTAATAAAATATCTGGACCGGGGGCGGTGGAATTGCGGGAAGCGATTGCTGGATGTGTGCTGCGAGGAGTGTGTGGGCTTTGTGGATTGTATTGATTGCAGCTGGTTTGTCGAGATTGGCCGTTAGCCACATGAAGTAATGTTGCGATCATGCGTCATAAATTACCTGTGACAGTCTTGTTCATAGTAAGTATCTCGCGATTGAAGGCCTGTGGGAATGATGTCCTGATTTGACAAGTCCAAATATAGAAAGGGTTTGTGGTGAATGTAATAAAAAACTCCGCGGTCTCGGAACACCCTGAGGGATCATCGAACAGATGGTCGATGGGGTGTGACGAGACCGCGGAGTGCTGCATTTCCCTGGAAAATTAAGAAAATGGCTGGTTTAACGTGGGTAACCCGCAGCTGGAGCGACAAAATCGACCAGGTTATTCCGGCTTACGACGTAACGTCGTTTCTTGACCCTCGGGTTTGCCTTCCCCTTCGGTCACTGGACGCTGAGCCGCCTGGATCAGACGCGGTCCATCTTCACGAGCCTTATTTGAAATATCCTTGCGGCACCAGGAGCCATCCCAGCGGATACATTTTACGGCCTGGTAAGACTTGAACTTGGCATTGGCGATCGAATCACCCAGAGCGGTCACGCCGAGAACTCGGCCGCCATCCGTGACGATCTTCCCGGCCCGCGTGCCGGTTCCAGCGTGAAACACCTTAACGTCGGGCAGTTTGGCAGCTTCGTCGAGCCCGCGGATCTCGTGCCCCTTCGGGTAATCGCCCGGATAGCCCTCTGCGGCCATTACAACGCAAACGGCAGGTCGCGGATCCCATTCCAGGTCGGGCAACGTGTCGAGCTTGCCCGTGGCTCCAGCCAGCAGGATCTCGGCGAGGTCGCTCTTGAGCCGCATCAAGATGGGTTGGGCTTCAGGATCGCCGAAGCGGACGTTGAACTCTAGAACCTTGGGGCCCTGCGTGGTAATCATCAGTCCGGCATACAACACGCCACGGAAGGGGCGTTTGGCCCGTTTCATCGCGTGGACTGTGGGGATCAATATCTGCACTTCAATCTGGGCCATCAGTTCGGGGGTAATCAAGGGAGCTGGACTGTAAGCTCCCATACCACCGGTGTTCGGGCCCCGGTCATCGTCGTAGGCTGCTTTGTGATCCTGCGCTGTTTCCAGCGGAATAATGGTGTTGCCGTCGACGAAGGCCAGCACGCTCGCTTCCTGGCCGTCGAGACGTTCTTCGATGACGATACGTTTACCGGCATCACCGAATTCACGAGCCCGCATAATCCGGCGAATGGCGTCGATGGCTTCGGACTTGCTGCCACACACGACCACACCCTTGCCGGCACACAAGCCGTCCGCCTTCACGACCAGGCGGCATTCTTCACGATCATTGACATAGTTCTCGGCTGCCTCGGAGTTCTCAAACACGGAGAACTCAGCGGAAGGAATCGCGTGCTTGCGGAGCAATTCCTTCATGAAGACTTTGCTGCCTTCGAGTTCCGCAGCGGCTAGGGACGGGCCGAAGACAGGAATTCCAACCGCATCCATCGCGTCGGTAACACCTGCCATCAGGGCGACTTCCGGCCCGACGATGACCAGGCCGATCTTTTCCGTCTGAGCGAACTTGACCAACCGCGCGCAATCGGTGGCTTTGATATCAACATTGGTCCCTTCGAGGGCCGTGCCGGCGTTTCCGGGGGCGCAAAATACTTGCGTCACCTTCGGTGACTGCTTCAACTTCCAGCAGAGGGCATGTTCCCGGCCGCCCTGTCCAATGACCAACACTTTCATGGGATTCGTCTTCTGATTCTGAAATAAATTTTCAAGACGTCAATCTCAGGCACAGCCCACAATATAAGACTTGCGAGGTTGACGGAAATAAGTCTGGTACAGCGGCCAGCGACACGGCGGGGCAAATTGTCTCTGCCCCCCTGTGGCTGTGCTGCCGCTCGTCGCCAACGTCAGGCTCAGCCTGACCTTACTTCGCTGGCTGGAAGTATCCAGGTTTGTTTGTTCCCGCATCGTCTAACGCGGACAGCAAACCAGCGCGAGCACGTCACGCCATGATACCCCCTCTGAATCTCAATTCACAGAGCCGTCGCTTGTGACATCACAGCCAGGGGCTTGGGTTTCAGAAATTGGGGTGATTGAAAAGCATGGGGTCCCGGTCCGCTGACCGGCCACGGGGCGACGAACCTGCCACCCGCGCTGCTTGAACAGGACTGAGGCGGCACTCTGGTTCCTCAACAGCACGGTATGGAGTGTCCCCCATTCGCCCTACTTCGCATCAATGTCCAGCAGTCCGTGCCGTCGCATTTTTTTGTAGAGACCTACGCGGGTAATCCCCAGAAATCGTGCCGTCGCGGTCCGTTTGAATCCGTTGGCTCGCAAAGCCTCTTCCAGAATCTGCCGCTCACTTTTGGCGACCTGTTCGGCCAGCGACCAACTGGGGGGCGGCGATTGGCCGTTCCCATCGCGATGGTCGACTCCCTGCGAGTGAACAATTGCGGGAGACAGATGATCGATCGACAGGTCTCCGCGGTCGCAAAACAGCACGGATCTCTGCAACTGATTCTTCATTTCTCGAATATTGCCCGGCCATTGATAGCGTTTTAGTGCCGTGATGAACTCGCGATGAATTCGGGATACGGGAATGTTGTGTCGCTGGCTGCATTCCCCGATGAATTGCGTGGCCATCGGGACGACATCCAGCGGACGTTCACGGACAGGCGGCAGTACGAACTGCAGCACATTTAAGCGATAGTAGAGATCGGTGCGGAACTTGTTCTGTGAGGCCAGTGTTTCCAGATCCAGATTCGACGCGACGACCAGGCGGGCTTCACTGAGCCGGGTTTCGGTCGAACCGACTGGTTCGAATTCACCCGTTTCGATGACTCGCAGGAGCTTCGCTTGTTCCTTCAGTGCCAGCGCATCGATTTCATCGAGCAGCAGTGTCCCGCGACCGGCCGCTTCGAACCGGCCGATGCGATTGCGATCTGCACTGGTGAAGGCTCCACGGACGTGTCCGAACAATTCGCTTTCAATCAGATCGGCCGGCATCGCCCCGCAGGCGACATTCAAAAACGGATCGTCGCGACGTGGCGAAAGTCCGTGAATTAACTGAGCCAGCGTTGTTTTACCGGTTCCCGTTTCGCCGATCAGCAGCAGTGTGACATCGTGCGCGGCGACGCGACGCAACTGGTCGATGACGGGAAACAGGCTGGGGGTATGAGTGGAAAAGCGAATTTTCTCGCTTTCGATGACTTGCAGCTGCGGCACCATCCGCGGATGTGGCAACTTCGTACCGTCCCTTAACGGTGACAGCAGACGATCAACATTCTCCCAGCTGCAGGGGAAATCAATCGAGGCCGTCTCGTGCAGGTCGATCGTGGCCGCCCAGCGGAATGGAAGCCAGCGGTCGGTTAGCGTCACCATATAACCCAGCCGCAAATGGCCCGATTCCAGCCAGGTGAGCACCAGTTCGGTTTCCTGGTGCCAGGCTTCTCCTCGAATGTCGAAGAAGACCAGCGTCTGCGGGGATTCGTTCACGTTCCGTCGCAGTTCCTCAGCACAGGTGACGACGGTAACCGGCAGGTTAAATGTCTCGGTGATGTATGCTGGCAGGACATGCTGCACTTCGGCATCATGGCTGAAGACAATAGCTGGCAACTTCATGCAACACGCTTTCTAACGATCATCAACGTGTGGGCCCGTGTTCTGCGCGGCATCGGGAAAGAGAATCGTTCACCAGATTTCGAGAGACCGATGTGAATTGGCAGGAGTGACTCGAGGCTGGAATGAAACGTACTTTCAGTTGGCCGTGCTAACAGGTGTTATCATTCGCTTGCGATTATGAGTAGCGGCAGGGAGCGCTGTAAATTGGAAATCTAGGCGGTTTTTAAGAATTATCGTAAGGAATCGTTTTCTGATGTCTGTGTTGTTTGCAAAGTGATTTATAGTAATGAGTTGCGACTAATGGCCTGGTCGTTCCGAGTTTGGGGTTGAGTGCTAATGATACAAACTGGGGACTCTGGGTAAAACCCTTGGTGGGTTTCGTGAGGAGAACTTCCAGTGAGAGAAAGTAAGACAATACGTTTGAGGTGCAACACTGTTTCCCAGCGTAGACAAATGATTCGCATGTCTGGAACCATTTGTCTACGCCGTGTTAACCGGGCGGAACCGCCGGGATACAGGGCCGGACAATTCGATGCCGTCCTGCTCGACGCGGAATTCGCTGACTGCCGGCGTCCGGATTGTTGCGGAGATGCCACATGACTCGGCTTTGACGCCGCAATCAAAGTTTGATGCGGCTCAACGAAAAAGTCTGGAACGGGGCAGTCGAGTGCCAGCGCGGGCCTTGCTCCTTAACTTGCATGCGGTCGAGGTTACAATTCACCGTGTTGCCCTGCCGGGATCGCTTGACAGGCACTTCGGCGGGTTCCGGGACAGTTACATTTCCGTCAGAACATCTGATTGTTGCTGCACTGCCAAACAGATTTGATTAGCTTGCAGTGTGCATTACGGCTGACTGTACAGGCCCCGTTCGGTGAATGGCCGGACCAACTGACACGTTTGAATTTGCTGGGGCGAGTTGTCAGCAATTGGTCTCCTTTAACCCATGCTGAAACAAAATGATTGCTATGCCAGCTACCGGAACTTGGGAATTGCTCGTCATCGAAGATGACAATGTCATTGGAAAATCACTCGTTCAAGGTTTTTCGGAGAAAGGCCACAGTTGCATGTGGGCCAAGGATGGCACCAGGGGGTTGCAGGCGGCCCAGTCACAGCAGTTTGACGCGATTATCCTGGATCTGAATTTGCCCGGGATTCCGGGGATGGCATTGCTACGCCAGCTGCGGCAGGAAGGGGTGCGAACTCCGATCATTGTGTTGACCGCATTGGGCACCATTGAGGAACGTGTGGCGGGGCTGACGAGTGGAGCAGACGACTACATGGTCAAGCCGTTCGCCTTTGCAGAACTGCTCGCGCGAATCGACGTCATCTGTCGACGAGCCGTGAATCGCCCTTCGCCCACTTTGGAAAGCGAAGAGTTGACGCTCGATCTGGCGACTCGCCGCGTCCAGGCTCATGGTCAGGAAGTCGATTTAACGCCAACTGAATTCAGCCTGCTGGAATTTCTGATGCGGCACGCCGGCCAGGTCGTCACGCGGCGCATGCTATGCGAGCACCTGTGGGATAGTGACTGGGAGGGCGCGACCAACGTCATTGAAGTTCACATCAACCGTCTGCGAGGCAAGCTCGACAAAGGTCAGGAGAAATCGGTCATCCAGACCATTCGCGGCCGGGGGTATTCGCTGCGCGCCTCGTAGCAGCGTGCTGTGAAGTCGGGCCACTTCATAATTGCCCGCTTTATTTGCGGCAAATTGATGTGAGCAGGAGCGTGCTTACTTCGCTGCAGGCGCCAGAAACTTGAACGGTTCGGCCTTCTCGAAGTTGACTGTCTGGTTGCCGGCCAGGTCGGGCTTGCCCACCATGGTCAATTTTTTCACGCCAGTGCCTGCCTTGAAGTCGATCTGGTCGAGCGTCACCCACAGGAGGCTCGGACTGGCCGTATTCTCGAAAAAATAGACCCGATTCTTGTGGTCCGCGACCGTGCGCCAAATCGTTGAGGAGATATTGGGCTGGCTGGGGGTGCTAATTCCACGTGGCACGCTGGCGTTTCGCATCACGCTGAAGACGCTGGCGACCGCTTCTCGGGGGTCTGCTGTCTGCTTGCAGGCGTTGATATAGAACGAGGCCCTCGCAAAACGGTCGGCTGCGCGGTTTGTGCCAGGGAGCATGACCGTGCCCCCTATTTGCTGCCAGTATTTGTTCAACGCGATTTGTTCGTCGAATATGGGCGAATTCGTCATCACCTGGTGCTCGCGACTGTGGTGGATGACGAGCTTACCCTTCACGTATTCAAAGATTGCCGAGTCGCCTGAGACGTCGGAAATTGACAGGTGCACGGTCCCCTTGGCTCCGTTCGGCGCTTCGACGGTGACCACGCGGAAGGTTTCCTTGCGAGCATCAGCGACTGCATCGGACACCGTCGCGAAGTTGTCCAAAAGATATTGCGCCCACGCTGAAATGACCACGGCTGGCCGAGTGTCGGTGAGCGGTGGGTATTCAGATTCGGCCAGATACAGCATGTTGGCGACGAGACCCTTCTCATTCATCCCGTCGCTGGTGGCGCCCTCGTAGACCGACGTGATGACGCTGCCGTATTGGCTGGTCCATTTCAACGAGCCGGCGCCCAGACCGCCATCACGTTGCATACCACGCGGAAAGGCCCACAGATTACTCTGCATGTCCTCGGCCCAGTCCATGCTGCGACCGGTGACTGTCTGGCCTTCCTTTCCGAAGTAAACAGCGCGCGTGCAGGCGTCAGTGTTTGAGATGTAAGCCGCCGCGACCATGAGACACGTCATCAAGGTCAGCGATAGCGGGTATGGGTGCCATCGAATCATGGAGTCCGCCATTTCTTCGGATGTGAAAAGACACCCCGATTGCGATGTGCAGGCGATGCACTTCAGCAGAGAGGGTGTGAGGAGAGCACTGTGCTCAAGCGGAACTTCCGTGGATTTCCCGGCAGATTACGGCTTAACGCTCGCGGAAGATGATTCGCCCGCGATTGAGATCGTAGGGGGAAACTTCTACGGTAACGCGGTCACCCGGAACAATACGGATGAAGTGCTTGCGCATCTTGCCTGCAACGTGCGCCAGCACTTCATGTCCGTTATCTAGCGCGACACGAAATTGCGTGTTCGCCAGCGCTTTGCTGACGGTGCCTTCAACTTCGATGGCCTCTTCTTTGGCCATAACTTTTACTCTCCACGACTCATTGCTGCTCACCGGATCACGCTGAGGTGCGGATCTACCGGCGGTGAACAATCTACCAAGCAATCAAAGCGGCCGAACACTCGGCCTGCGTAATTTGCATGCTGTGAATCGGTTATTGTGAGCGCGGCGAGTCTCAAAAGCCAGTCCGATTCGGGCGATTTTTTCGTAGCCCCTGCAAAACCGCCGGCCTTACGCCTGGCAAATTCCAAGTGAATTCAAGAGCACCGGCGATTCATTGAGGTGAATCGCCTGATCGAGTGTTAATTCGTTGTTCGACAGTTGGTTGCTGTTTTGTAATATGTTTTTGAGTATGTGGTTGTGGCTGTTGTTTAGGTGTCTGCTACGTGGTTTG
>CAZQUW010000108.1:12060-20154 GCA_964596215.1 uncultured Planctomicrobium sp. | reverse complement strand
TGACGACGCAGCCGGGTCGGTCGAGACGATTTGACATCGGTACCAATCTTGAAACCGAATTCACAACCTTCGAGTAGAACTCAATGCCCGAGATCCCTCCGGAGATTTGTCAGCCATGAGTTCGCTCCTCGAAAAAACGCTCCCGCCGGCCCGGGCGACGCCATCGTCCGCGGTGGCTACGGTCGCCACCTTCTTACTGACGAGCCTGCTGACCGCGGCGTTGATCGGGGTCGGTGGCTGGATGACTTCGCTGTCGATGGTGCTGTATGGGGCCAGTCTGTCGCTGCTGACGTTCGCCCTGCTGCCCTTCGTCCTGATTCTGCTGGGAATTGCCGTGCCATTCCTGATGGCGGCCGTCGTGATGCTCTCCCTGGTCGCATCGGTAATCGGCCCACTGCTGGGCCAGGCCGTTGAACCTGTGGAGCCGGCTGCCGTCGTCGACGGGGCCATGTCAGGAATCGAGATCACCAGTTTCGGCGGGCGAATCATGGCTCCGTACTACAGATGGCTGACCACGACGCGGCATCCTGCATTGTGGGGGGGCGTCGCTGGGGTCGTGGTCGGTGCGGGGCTCCTGTGGGGACTCATTACCTGGCACGTGTTGCCGGGTGAGGCACGGACTGTTCAGATTCTGACAGCAACTCGCGATGCGGTCCTCGAACAATTCAGGGCAACAAAACAATTGCCACCGGTCACTGGCGGGCATTTGCTTTATAAAGACCTGGGAATGGAGATCGCCGGACCGGTTGTCGATGGATTTGGCCAGCCCCTGGAGTACGACGTCCAGCTGCCCAGTTTTCGACTGCGTTCGCGTGGCTTCGATCAGCGACCGGGCGCCGATGATTTTTGCCTGACGGGCGAAGTGGAGCTCAATGCACTCCAGAAGCTGGTGCGCTGGAAGGACGCCGCAAAACAGCTGGTAAAGGACTTCGACTTCAAGATCGAAGATGGCAAACTGATGATTCGTGGCCAGCTGGGACTGCGGAATGCGGCAAAGTTGATTACCGCTTTGCGTTGTTCGGATTAGCTACTGGCCAGAAGTGATGTCTCGGCATCGCGAATGAATGAAAAAAACTCCTCGATCGAAGTTGAATCTCTTAATGACTCTCTGTTTACAATCACTGAACTGCCGTTTTACGGGATCGGGCAACTGGGCAATCCTGGTGCTGCTCGCCCTTCTCGCGTGCGGGAACGACTCCGGTCTGGGGGGTGCTGAGGTGGCGCGGCCGCCGATTGGCACCGAGATCAAATCGCTCCGCTTCAAAGATATTCGCTACTTGCCGCGAACTCTGAACGACCTGGGAGAACACCGAGCAACCGTAATCGTGTTCACGAATACGACCTGCCCGCTGGTGCAAAAATACTGGCCCAAGCTGAAGCGGCTGGAGGCGGAATTCTCCGCGCAGGACGTCCAGTTTCTGAGTATCAATTCCAGTGCCGGCGATGAGATTGCCGAGATTGCGCAGCAGGCCATTGATTTTGGCGTTGAATTTCCAGTGGTCCAGGACCTGCACGGCGAGTGTGCTCGGGCCCTGGGGGTTGAACGGACGCCGGAGGTGGTCATTCTGGACCAGCGCCGGCGGCTGCGTTACCGCGGCCGTATCGACAACCAACACCGGCTGGGGGCCTCACGCGTGGATGTCACTGAAGACGACCTGCCGCAGGCCCTGCGCCAAGTGTTAAACGGGACGGAAGTCGTACGGCCGGAGACCGCGGTGGATGGCTGCCGAATCACATTCCCTGCCCTGCCGCAACAGGAGGCCCCCGTCACCTACTATGAGCACATCGCACCGCTGATGCAGCGGCACTGCGTCGAGTGCCATCGCCCGAGTGGAGGGGCACCATTTGCGCTGGTGTCGCTGGAAGATGTGACATCCCACTCGGAAATGATTGCCGAGGTGGTTGCCGACCGCCGCATGCCCCCCTGGTACGGCAGCCGGCGTCAACATTTCTTTAATGAACGGACATTAACGTCGACCGAGCGAGACCAGATCGTGGCCTGGAACCTTTCGGGACGCGCGGCCGGTGATGCCGCCAAGGCCCCTCCCGCACGCCAGTTTGCCACTGGCCAATGGGAGATCGGCGAACCCGATTTGATCACGACCGCCGTGTTTCCCCACAAGCTGCCGGCAGAGGGCTTTGTTGAGTACAAATACGTGCTGTTGCCGTATGTGTTCACTCAGGACACGTGGATTTCCGCAGCGGAGATCTCACCGTCCAATCCCGCAACGGTGCATCACTGCAATATGGCCTACATGACGTTAGGCGAGGCGTTTGACGAGCAGAATTTTATCACGGGCCGCGTCCCAGGTGGATCGGCGATGATCCTGGATGAGGGGGTCGCGTTGAAGATTCCTAAGAACTCGATCGTCGGCCTGCAGATTCATTACACGACGACTGGAAAGATTGAATCGAACCGGATGTCGGTTGGATTTCGGTTTCCGCGGGGTATCGTGCGGCGTGAGTTACAGCATGCTCAGATTTCGAAGTCGCGGTTTGAAATCCCCCCCGGTGCGGCCGCTTTCCCCGTCGTCGCGTCGCAAACCTTGCCGGCCAACGCGACCGGGATCGGCATGTTTGCCCACATGCACCTGCGCGGGAAGGACATGACATTCCGGGCCCTCTACCCCGATGGCCGGCAGGAAACGTTGCTGTCGATCCCCAATTACCATTACGACTGGCAGCACGCCTATCGCTGGCAGCCGGGGACAAAATCGTTCCCCGCGGGTACAAAAATCGAAGTCACCGCACACTTTGATAATTCGCGTTTCAACCCGTTCAACCCCGACCCGACAATGGTCGTGAAGACGGGCCCGCAGACGATTCAAGAAATGATGTTCGGGTTCTTCTTCTACACACACGACGGAGAGGATCTCAAATTGAAAGTCGACCCGCTGACGGGGCACCCGCTGAAACCCGACAATAAAACCGATAAGTAGCGTGGTGATGATCTCTTTCAACTATTTGTGTCACAATATTTGTGGAATTCAAAGAGCCAGCATAAAGATCGTGCAGCGTGGTTGGGGGAGCGTTAAACTGTAGTTGTCCGCGTCGTGCGGTCGCAGGTTCCCTCTCGAAAACTCGAGGTTTTATCAATGCCTCCGATGAATCGCTGGATTGAGCAATTTCAACGCCGTGTGCTGCTCGGGGAGTTTCTCCACCGTGCGGCCGATGCGTTGGCGATTTTTCTGTTTGTGTTCGGGACCAGCGTGCTGGCTGTCCGCCTGGCGGTTCCTCAGTTGTGGCCGCACGTGCTGTGGTTGGCAGCGGGGGCGGTGCCGGTGGCTGCGGTGGCGTGGTGGCTGGCCTGTCAGCGGCAGCAGTCGCGGCGAGAGACGATCGCCATGCTGGACCAGCGACTCGCGGCGGGGGGCCTGCTGATGACGCTCGCCGAGCGGCCTGATGAGGAATGGTCGACTCACCTGCCGACGATCCACACCTTGTGGCAGAAGGCCCTGCCCCGCGTCTTTCCGAAGCGTTTCACATCGTACCTGGCCTTGCCCCTGCTGTTTGCGGTGGCGGCATGTTTTGTTCCCCTGCGCGAGGCCAAATCGACACCGATCGTCCCGCAAGCCGTGGCGAAGAACGCGACCGAGCAATTGGAAGAGCTGAAGGAATCGCTGGAGAGAGCGGAACTGCTGAAAGACGAAGAGAAAAAGGAATTCGAAGAAGAAGTCGCCAAGCTGCAGGAGGAGACCCAGGATACGCCGCTGACCCATGAGAACTGGGAAACGGTCGACGCGCTGACCGAACGGCTGCAGCTGCGGGTGGATGATGCGGCCGCGCAGAATTCGAAGTTCCAGGAAGCGGTGGCTCAGTTGGCCAAGGCCGCTGGCGGGGACGGGCAACAACTTTCGCCGGAAGCCCAGGAGCAACTGGAACAGGATGTGGCCGAGGCGATCGAACAGTTGACCAAAAAGGGTGCCAGCCAGACCGAGATTGGCCCCGGCAAGCCCGGCTCCGGTTCGAAATCGCTCCAGCAGAAGCTCCAGAAATTGATGAAAGATGGCAAAGCCAAGCTACCAACCGATCCCCAGGAACTTCAGGAATTGCTGGACGACTTGAAAGAGGAACTCGACAAGGAACAGCAGAAATTGTCGGAACTGCGCAAGAAGTGTAAGGCGTGCTCAAAGTGTCAAGGGGATGGCGAAGGTGAGTGTGAAGGCGAAGGGCTGTCTGATCAATTGGGTGAGAAGAAAGATGGCAAGCCAGGCCGCGGCGGGATTAGCCGGGGTCGTGGCGATGCAGACATGTCATATGGCGATGAAGCCAGCGAGAACGGGGTGAAGTTCAAAGAGACCATTCTGCCCCCCGGATTCGCCGACAAGCCCAAGGACGAGATTGCCGGAGTGCAGTTGATTGCACCGAATGAAGACCCTGCTGCCGCCGCCGTGAAGGGGGGCCAGCGGACCATCGATCCGTCTTCGGGCAATGCCACCTGGAATCGCAAGCTGAGCCCGAAACATCGCAATGTGGTGCGGAAGTATTTTGACGGGAAATAGCAGCACCGGGGGGGCCAGTCGCCCCCCAGGCATAGAATAATTTTGACCGCCGTCAGGAATCATTCCGACTTCGATGAGGAGAACGTGTAATCCCAGACAATCGTCCTCGTGCCGGCGTAAGCGAATTCAGCCATTTCAAAGGCCAGTTTTCCGACCAGTTGCTCGGGACGATCAAAGTTTTCTTCGACCGCCTGGCGGGCTTCGTCGGGACCTGGGTCGTCAGCGAGTCGCCCCTGGTAGTGTGAAAGGAGAATCACCTGATAATTGCGTTCTTCGGGGAGTTCGAGGTGGTAATTTCCATCGCTATCTGCGATCGCCAGCCGCCCCCCCTGCTCTTGCAACACGTCCTGCGCCTCCTGGCGGGCCTTGGATTCATCGTTCGGCCGCAGCCCCACTGACGGCAGCTTGACCGCGTTGTCGCGTGGCGTCGGCACGAGAATCAGGCAGGCTCCGGCATCGGGTTCAACCTGGCCACGAGCGTTTCGAAATGTAATGCGTCCCTTCACCTGCGGCTTCGCGGGAGCTGCATCCGGAGCGACTTCTTTAGCAGTCCTAGGGGGTGACTCGGTAACTCCACTTGAGGTGACGATGCGGCTCAATCCAAAACCCAGACCGACTCCGACCAAGACACTGACGGCGCTGACCACGACAAGCCATTTGAAGGGATACCCCTGGCTTACGGCCGGGGCCGGCAGGCTGGTAGCGGCTTTCGCAGGCATCGCCGGCCCGGCGATGCCTGCAAGGATTTCTTCGGGTGAGTCGCCCGCCAGGGGCACCACGGGGGGCGCCTGGCTGGTGCCGGCAGAATGTGCCCGTTGCGGCTCCGGCGAAGTGACGACGGCCCGGACGGGTAACGGCTCCAGTGCGATGGCGTTGGACTGCGGGAGAGCCGGCTTGGGGACCTGCACAATCGGTTTGGGCTTTACGATGACGGGCGGGGTTTCCGACAGTCCCCGCGTCGGTGGTTTGCTGGCCAGCGGCAACTCGTCCGGTGCCGCTGGGACCGGTGCCGCTGGGGGGAGTGCATTCAACTCTGATTCAGGTTTCGCGCGGGCCTGGCCCAGCTCGGCCAGTTCGTCGAGGGCTCGACGCAGACCATCGTCTGCCAGATCGAGACCGACGGCGGGTGGTGGATCGACGGTGCCGTCTTTGTTGGGGACTCGCAAGGTGCGGCCACATGTCGGGCAGTCCACCAGGCTGCCGGCTTTGGTATGTGCGATCCCCAGGAGTTGCCGGCAATATTCACAACGAAACTTGATCGGCATGGGAGAGACTCAGTCGCGCTATCTGCATTACTTCAAGTGGCCGCGACTCCTGCTGCACAGCATCAGGAGAGGTCGGACTCATCAGCCTCGAATGCCAGTAATTGTAAGCGAGCCAGCAATACCACCAGCACGACAAGATCCAGACCCACAACAATACCGCAGACGAGAGACAACACACGTGCCACAACAGCACCGGAACGATCACCGGCCAGGGCGAGTACGCCCCACAAGCCGAGGGCGAGCAGGCACACCACGGCAAATACGGCTCCGATCCACAACGTGGCTCGAATTCCACTCCGGTACGTCAACACTCGGGACTCCGTTCGATTTCAGCAGAACTCTCAGGTTACGACGTCGACTTACCAAACCCCGCGCTGGCCATTTCGTTCTGAATTTCGGCTTCCGCTTTCATGACGGTCTGCACGATCTTGTCGATCTCGGCTTTATCAGCAGGCGTTAACTGGCGTTGCGGGGGACGCGGCGGCCCGAAATCGAGCCCCAGGGTGGCCAGCCCGTACTTCAACATGCTGATGTTGAAGCTGTCACCATCTTTGGCTCGGTAGTCTTCAATTGGCAAGATATGTTGCTGCAATTCCATCCCCTGGGCATATTCGCCAGCGGCAAATGCCGCGTGCATTGCCAGGGCGAGATGCGGACACAGATTGCCCGCTCCCGTCGTAAAACCGGTCCCGCCCGCCAGCATGTAGTACGGCGCAAACCGTTCCGCCGACCCGCACAGCCATTCGATCCGGCCCTGATCGGCCGTGACGGTGCGCCGGAAATCGTGCATGTTGTTTTCGGCGTACTTGACGCCGACCACCAAGGGGTGTGCGGCCAGTTCCAACAGCAAGGCATCGCTGGGAAACGGGCTCTTCTTGTAAACCAGGGCGGGAAGTTGAACTCGCTCCAGCACTTCCAGGTAGTAGTCCCGAATTCCGACCTGGCAGAGGTAGGGATGGGCAAACGGCATGAACATGACACCCGTTGCGCCCACTTCGCGGCACCGCGTCCCGATTTCAATTGCGTGCCCGACCTGCAGTCCCACGGGTGCGAAAATCAAGGCATCGGGGCCCGACGCTTCGCGGGTCACGCGGACGATGTCGACGATTTCGCTGGCGGACAAGCTGTGAAATTCGCTCGTCCCGGCACCCGGCATATACACCCGGATTCCCGCGGCATACATCCGGCGAATATGCGTAGCCTGGGCCTCGAGATTCAGTTTTCCATCGGCACCAAAGGCGGTCAACGGCACGAGATGAACAGTTCGCAGGCGACGCGGATCGAGACCAGCTTTCATGGAAATAACCTCGGGCGGGTGATGAGGGGGGATCGTGGCTCGCCAATGGTTGTACGGGGCGGTCTGAGCGGGGTCAAGCGGAGTGGGAGAATGACCCGATCATGGCGAACCGGCGAAATCATCGTGCCGACCGCGCACGAACAAATTGGGGCTCATGGTGAGAAATCGTCTGTCGAGACCGGCCCGGAGTTCGCCATTCTCATCCAAACTCATCAATAAACCCTGATGGACTGTCCAAATCAAGCTGATTTTTGCTACGATCCGGAACGCTGCGCTTTCCCGGGTCAATTGGATTGTGCAGCCACGAGAATTGAATCAACTGCAGACTGGTGAATCCCGACTGCCTTGAAGATCCGGATTGAAGATCCGGATTGAAGATCCGAAGTTGCACACCTTCAACATTGCGGTGCCGGGGCGAACCCAGAAACCTTTCCAGCGAATCAAGACGCGGAGTATCTATTGTGAATGGACTATTGCTGGCCCTGTTGCCGCTACTGGTGTCTCCGCTCGATGAGGGAGCAGCCGTCGAACTGCGCTATACCGGGTCACTGGTGAAAATTTCGCGCGATGCCGAAAGCCCCCCGGTCAAGCGGTTCAGCCTGTATTGCCTGGTCAAAAAAACCGACGGCGGCGGCCGGGACATTGCGTTCCTGATGGACGAGCGGGGAGGTGGAACCTGGCCCTGGCCCGAACGCTTCGGCCAGATCTCATTGAACCCCAAGCTGTTGCCCAGCAATGCGGCCCAGCTGCGTCTGCTGCAGGAGCACAACGGAACCCACCAGTCCATCCGCATCCCGCGTCCGATCTTCGAGTTCGCGGACAAACTGCAGGCCGGGGCCACGTGGAACAACGAAGCGAATGCCTTTGAGGTAAAGCGGGCGGCCAAGGTCCAGGACCGCGACTGCTGGCAGGTTGATGTGTCGACCAACTTTGGCCGCAAGCGGTCGCTCTGGGTGCAGAAAGACAGCCCGCTGATCGTCGAACTTGAAGAACGCCTCTTCATGGGCCAGGGAGACGAGTTCTCGCTGCG
>CAZQUW010000108.1:0-11960 GCA_964596215.1 uncultured Planctomicrobium sp. | reverse complement strand
CCGCTGGTCGAACCGTACGGCCAGGTCGGGTATCTCGATTTTCTCTACAGCCGGCGCCGCAAACTGGGCGTCCAGATTTATGGCGTCGCGGTCGATGTACGGTTTGCCGACAAGGCCCAGGCGCTGCAAGCTCAGCGCTCGGTCGCCAAGCTGAAGAGTTTTATGAATCTCGCTTATCCACTGGCATCTGATGATGGTGAGCTAATCGGCCAGTTCGGCGATCCGCGCCGCGTGGGAGCCAAGCTGCCCCTGTGGGTGGTGATTGGTGCTGACGGTAAAGTCGCCCATTACAGCGCCGGATTCTACAAGATCAATCCCGATGAAGGCCTGCGTGAGCTCGATGAAGTCATCGTCAAGGAGATTCAGAAGGCCAAGCAGGCGAGTGACGGTAAATAGTGTTGACCCGTGAGGTGACTGCGGAACGATCGTCGTCGTTCGCTCCGCGGATGCCACGCGTTCGCAGTGGCCGGTCGGGTGAATTGACTTACAATTCTGGCCTTTCAGACGTACATACTCGGGGGCGTCAATTTCGACTGCTTCCCTCGGTGGCTCGTGTGCCTGGTCAATGACACGCATTCATGCTTTCTCGTTCTGATTTCCTGCAATCGCTGATGGATCCCCAAACCGGTACGTCCCTGGTTTGGGATTCCGCAGCGGATGTTCTACGGAACCCGGCCACAGAGGCCAGATATCCGTTGATGAACGGCATTCCGCGCTTCGTCGAACAAGACCACCTGGCGAGTTTTGGACTGCAATGGAACAAATACGAGGTCGCACACGACGATGAGGACCGCGCGACGTTCCAGGCGAAGACAGGCGTCTCGCTCGCCGAACTGCGTGGACTGCGAGTGCTTGATGCCGGTTGCGGCGGCGGACGGTACAGTAAGGTCGCTGGCGAAGCGGGTGCCGAGGTGATCGGGGCCGATCACAGCGCGGCAGTTGAGAAGGCTTCTCAGTTGTGTGCGCATCTGCCGCACGTCCATTTTCTGCAGGGCGATCTGAAGCATCTGCCGCTACAGCCGGCCTCCTTCGACTTTGTTTTTTCCATCGGCGTGATGCATCACGATGCCAACACACGAGTCGTCTTCGATGCGGTGTCGCGCCTGGTTAAACCGGGCGGTCGGATGGCGGTGTGGCTGTATCGCCGGAATCAATGGTGGCAGGAGCTCATTAATTCGGCACTGCGATGTCGCACCATCCACATGCCACCCGAACGCCTTGAACGGTGGTGCCGCTGGGGAGCGTGGCTGGGGGGGATTCCCGTCGCGAACAGGACGCTCAACAAGATCGTCAACTTCAGTGCGCATCCCAATTGGGAAAACCGCGTCTGCGACACTTTCGACTGGTTTGCCCCGCAGTACCAGTACCACCACACGGTTCAAGAATTGACCGACTGGTATCAGGCCGCCGGCTTCGGTGATCTGCGTGTCCTGCCGCCTGAAAAAACCGGTAAATTCTATCGCTGGACCTACGAGCACAACCTCCTCATCGGCAGTGGCGTGAACATCATCGGAACCAGGCAATAACCGTGGGACGGGGCTCCAGGAATGTTTATGGATACAGATCGAACGCTTCGACCTCAAACGGATTATCAAGGTAGGGATCACGGCCGCGGAGCCAGAGCACCAGCGAACACATCAAATACGCCGGAATAAAGAATGGCCCCCAGCGCGCATACTGCTGCACGTGGACGTGTTCGTGATCTCGAGTCACGTCCAGATCAGTTGGGCTCAGACCGAGTATCGTATGCCCCAACGTCATCGCGCGAGCCGGAATCCACAGCCGCGAGAGAGACCAGGCAACCGCTCCACCGTGAAACTCGAGGGCTCCGCGCCGGAGCTGGTATCCACCCCCGGTCAGCAGTCCCATGGTGCCCACGCAAATCCCGACGAGGCTCGCGGGACTGGCCCAGGCATAGGCCAGAGGGACGATCACAAAATGCGGCATGGCCATGGTGACAACTCACCCGTACATGGAAATCTTTAAAGGTCCGACCAGCTCGCAGGGGCGTTACTTCGCAGCAGAGAGCCGCGTCAGATCGAGCCGACGAAGTTTACTGAGCTCCAGACTATGTTGTTGCAATGGGTCTTCCGGCTGCGGCAATTGCTCGCGGATCTGGAACGGCAAGCGGACGGTAAAGGTACTCCCCTTGCCGATCTCGCTTTGCAAACTGACCTCACCACCCAGCAATTTGGACAATTCCTTGACGATCGATAATCCCAAACCGGTACCGGCAAATTCGCGCGTCAGGGCACTGTTACCACCCGGAGTCAGATTCCCCTGCCGGAATTTCTCGAAGATCGTTTCCTGCTCTTCCAGTGCAATCCCAACGCCGGTGTCTTCGCAGATCAGTTCGAAGTTGTCGTTATCCACCCGCCGGGCCAGCACCCGCACGCGGCCGCCTTCTGGCGTGAACTTAATCGCGTTTGAAAGCAGGTTGTAAAGAATCTGCTGAACCTTGCCCGTATCTTGCTTTAATAAAGGAATCGAGGGGTCGACTTCACCCACCAGATCAATGTTCTTCTTCTCGGCCAGCGGACGCACCATGCCGAGCAGGCGTTCAATCAGGTCGAGCAATGACAGCTCGGCGACATGCAGTTCCATCTTGCCGCTCTCAATCTTGGCCAGATCGAGAATATCATTGATCAGAGTCAGCAGATCCTTGCCTGACGTCTGAATGTTACGCACGTAACGGTGCTGGCGATCGTCGAGGTTCCCCGCGCCGCCGAGCACGTCGCTGAATCCCAGGATGCTGTTCAGGGGGGTTCGCAGCTCGTGGCTCATGGTCGCCAGGAACTGACTCTTGAGGTTATTCGTTTCAAACAGCGCCAGGTTGACCTTCGCCAGTTCGTCGACCTTGGTGTCCAGGTCGTGATTGACCTGCCGCAACTCCTCCTGCACGGCGACCAGATGCCGCAACATGCGATTGAACGCATGACTGAGTTCCTCAAATTCATCGCCAGTCCGGATATCAGCCCGCAGGTCCAGATTGCCCTTGGCGATTGAATCGCTGACGTCCTTTAAGTGCAGCACTGGTTTGACCACAACATAGCGCACAATCGCATAAGCCGCGAGCATCGCCAGAAATGCGGTGCCGATGGCGGTCGCCAGCAGAATGGCATTGTTCCACGCCAGCGAGCGTTCCGTGCCCTGCATCGAGAAGGAGACTTTTGCCATTCCGATCAGATCACCCTCTTTGGCGAGAGGTGTCTGATGATAATGACACTCGAGACACGTCTTACTCGCTTTCACCGCTCCGTAATAAACGTACTCACCCTTTTCGCGATCAATCTGAAAAACTTCAGGCTTTCCCTGCCGCAACAGATCGAGCGCCTCATAGCCGGCGGCATCGCTCGGACGGTGGCGGGCGTCGGTGGTATCCGGATCGGCCTTGAACAGCTCCCAGCTGTTCTTCAGCGTCCCCGCCTTCAGCTCGCCCAGCATGTCGTCCAGCTGCTTGCGGAACGTTGTGTTTTCTTCGCGATACTTCCAGTGCTTGAACAGGATGATGGGCACCGTTGAGAGGCGTCCGTTGATCCGGTTCTGCTTGTCCACGAGATCTGCGGTCAAACGTCCATACAAATAAAAGCTGGCGGTGATCAACAACAGCAGACCACTCCCGAACAGAAAGCGGCACTTGCGTTCGAGACTGGTTTCGCCCAGCAGTTTTTTGAATGTTTTGTAGGACATAACGGCAGTAAGGAAGCCTCGTTGAAGTCAGCCCAGTATCTTACCAGCGCCGGGTGACGGTGAGATAGTGCAGGTTGGCCACCCCCATGCGGAAATCGGCAGCGTGAAATCTCGCGCGAATCTGGCAGGTTGCCATTTCAAATCGACTCTGAATCGATGCAACACAGTCGCAAAACAAAAGCCCGGCTGTCGCGAACAACAGCCGGGCTGAATTGATAGTCTTCTCGAAACACGCTCGATTACAGAATCGAGCGGATCTTCGACAGGAACTCTTTGTTCGACGGGTACTTTTGCAGGATGCGAGTCAGTTGTTCCATGCCCTCGACAGGACTGAGGGACAACAGACTGCGACGCAGCATCGTCACGCCTTCCAGCGTTTCCGGCGACAGGATCTTTTCCTCGCGCCGTGTACCGGACTGCTGGATATCGATCGACGGCCAGATGCGGCGGTCGGCCAACTGGCGGCTGAGCACCATTTCCATGTTGCCCGTGCCTTTGAACTCCTGGAAAATCACGTCGTCCATACGGCTGCCAGTTTCGATCAGGGCAGTCGCGGCAATCGTCAGCGACCCCCCTTCATCGAACAGTCGGGCCGTACCGAACATCTTCTTCGGAATGTCCAGCGCCTTGACGTCCAAACCACCCGACGTCGTCCGGCCGCTGCTGCCCACCCATTTGTTGAAGGCGCGGGCTGTACGGGTAATCGAATCGAGCAGAATGAAGACTTCGCCACCTGATTCGGCGATCCGCTTGCCGCGTTCGATAATCAGCTGGGAAATCCGCACATGGCTTTCGACATCGCGATCCATGGAGGACGCAATGACTTCGCCACGCACGTTGCGTCGCATTTCGGTAACTTCTTCGGGCCGCTCATCGATGAGCAACACGATCAGGTACATCTCGGGATGATTCTTGCTGACCGAGTTCGCGATGTCCTGCAGGAGCATCGTCTTACCGGTTCGCGGCGGAGCCACGATCAGCGCACGTTGCCCCTTGCCAATCGGACACAGCAGGTCCATGACCCGCATGGTGATCGGCATCGGACCCGTTTCGAGCTTGATCTGCTCGTGCGGGTTGATGGCGGTCAACGTGTCGAACGTCTTAATCTTCTGGTATTCTTCGACCGTCCGCCCTTCGACCGACTCGACACTCTTCAGACGCGGCCCTTGCCCCTTGGGACCAGGAATCGCTTCCCCCTTGATCAACACGCCTTCACGCAGATTGCAGCGTTCGATCAAGGTGCCTGACACGAAGGCGTCCGTCTTGGATGACGCGTAGTTATTCGAAGGATCACGCAGGAAGCCGTAGCCCTTGGGATGGAGTTCCAGGACGCCGGAAACTTCCGTGCCGGGAATATCGGCCATGGCTTGCTCGGACATCGTGTTACGGTCGCGGAAGTTGTCACGTCCGCCGCCGTTGTTTCCACCGCTGCGGCTGTTATCGCGGTTATACCCACGATCCCGCTGCTGCCCCTGGCCACCGCCGCCACCACCACCTTGATTGGGGAAACGGCCGCCTCCGCCACGTTGCGGACGACCGCGCTGTACGTTGGAGCCGCCACCACTATTGACGTGACGTCCGCCACCACCGCCACCACCCTGGGTGTTTGAGCGGGGCGGATTCTGACGCGGCGCGCCTGTGTTCTGGGTATTCTGGGGAGCACCTTCGACACGGCCATTGCGCGAGCGACGGCGACGACGGCGGCGGCGTTGGAAATCGCCCCCTTCTCCGCTGTCGGTGCCCGGTTCGGCCCCTTCGGCAAATGTCCCTTCGTCTCCACCATCACCGTGGCTGTCGCCCAGGTCTCCGCGGCTCTCGGGAACGCGGCTCTCTGTAGACCGAGTCCCTTCGGACCGATCACTACGGCTCTCTGAGCGTTCGGATCGAGCTGGCGGAGCTTCTTCTTCCACGATCGGAGCGGGCCGTTCACGGGGCGTTTCGGCCGCCGCAGCACGCGGACGACGTTCACGCACGGAACGCACCGGGCGATCGACATCCACAGCAGGGGGCAGGAACTCTTCCGGATCAAAACCGAACGAGTCCGAAACCTGTTCCGGTTCGGGACGGCGGACGGGCGCCCGACGGCGCGTCGGACGGGGAGCGGCTTCTGGTTCGGGACTGGAAGCCGCCGGTTCTACCCGTTCGACTTCCGATGCCGGAGCGGCCGACTCCGTCTTCTTCTTTACGGTACGTCGCCGTCGTGGCGGGGCCTCGGGATCGCTGTCCGTCGAACCGGAGCTATTCACTGCCATGCTGTTCTTCCAACTCAGAAACGAAAATCTAACGACAACACAAACTGCAGCAGATCACACACTGGCGACCCTGACACTGCGTGGAACTGGCCCACGCAACATTTCTGGACAGTCATCACTGACTGACATCAGACTGACTAACCGCATCCAACGGAACTGGTCGAGGATCCGAGGCGGCCAATCGTCCTACTGCGAATTTTGAACCATTCCCTGACGACATGGCCGGGGACAGCCCCTTGGCCAGCGTTTCCAGAAGCCCGACACCAGGCCAGGAACTTCCACTGCTTTTTTCCTGATTGACCACACCGCGCCAGGCACAGCTGGTGACCAACTTCAGACTGAAAGCTTACTTACCGTGGCCACAGCGAGAACTCGTCGGCACTGGCCTGAAAACATCTCACTAAACCTGGCGAACAATTGTGCGATTGGCTGCCCAGATGGAGCGTTATCGCACGGCTGCCGCGGTTTTGTCACAAGCTGTCCAGCGTGTTGCGCCCGCTCCCGTAGCCGACCAAAAATACATGCCATATTTTGTCTGTCGTCAGCACCAGGACTGCACGACACACGAAGTCTTGTCGCGTCGATACCCCGTCACAGCGGGCCTACACAGAGGATCAAATGCAAATCGGCATCCGACACGTGTCCATCACAAATATTGCCGCGAACTGCCATGCGTTTTCCGAAGGAATCTCAATTCGGGCTCGAGCCCGACTGCATGGAATGGTTCATGAAGAACCATTGCCTGCACTGCAACTGCGGCCGGTCACGGCCACACGTCATAGGGAGCGAATTCGGACAAACAACCAGACAAATCCAAACCGCCGACTTGCTTCGAAACCCTTACTGCGATCAGGGTCGTGACACTGCAGCAGTTTCATCACGCACGCCAGCAGGTTCCACCCTGCCAATCGCAAATGATGCACCGCAGATAGAAATGCTCGCCAAGAGATTCGATTCCGGTGACAAATTCTCTGAACCGCACTACCGGTCTCAAATCCTACGAATCCCACAACTCTAAGGTCCAAATGACCTGAGGGATCCGCGAGCAGGCACCTTGCTTATTGTGTTCGCGTCGATTCGGAACGATTACCGGATGACTCTTTAACTGGAACGCCACACACTTTGACTACAGACTCTCGAAAGAGGAGTTCTCAAAGGAGATTCTGGTAGGGGCAGCTTGCAAAAAACGGCACAACAGCCGCTTAAGATTTAGCTCACTTACCCGTGCTGAGCCTTAAAGAGTATCGCTCAAACCGTCCCCAATTGGGCCGCGTTCAGCGCAATCACTAGTCCTATCATATCTTTTGACGAGAATGTGTCAATTCATTCCGGACGGCCAGCGACAATTTTCGAGTGGAATCTGTTCTAGTATCGGCTTCCAGGCACTGTTAAGCTGAAGACTCTGTAACGGATGTGGCGGTTTTCTGGCGAATTATCGCTGATTTCTGCCACCTTCCGTGGATCCCGCTGCATCGGCAACGCCGCGAGACCCACCCTCGTCCGACACCGCATCGTCCTGCCAGCCCGCAGCCCGCGACGACTGACCACTCGCTTCGACACCACCTGATCTGGCCTCTCGCGTATGACCACGCCCCTCGAGCAACACAACCACCGTTTCTCACCCTCGAAGCGCAATTTCACGTCCGAACTGCCGAACTCTCCGAATCCACTGCAAAGTGGGAATCGAATTCGTCAGCGGGTCACTTCTTATTATACGCTCGCGTACCTGTGCGCGGCGCTGATCGGCCCGATTACCGCCGCGGCGGCGGAATTTGAGCCGCGGGCCGTGGCCATCACGCAAGCCACGATTGTGACCGCCCCCGGCCAGCAGATTGAAAACGGACGGGTCATTCTACGAGACGGCCTGATCGTCGCCGTCGGGGTCGACATCCCCATTCCCGCTGACGCGGAAGTCATCGAAGTCCCGGGACACATGGTGTATGCGGGCTTTATCGACGCCGCGACGTCGGCACTCCTGAACCCCGACCAGGCGGCGCAGCCGGCCACCCCGGCCCCCCTTGATGTCAGCCGCTACGCACTCGCCGCCACGCGGATCGACAACCGCAAAAGCCTGACCCCCGAATTCGAAGCCGCCGAACACCTGAAGCTCGACAACGACACTTTGGAAAAACGACGCCAGCTTGGTTTCACGACGCTCCATATCGTACCGAGCGGCCGACTGGCCAGCGGCCGGGGTACGCTGATCACCACGCGCGGCGTTACGCTGCGCGAATGCCTGCTGCAATCTTCCACCATGGCCCAGTTCCGGGTCTTCGCCCCCCGCGAAGAGGGCTACCCGCATACCCTGATGGGGGGGACTGCGCACCTGCGGCAGATCTTTCTGGATGCGCGCCGTTACACACAACAACAGGCCCTGTTCAAGAGCGGAATAGCTCAGATTCCCCGGCCCCTGCAGGATGTGGTTCTGGAGGGCCTGCAGCCGGTGATCCACAAGCAGCTCCCCGTCTGGTTGACCGCTCAGACGCGGGATGAAATTGAACGGGCTCTCAATTTTGCCACCGAACAAGATCTTCCCTTCACCTTGTGGGGAGGTCGCGATGCCGAACGCTGCCTCGACCGCCTGAAGGCCAAGCAGGTGAATGTGGTGCTGACACTGGACTACGGCGATGAACCGAAAGTCGAACCCAAGCCCGCTCCCGACAAACTCACCCCCGATCTTCCGGATCCGCTCCGCGCGATCGAGGACACGCGTGACCGCTGGCGCCTGCAAGTGGCCGGACCGAAGGCGCTCAAGGCGGCCGGACTGAAACTGGCAGCCGGTTCCCAAGGTTTAAATGAACCGACCGACTTCTTCAAAGGCCTGCGGCAAATCATTCAAGCCGGCCTCCCCCGCGACGCAGCCCTGGCTGCCATCACCTCGGAAGCCGCCGCGATCCTCGGTCAGGAACCACGACTGGGATCGATCGCCCCCGGCAAACTGGGGCACATCGTCGTGTTGACCGGCCCTTTCGATGACGAACGGAGCCAGGTGCGATTTGTCTTCGTAGACGGCAAGAAATTCGAATACAAAAAAGACGCCCAACCTGTCCCCAAAGACTCCGGCACGCCCGGCCTGGAACTGGCCGCGCGCTGGAAGCTGGACATCGAGTCGGCGGACGGCCCCGTCCACTGCGAACTGGTGCTGACCCAAACCGGCTCCCGCTTGAACGGCGTCTTCAAGAGCCCCCAGGGAGATGGCAAGCTGACCAGCGGCAAAGTTGACAAGGACAAGGCCGA
This sequence comes from uncultured Planctomicrobium sp., assembly GCA_964596215.1. GTDB lineage: Bacteria > Planctomycetota > Planctomycetia > Planctomycetales > Planctomycetaceae > JAKFVC01. Next base: position 2,781 of record CAZQUW010000108.1, on the reverse strand, counting down.
ATGGGTCGTGTCGATCGGTGCTGGAGACCGTGAGATCGAATTGAAGTTCTCGATCCAGGGACAGACCGGCACGCCGCCGCAATTAAAGGGAGTCCTCAAATCGGCCTTCGGGGCCCAGACCAATTTTACGGCTCAACGTGAAATCGCCCCGCCGCAACAGCCGAACGCCGTGGAGATCAAGGGGATCGAATCCGACGACGCCAAGCCCGCCACGGCCACACCGGCCGGAATCACCGAATTGCCAGTCGAACTCGATGCCGATCGCCTTCAGCGGACCCTGGCCACCGGCGGAACCGTCTTCATTCAGAAGGCCACCGTATTAAATGGTAAAGGCGAAACGCTGCCGGAGACATCGCTATTCATCAAGGCGGGTAAGATTGCGGCGATCGGCAAGGACCTGACTCCCGATGCCGGCGTGGTGGTGATCGACGCTGCCGGCAAGTTTGTCATGCCGGGCATCATCGACACCCACAGCCACATCATGATCGGTGACGGGCTGAATGATGTGAACGAAGCCACGCTGTCCATGGTCCCCGAAGTCCGCGTGAAAGATGCCGTCTCGACGAGCGACGTCTCCGCCTACCGGGCCCTCGCCGGGGGCGTCACCACGGCGAGATTATTCCACGGCTCCGCCAATGTCATTGGCGGACAGGACGCCGTAGTCAAGCTGAAATACGGCCAGCCCGCCTCACAGCAGATCATTCCCGATGCACCACAAGGGGTGAAGTTTGCCCTCGGCGAGAATGTCAAATTCCAGCGCAATCGGTTCCCCAATACCCGCATGGGGGTCGAAGCCACACTCAATCGCGCATTCATGGAAGCTCTCGACTATCGTCGCCAATGGATGGAGTACCAGCAGGCCATCCAGGCGGCCCCCGACAAGGCCACTCAATTGCTCCCCCCTCGACGCGACCTGCGACTGGAAGCGTTGATGGACATCGTCAACCAGCAGAAATTCATCCACAGCCACTGTTACCGCGCCGACGAAATCCTGATGCTGCTGCGAGTGGCCTCGGGGCTGGGGGTCCGCGTCTGGTCACTGCAGCATGTTCTCGAAGGCTACAAGGTCGCTCCCGAAATCGCGGCCCACGGCGCCAGCTGCAGTACGTTCGCGGACTGGTGGGCGTATAAAGTCGAAGCCTATGACGCCACTCCGTTCAACGCCGCCCTGCTCCACCAGGCCGGGATCAACACCGTCATTAAAAGTGACGACTGGGAATTGATCCGGCATCTCTATCTGGAGGCAGCCAAGACCATACGCTACGGTGGGCTGGCTCCCGAGCCTGCCCTGCAGACGATTACCTATAACGCCGCGCGCGAGCTGGGACTGCAAGACCGCATCGGGTCGCTGGAAGTCGGCAAAGACGGTGACGTCGCAATCTTTAATGGCCACCCCCTGCATGCCTTTTCCCGCTGTGAAATGACTATCGTGGAGGGGGAAGTGTACTTCAACCGTGCGGCCCAGCCGACGGCCATGACCGCCGCCGGTGCCGCCCGGCAGCAGACCGCTGCGGCCCTGCCGATCGCGTCCCCGGAAGTTCGTGCCCGCGTTGTGGATCTGACGGAAGCCCCCAACGGCCAGTACGCCCTCGTGGGCGCGATGCTCCATCCCGTGGATGCCCCCGATATCGAGCACGGCACAGTCCTGATCGCTGGCGGAAAGATCACGGCGATCGGCAAAGATCTGCCCCTGCCCCCGGACACCAGGACCATTGATCTCACCGGATTGCACCTTTATCCCGGCATCATCGACGCGGGCACAACACTCGGCCTGATTGAGATCGGCAAGGTCTCAGAGACGCACGACTATGCCGAAGCGGGCCAGTTTCAACCCGACCTGCGGTCTGGTGTGGCGGTAAATCCCGATTCAGAATTGATCCCGGTCGCCCGGGCCGGCGGCATCACCACGGTGCTGGCAATCCCTTCGGGGGGCACCATCTCCGGCCAGGCGTCCGCCGTAAAACTGGGTGGCTGGACGGTCCCCGACATGCTGCTGGAACTGGAAGTGGGCCTGGTCATCCGCTGGCCCGGTGCCTTCCACAAACCGCTCCCCAAGAAGCAGGAATGGGAAGAGGCTCAAAAGAAGCGTCAGGAACAGATCGACCATTTAAAGGAGTTCCTGCAGCAGGGCCGGCTCTATAACAAGTTGAAGGCCGACGCGATTACCGCGAAGCAATCCCCCCCGCTGGCCGACCCCCGCTACGATGCCTTGAAGCCGTATCTGGCAGGCGAAAAACCGGTCTTCATCGAAGCCAATCAGCGAAAAGAAATTGCCGAGGTCCTGTTATTCGCCGAGGCAGAAAAGCTGAAGATCGTCCTGCTGGGAGGGACCGATGCCTGGAAGCTGGCGGGGGAATTAAAGACTCGCAACGTGCCGGTCATTATCGGCCCCGTGATGACCCGCCCCGTCGCCGAATACGATCCCTTTGACGCCCCCTACGCGAACCCTGGTCGCCTGTTCGAAGCCGGCGTCAATTTCTGCATTCGTTCGGACGACGCCTCCAACAGCCGCAACACCACCTTCGAAGCCGCCCAGGCAGTCGCTTACGGCTTGCCGGCCGACGAGGGGCTGAAGAGCATCACTCTGAATGCGGCCAAGATCCTGGGGATCGAACAGCAAGTCGGGTCACTGACACCCGGAAAGCTGGCCCACATCGTGATCGCCGATGGCAACCCGCTGTTGCAGACGACGCAGATCAAGGGAACGTTCGTGGACGGCCGGCCGTACTCGCCCGAGACCCGCCAGACGCGGTTCTATGAGAAATATCGGCAGCGACTGAA
>CAZQUW010000107.1:11489-20203 GCA_964596215.1 uncultured Planctomicrobium sp. | reverse complement strand
GCTGTGCCCAGCGGACGGCCAATCTGTAGCCTGACTCTCTGAGTTGGGTCGTTCGGCGCTCGCAGAGTCCCGACTCGGAGAGTCAGGCTACAGGGGGTAAGGGTGCAAAGAAGTCAAAGAAATCAAAGAAGTTTTACGTCGTTCCGCGACCGGAGAGTTTGCGGCTAGAAAAGAGTTAATGGACCAAGGTGCAATGGCACCCTGCCTTAAATTCGAACTGTGACCAGGCATCAGTCTGAAGCTGGGAGATCAGGGGCACTGTGCACACCGTGGAACCGTCATTTGGTTCAGGAGCCCGTGGGGGCTGAGAATTTACCACCGAGTACAGTCTGGGGATGCTATGACGGCCGAATGCAACACCATCGAGAATCAGTCGGCGACGAGCCCGGAGGACGTGTGTCCCGGGGCGCCAGGGGCCGCGGACGACGCGGCGTGCGGCACTGCTTGTGGTTCCAATCAGCCGGCGGACCGGGCCGATCAGGAGGAAGAGCAATACATCGAACTGCTCGGGAAGCTGCCGCCGGAAATTGGGACGATGTTAATTGCGATAGGAATCGCCGGAATTTTGCTGCCGGGACCGATTGGCACGCCGATGCTGATCGCGGGGGCACTGGTCTATTGGCCACGAACTTTTGCGCCGATCGAACGTGCCTTGGCCAAACGGTGTCCGGGAATTCACCGGGAAGGAGTCATCCAGATAAAGCGATTTATCAGCGATCTCAACCGTCGCTTTCCCGACAACCGGTAATTCGCGGTCGGGGGATTGACCTGTCGGTGGGGCTGGCCGACATTCTAAATGGAGAAACGTGTGTTATGTTTAACCGGAGAGTCAAGTCATGAGTGCAGATGCAGCGAATCCAGGCCCCGCCGAAACCCCCGTCAATTGGGTGGAAAATGCGACCGACGCGGTTCGTTCGGGGATGTCCGATGCCCAGAAGTCGGCTGAAAACATCTTGCCGGCGATCGGTGCCGCCATGTCCAAAGGCGTATTTAATGTGGCCTACGGGATCGGATACGGAGTAACGTTTCCAGTGGCGCTCGCCGCCAAGCTGATTCCCCAGGAGAATTGTGTCGTCTGGGGGCTGGTGGACGGTGCGGCGATGGCGCAAGATACGGCCAATCGCAATATTAAGGGGTCGTGACAAACAGTTTTGTCGCCGGTTGCCAGGCACGTGCAGCCGTTTGAATAAAAAGGGCGCGGGCATGAAGATCACCTCGTTGAATTCCAAGCTGATCCTGGAGTTCGACGGCAAATCGCCTGCAGTGTCCGAACATCGGATCCGGATCCTCGCCGCCGTTCTGGCAGATATGGGGGGCGTGTCGTCGGTACAATTGACGTGGTATGCGGCGCCGCAGATCATTGCCACGCATGACTCCGGCCGGAATCCCGCGACGTTTCTGCGGCAAGTGGCCGCGGCGTTACGAGCGCCCCGTATCGATTTTGACTCGGTTTCCGCCGTACCCCTGCCAGAAGTGCCGGTCATCAGTATCCTGGCTCCGGGGGTAACGATTCTGGAGCACCGGCTGGAGATGCTGGCAGAATCGATTGCGATCACGGTGCGGCGAGTGCTGCGGCAATTGTGGTACGGCACGCTCGCCTGCGGATCATTTTTCATGGCCTGGGTCGGATTGCTGGTACCGGGAATTCCGACAATTCCGTTTGTGATCTTAACGGTCTATTTCGCGGAGAAAGCCTCACCGACTCTACGCGGGTATTTCCTGAATTCGCCATTGCTGGGACCGGCCATGCGCGACTGGCACGAACACCGCGCGATTCGACGCAGTTCTCAGCTCCAGGCCCTGGCCTTTACCGGCACCCTGGTGGTGGTGACTCTGCTGGTGGCTACACCATCCGCCGGACTCTATGTGGCCATGGCGATCATGAGTTCGCTGGGTGTGTATCTGGTGCTGCGAATCCCGGTAATTGATCGGATTTCGCCCCGCACGGCGCGCGAGGACCTGGTTGTCGAACATCGTCCGGTAACTCTGCCCATGCGTTTCGCGGGGGCATAGCCCGACAATTTCCCGGATCGCTCAACTATTTGTTCTGGGCAGTCGAATTGGATGATGATCAAGCGCATCCTTTAACTACTCTTCCGTGAGATCGAACTGTGTCATTGAAATGGCTCCTGGTGTTCGTCCCGGTTTCGATCGGCCTGGCTCTGGCGGGCGCGAATCCGACGTGGGTGTTCCTGACTTCCTGCCTGGCAATTGTGCCGCTGGCCGACATGCTGGCCAAGGCGACTGAAGATCTCGCGGAATTGCTCGGACCGTCGATTGGTGGAGTACTGAGTGCGACCCTGGGGAATGGCCCTGAATTGATCGTGTGCGGTTTCGCGCTGAGCAAGGGGTTGGTCCCGGTAGTGAAATCCGCGATTATCGGTTCGGTGCTGATGAACGTGCTGTTGCTGCCGGGGCTGGCGATGTTCATGGGAGGCTTGAAACGGACCCGGCAGACGTTCAATAAGACAACGGCCGGCATGTCGGCCGCCTTGCTGACGCTGGCCTCGATTGGCCTGATCGTCCCGGCGATTCTCAAGCTTGCCAGTCCCGCGGCGAAGAACGAGCTGAGCCTGGAGATCTCCTCGATTCTCTTTGTGCTCTATTTGCTCAGTCTGCTCTTTACGATGAAAACACATCGGCAGCTGTTTACGGTGGCTGCGCCGGAAGAAGCGAGCGAGACACACGAGAAAAAGAGCATCTGGCCGGGACTGATGCGATTGACGGGCATCGCGATTGTGCTGGCGGTCGTCAGTGAAGTCATGACCGATGCGCTCGATCCCGCTCTGGCGACCCTGCACTTCTCGGAGACCTTCGCGGGGGTGATCGTGCTGGGCTCGCTGGGGAACGTGGCCCAGCTGATATCAGCCATCCGGTTCGGCCAGGCGGATAAAATGGACCTGGCAATGAGCAGTACCGTGGGGGCTGCGACTCAGGCCGCACTGGCGATGGCACCCCTGCTGGTGTTTGCGGGGCAGCTGTTCGGCGCACCGATGGATCTGCTGTTCTCATCCTTCGAAGTCATCGCGATCACCTTGTCGGTGCTGGTGGTCGGGCAGTTGATTCGCGACGGGGAATCGAACTGGTTCGAGGGGGCCATGTTAGTCGGCGTGTATGGAATCTTCGCGCTGGGCTTCTACTTCTACGTGCCGTAGGCGGCGATCTTATCGCCGCGGGAACGATCTGCGTTCGCAGTCAAATCGCACCGCGCGGCATGCGTTGTACCGTGTTATGAAATCGCTCGTCAAACTCTCGGAGGAGATGATCCGGAGACCTGCGGCCAGCGTTATCAAATACACGTGCCACAGGTCAGGCCGCGCACCGCTGGAGATTGATGGACTTAATCATGCAGCGTTTGCAGCGTTTATTAAAGGATCTGCCAGATCACGACGCCGGTGGCCACAGCGACGCCGATCACAATGATTGCGGACAAAGCGCCAATCAGGAGTGCCTTTCGCGACGGAGGCGAGCTCAGGACTTGGCTGAAGAACTCGTCGATCGAGATCGTTCGGCCGGCGCGATCGGTCAGCATGATGCCAGCACTTTCGATGTAGTGCCGGATCTTCTGGCGAATCGTTCGTTCTTCCTGCAATTTGCGGGTCTCATAGCCCGTGGCCATGCCAATCACAAAGCTCATTCGTTGGTCCTTTCCGGCGGTGATTCTCGCTCCGGCCCGACGCATTCAGGTGGCCGTCAGAGACCGCCAGCCAGCGCAGATCTAAAACATCCCATTTCAACCATACACACTGGATGAATGCGTGGGCAAGAATTATTCCAGATGTGCAGTAAAAAGCCTGGAGAAGTGGCATCGGGGGACAGGAAATACAGTCTAAGCCTTAAGACACGAATGCCGGTCGGATAGGGCGTGACGGACATCTGTTAAGCTGGTCGCGATGGGGCTTGCGGAGACTGGCTCCGCCATAACATGTGTGAGTTACTGGAACTTCTGCAGTATCAGTTTGGTGTAACAGCGATTCTGTTAAGAGTCTCTAATTCGAGCGGCCCGGAGCTTGGCAGGACGCAGAATCCGAATTACGATCATATTCTGCTGTAGGTTTTTTACAGAGTTGGTCGACCCTCACTTAATCGCCCGGCCAGGGGGATGGTGACAACTTGGTACGCAGTAGGACTCTATGAGCGAAATCGCCCGGATGTGTCGCGGTAGTGTGTTGCGTTCGTTTGTGGCTTCGATCAGTGTGGCAGCGGTCATCGCGGCTTCGACGTTTGGACCGTTGTCCGCGGCCGACCCGGCCAAACCGGGAACAGGCCTGCCGGATCAACCGGTGAAGTCCGAGAAAGAGCTCAAAATTGAAGCTCTGGTCGAGAAAGCCCGCCAGCATCTGGAAAAGTCCGAGTGGGACCAGGCCCGGCAACTGGCCGATCAGGCCCTGGCGATTGACGCCGCCGCCGGCGCCCCGATCGTCATCCGGGGAATGGTGCTCAATGGCAAAGGTGACTACGACGCGGCGATCGTTGAATTTGATCGCGTGACGGCCCAGACCGGGCGCGATACCGCGTCCGTGGCCAATCGGGCCGACGCTTTTTCCAACCGTTCATTCTCGCTGTACCAGAAGGGCGAGTATCTCAAGGCGGTCGACAGCGCGTATTTCGCAGTCCTGGAAAAGGGGGACCATGCTCCTGCTCACAACTACCGCGGCATGGCGTACATTGCCCGCCGACAGTACGACAAGGCAATCAACAGCTTCAACCGCGCGATTCAGTCCGATGCGAAATCGGGTGAGGCCTACAGTAATCGTGGACTGGCCTATCGGCTGAAGGGCAATTTCGATCAATCGATCGCCGATCAGACGAAGGCGTTGGAACTCACTCCGAATCTTCCCATCGCGATCGAGCGGCTCGCAGCAGCCAAAGCGGCGAAGGGTGACGCCAACGGGGCATACGCAGAGATCGAGAAGGCACTCAAGCTGAAGCCGGACTTTCCGGAAGCGCTGTGTGACCGCTCGCAGTTGTTCGCCATGAAGGGGGATACGGAAAAGGCCCTGGCAGATCTCGACGCGGCTCAGAAGATCGATCCGAAATTTGCACGTACTTACGTGCAGCGCGGAGCGATTTATATGGTGCAGAAGAAGGTTGATGAGGCTCTTAAGAGTTTCGACGAAGCGATTACCCTGAAGGGGGATTTTGCGGAAGCTTATTGCTATCGCGGCTACGCCAAACAGGAGAAGAAGGATTACGCACTGGCTGTCGTGGATTTTACCAAGGCGATCGAGCTCGATCCGCAGATGGTCCCGGCATATAACGGGCGGAACCAGGCCTACAAGAAGCTGGGCAAGAATGCCGAAGCGGGAGCCGATGCCGCCAAGGTGAAAGAACTGCAGCCGGCACCTGTCAGTGAATCGACCAGGAAGCGGCTCGCGGCCGAGAAGAAGAAGCTCGAAGAAAAGAAAAAGGCCGAACCACCCGAGAACCGGTTCCTGGTGACCTCTAAAGGTGTGGACCCGACCAGACGTGCCGCGGCCTTCAAGTCGGCACAGGAGATTGATCGCCTGGTTGCCGCGAATTACCTGAAGCTCAAGATTAAGCCGAACGACAAGACGACCGATGCGCAGTTCCTGCGGCGGATCTATCTGGATATCACCGGCACGATTCCCACCCTGCCCCAGGCACAGAAGTTCTTGACGTCAAAAGATCCCGACAAGCGGGCCCAGCTGATTGACGAATTGCTGGGGAGCGATGGCTACGCCAGTCACTTCTTCAATTACTGGGTGGACGTACTGCGTTATACGGACAACCTGAATGGCAACGTCCGTGGCGAACCGTACCGCCAATGGATCAAGCAGTCATTGGCCGAGAACAAGCCGTGGGACAAGTTCGTCGAAGAAATGATCACCGCGGATGGCTTGGTCTGGCAGAATCCGGCGACGGGTTATCTGCAGCGCGATGCCGGCATGCCGCTGGACAATATGAACAACACAGTTCGCATTTTCCTGGGGACCCGGATTGGCTGCGCCCAGTGCCACAATCATCCTTTTGATCGTTGGACACAAAAAGAATTCTACCAGATGGCCGCGTTTACGTTCGGCACACTGACCTCCACTGGTGGTGGCGACAAACGCTTCTGGAACAGCAATCCCAGTGAGCGGTTGCAGGAAGAGTACTATCAGCTCGATCAGGAGGAAGAGGAACGACGGGTCAATTATTACCGGTTCAATCGGCTGATCGGCATCAATATGACGGTCGTTAATGACCAGCCGGGCCGGAAGGTGTCGCTGCCCGCGGATTATGCGTACGACGATGCCAAGCCCAAGCAGGTGATTGAACCTAAGGTTCTGTTCGGCACACCTCCCGTCATGAAACCGAACGAACCGCCGCGGAAAGCTTTTGCCCGCTGGTTGACAGCGCGCGACAACCCGCGTTTTGCATTGACCATCGCCAACCGCTTGTGGAAGCAGGCGTTCGGCTCGGGGCAGATCGAGCCGGTCGATGACATGACGGATAGCACCGTGGCGGAGAATCCGGAGCTGATGAAGTTCCTGGAAGCCGAAATGTTGCGGCTGAATTTCGACATGAAGGAATACCTGCGGATTATTTTCAATTCGGAGACGTATCAGCGTCAGGCGTGTGCCGAGGAAGTGAACCCGGGGATGCCCTACCACTTCACGGGTCCGAACCTGCGCCGCATGACTGCCGAACAAGTCTGGGATTCGTTCCTGACTCTGGCGGTCGTACGCCCCGATGAGTTCCGTGAAATCAAGGCGGACGTGCGGACTGGCTACATTGGTGTGGATCTCAACAAGATTCCCGCCGCCGACCTGTTGATGGCGGATACCAAGGGCAATGAAATCGATTACAGTCAGGGGACTCGTCAGGCGAAGTACACGTACAAGGGGACGCTGCTGGCCCGGGCGTCGGAATTGCCATCGCCAGTGCCGGCCAATCATTTCCTGCGTACGTTTGGCCAGTCGGACCGAGAGTTGATCTCGGCATCGTCGACCTTCGGATCAGTGCCGCAAGTGCTGTTTATGTTCAACGGCCCGATCACCCACATGCTCCTCGAGAAGAACTCGACGATCTATAACAACGTCGTCAGGAAGTCATCCGTAACTGATGGCATCAAGGCAATTTTCCTGACGATCCTCAGCCGCGAACCAGACGAGGACGAATTGAAGCTGGGAGTTCAGGAAGTGAAGTTACGCGGTCCGGCAGGCTATGGCAACGTGATCTGGTCTCTCGTTAACACACGTGAGTTCCTGTTCGTGCAATAGTCGTCATTAAGACTGCAGTTGAGCGGCGTCGGAACAGGGCGCCGCATATCCAAGAATCCACACACCACATAGAGATAAAGAGCATCATTCCATGAGAGAACTCCTCTCGAAACTCCAGGGACTCGATCGCCGTCGGTTCCTCGAATATGCGGCGAAGTCTGCGCTGGGTGTCAGCCTGCTGCCGGCATTGAACAGTGCCGTGTCGGCCGCACCTGCGAAAGCTGGTGGCAAGGCCAAGCGACTGATTTACTTATACATGGCCGGCGGCATGTCGCACCTGGATACATTTGACCTGAAACCCGGTCATCCGAACCAGGGGGAAACCAAGCCGATCAATACTTCGGTGCCTGGTTTGCAGATCAGCCAGTACCTGCCGACGCTGGCGTCACAGTTCGATAAGATTGCTGCGGTCCGGTCACTTTATACGCAGACGGGCGACCACTCGGCCGGCGAATACCTGATGCGGACGAGCTACGAGGAAATCGCGACGGAACGCCATCCCTCGCTGGGGCCGTGGATCCAGCACTTGAAGGGGCGCAATAGTAAAACGCTGCCGGATACGGTGTTGATTGGAGCTCCGGCACGTCATCCCGGCGCCGGCTTCTTCGACCCGACGTTCAGTCCGCTGCCGATCGGCGATCCGAATCGCGGCCTGGAAAATACCAAAGCGCCGTCGTACCTGACGGAAGAATCATTCGAGAAACGCGTGGATTTGATCAACGCCTTCGACAAGAAGTTCCGGGATAAATTCAAATTGCGGAAGGTGCAGACCTATACCGACTTTTATTCCGAGGCGACCAGCCTGCTGTCGAGTGGCGAACTGAAGGCATTCGATCTGAACGAAGAGAAGCCGGAAGACCGCGATCGCTATGGTCGCGACACCTTTGGACAAGGGTGCCTGCTGGCTCGTCGGTTGATCGAGAACAATGTTCGCTGTGTCGAAGTGACTTGCGGCGGTTGGGACATGCACAGCAGCATCTTTACCGGCGGCAACCTGCCGGTGCGCTGCGGCATCATGGACAAGGCGGTTGGTAACCTGATCAAGGACCTGACCGAACTCGGCCTGATCAACGAGACGTTGATTGTCTTGACCACCGAGTTTGGCCGTTCTCCGGTGATTAACTATAACGCGGGGCGCGACCATCACCCGGCTGTATTTTCGGGTATGCTGGCTGGCGGCGGTATCAAGGGTGGCCAGCTGTATGGCAAGTCGGACGCGGCCGGTCACGGCGTGGACAAGAATGGTGTTTCGCCCGAGAACTTCAACGCCACGATTGCTACGGCGTTGGGATTGCCTCTTGAAACGATCGTCCACTCACCCACTGGCCGCCCCTTTAAAGTGGCCCACGACGGTGCTGCCATCAAGGATCTCGTCTAACGCCAAGTGAGTATAAATCTGTGGCCGTCGCCTTGGAAGGTGTACGAAGATCTGCAGTGTAGAGGCGACTGGAATCAAGTGACGTGTGTTGCGATCCGCTGACGGGGGCG
>CAZQUW010000107.1:0-11389 GCA_964596215.1 uncultured Planctomicrobium sp. | reverse complement strand
GGGGCGTTTGCTTCGTGTCAGTGAAGCGGATGTGCCGTCGGCTGTTAAGCGCGTTACGTAAACAGCTCCGTGATAGGGCGACCACCCTCAGTGAAATCAATGGGACGTCCGTCGGGCATTTTAAGCCGTTGTTCGGTATCTATGCCGAGCTTGCGGTAGAGAGTTTCTGCATAATCGCAGGGAGTGTAGCGTTGAGCGACGACGTCCGCGGCTTCGCGGTCGGTCTGTCCGATGATCTGGCCGCCGGGAACTCCAGCGCCGGCAAAGGCGATCGACATGGCTCGAGCCCAGTGGTCCCGTCCCTGCCACTTATTCAGCCGCGGGGTGCGGCCCATTTCGGTGATCAGACAGACCAGCGTTTCGTCCAGCAGGCCGCGTTCCTGCATGTCTTCCAGTAACGCGCTGAACGACCGATCCAGGCTGGGCATCATGACGGGATGAGGCAAGCCGTAGCGTTCGCCGTTGCTCATGGCCTGCGGACCGCCGCAGGGGCCATTTTGATAGATCCCTTCGTGATGATCCCAGTTGAGGAATGCTCCCTTGGGTTGCCCGTTGTTCAATCGACCGACCAATTCCGACGGCTGAATCACAGTTACGGTGACGAACCGGACTCCGGCTTCGATCAGTTTTCGGCCGAGCAAATAGCACATGCCACGATGATCTCGGCCGTACCGATCGCGCAGGGCTGGCGACTCACCGGCGAATGAAAGTACTGACTGAACCTTGGGACTGGTCAGCAAATCAAAGGCGTGCGAGTAATTCTTGGAAAACGCCTCGGCAATCTGCTGCGTGCTGACTGGCGAATCGTCCAGACTATGGAGCAGATCCCGGCGAGAAGCCATACGACCTCGATCGAGACCGGGTTGCGGGTTCAGCGATTTCACATTCCAATCCGGTGCGGCGACGTTTTCCCCCAGGCTCCTGGTTCCCAGTTTCCATGCCGCCCGGCTGCGGTGCAGGAAACCGGTATTGTTGACGAAGTTCGGCAGATTAGCCCCCGGACAAAATACATATCCCGGTAATTCGCCGCATTCTGTCCCCAGGAGTTCCGTGACGATAGATCCAATATCCGGGAACCGATGTGTGTTGAGGCTGGTTCCCTGGAATGCGGGTGAGTCGAACCGGTAGCCCTTGAGGAATTCGATGCAACCTTCGATATGTCCGGCGGCCGGCGTGGAGGTCATCGACCGCACGACGGACAGCTTGTCGGCGTGCTGCGCGATGCGGGGCATCAACGACGTAAACTGGATGCCCGGTACGTTCGTCGCGATGGGTTGATAGGGACTACGGTGATCGACCGGGGCGTCCGGTTTGGGATCCCACGTATCCATCTGGCTGATGCCACCTTCTTCGTACAGGACCAGCACATTCCGAGCCTGGGCCCCTTGCTGCCTGGCCGCCGCGACGGCTTCCAGGGTCAGCATCTCCGCCAACCCGCAGCCCAGCACTCCGGCCGAAAGGCTCGACAATACCTGGCGGCGAGACACGTCGAGTTGATTCCGCGCTTTCATCCTGGGCCCTTGCAAATGCGAGCGAGTTTCTACTGGAGCAGACTCTGATGAAATATCTGTGCGTGTTGATGTGTTGTTCGATCGTAAGGTTTTCCCGGAGCACAGACAATGCCAATCGGCTAGGGCCCGACTACTTGGACAGGGCGGCTCGGCACACGCGCAGGACATTCTCTCCCAGGATCTTGCGGATCTGCTCGTCGGTGTAGCCGCGTTGAACGAGAGCGACAGTAAATAATGGCCAATTCGTCCAGCCCAGGCTGCCGGCCCGTGGCCATTGTCCTCCGAGCGCGTTCGCCGGCCATAGGGATTCAAATCGGTTCCGGCGTTTGCCTCGACTGGGAGATTTCGCGGCTGGGGCGGATGCGTGCTGCGAAGTGTGTGACACATCGGTTCCAATCGCGACATGATCGATCCCGAATTTCTTGACAACGTAGTCCACATGGTCAATCAATGCGGCGATATCTCCCGAATGTCCCAGGAAATTGGGGATACAGCAGATCCCGATGAGTCCTCCCGTCTCGCAGATCGCCCGGATGACTTCATCCGGTTTGGCTCGAATGTGGTGGTTCAGTGCGTCGCACGTGGAATGACTGGCAACCATCGGCTTCTTGGAAACCTGGGCGGCCTCCAGGCTGGTCCGCCATCCACTGTGCGCCACATCGACAATCACACCAACGCGATTCATCTCACCAATCGCGGCGCGTCCGAAATCGCTGAGGCCTCCGTTCGCCAGCTCGGCACAACCATCGCCGAGCATGTTCCGCCGGTTATACGTGACATGCATCATGCGGATGCCCAGCTGAAAGAAAGTTCGAACGTACTGCAGCTCGTCTTCCACCGTGTTCCATTGTTGCGCCAGCGGGACCCCATTGCCCGTCAGGTAGAGACAACTCTTGCCCGCCTTGTGTGCAGCTTCAATATCATCGGGGAGCGCGGCCCGCACGAGTACATCGCGGAGCATGTCGCCGAGATAGGTGAATCGCGCGAGTCGTTTGAGTAATCGCTCCGGGCTTTGTCCTTCTTCGCCAGCGTTCTGAAAGATGCACGTCACTCCCGAGCAACGCAACGCTTCCTGGATTTCCAGCCGTTCCGCCGGTTCCGACACCGCCCGGATCATTCCCATTTCTTCTCGCAGATCCTGTAACTCGGCATCCGTGGCACCGGCGGCATCTGCTGCAGTGAGCGCCGCGCCGTCCGACGCGGCTCGCGGTGCAAAGCCGTACGAGTCGAAGACCAGGCTTTGACGGTGCAGCTCCAGACCGTGCTCCAGATGGGCGCGACCGGGCTTGATGATTTCGAGCGCCTCGTCACGCGCTCGCACGATGACGGGATTCTCTGTAATCAGTAGTGGATCTTTTCCGGGCGGAGTCGCTGTTTCTGGTTCAGCTGCCACGGCCCGCTGGGCGGTACTGGCCGCCAGGACTCCCGCTGCCACTTGCAGGAAGCCACGTCGACCTAACGGCGGGAATTGTTGCGACTGATTGTCAGCCCCAGTACGTGTTTCCATGGCGTTGTTGATCCTGGTGAGAAGCTCGATGCGAATAACACAAATGCCGAGATTGCGCCCTCGTGACACCCGAATTTGATTGAAATCCATCCAACTTGAGGTACGCAGATGATCGCCGTCGGACTATCAATATAATACGCACGGCATCGGCAGACCACATGGCTGCCTGAAGTTGGCACAAGGTCGGTGGTGTGACTGGTCGGCGTACGGCTCAAGGCCATGTCTCGGTGTTGAGCCCCGCCGCACAAAGCGGGCGTTTCCGCTCGGCCTGCCGTACCCGATTTGGCTCACCCAGACGAGCAGGTTTGACGGGACTGCGGCCGAACGATGTTGTGTCGACACTGAAGATTTCCGATCATTGCGAGATGGCAGTATGTCTTTGGGGGGCTTTCTCGCATTCCCGGTGCATGGAATTGTCCGGCAGTAGATGAAAAGCCGGCTGATCGGCATAAGGTTCGCGACGGCCATGGTCTTGTCCTGCGTCAGAAAGTTGCGGCCGTAAGCTGGGGCGTCGCGTGCCCTGACGAGCACCTCCGAACCAATTGCCACTCCCCCTCCATACACGTGTTGACTGCGGAGATCCATCATGAGTCTATCGAAGCTCTACAAGTTCGCTGTCCCCGGTTTGCTCCTGCTCCTGGTCGTTGTCGGGCACGCCCAGGACAAGCCCGAACTGACCACGGCCAAGCTGATGGAGAAGAAACTCCATCTGTCACAAGCGATCCTGGCTGGAATTGTCAAAGAGGATTATGCCGGAATCTCGACCAACGCCGATCGCCTGCTGCAACTGGCCAAGGTCGAGTGGATTCAGAAAGATACTCCGGAGTATCGTGAGCACCTCAAGGACTTCTGGATCGTGCTGGAAGGCCTGAAATCGGCCGCGGCAGATAAGAATGCAGACGGGACCACGCTGGCTTATGTGCAGATGACGCTGAGTTGCGTCAAGTGCCACAAGTACTTGCGGACTCCGGTGAATTAGGAATTGTCAAAGAGCACCGCAGATCGCGGGCGACCGGTCAT
The DNA here is from genome assembly GCA_964596215.1 of uncultured Planctomicrobium sp. Taxonomy (GTDB): domain Bacteria; phylum Planctomycetota; class Planctomycetia; order Planctomycetales; family Planctomycetaceae; genus JAKFVC01. Next base: position 7,351 of record CAZQUW010000107.1, on the reverse strand, counting down.
GACCTAATCGCGAACAAACATCACTCGTATCTGAGGTGTGTCACCGATTCCCCGGAGTCACGCAGTTCGGTCAGGGAATTGATGCCGATTTCGAGATGTTGTCTGGCATATTTCGCCGTGACCGATTTGTCACTCCGGGATGTCTTGACGCCGTCGGGAGACATCGGGCTGTCCGAGACCAGCAGCAACGCCCCCTTGGCAATGTGATTGACAAAGCCGACGAGAAAAATGGTCGCCGTTTCCATATCGATCCCCATGATCCGGTTGGCCTGCAGGTACTCCTTGAATTTCTCGTCATGCTCCCAGACGCGGCGGTTCGTGGTGTAGATCGTCCCGGTCCAGTAATCGAGACCGTGCTTGACGATCGTGGCCGACACGGCTTTCTGCAGCCGGAATGACGGTAACGCAGGAATTTCAGGAGGCAAATAATCGTTGCTGGTCCCTTCGCCACGAATGGCCGCAATCGGCAGGATGAAGTCACCGACCTTGGTTTTCTTCAGTCCGCCGCACTTGCCCAGGAACAGGACCGCTTTCGGAGCAATCGCCGACAGCAGGTCCATCACGGTGGCTGCCATGGCGCTGCCCATGCCGAAATTCAAAATGGTGATGCCGTCCCCGGTGGCTGACTGCATGGGCAAATCGCGGCCGACGATTTCGACCCCAAACTGCTCGGCAAACAACTCCACGTAGTGGGCAAAGTTTGTCAGCAGAATGTACTGCCCGAAATTCTCCAGCGGACGCCCGGTATAACGGGGCAGCCAGTCCTTCACAATTTCGGCTTTCGTAATCACAATTGCTCCTCTTAAGAAGCCGCAACATCGGCAAGCTATTTAGTTTAATTGTAGTCCGCATCGGCCGGGACTCGCCAGACGGGGCTGGAACCGTGGTTGTCAGGAAGTCATTTCACTTGCTCACCCCTTACGGCTTCTTCCGAACGTGAACTGTTTGGGCCACGTGCGTCGAATGCCCTGCATTGTCTGCCAGGGTGACATTCATTGTCCGTGTGAGTAACTTTAGGCCTTTGCCTTTGGTCGAGAACTGGATTCCGCGCAGGAACGATTGAATCTCGGCCGCGGTCTCGTCCGTTCCCAGTTGGATCGTAATTGAAGTCAGAGTTGGGGTACGCAAAACGGTGCTGGACGAACCAAATGCGATCGTTGGGATTATCAGTTGATCAAGGGCCTTCTTCCTGGTGCCGACCGTGACGATACTGACTGTCAGCATGCCACTGGACAGGTTGGCTTCCGTTGTAACAGTCAGCTGCGGCAGTACTGTGACCGGGGGCTGTTTCTTGATCCAGGTCACCGACTGGCCACCCAGATCCAGCAGGCTCAACGGCACTTCTGGTGCCTGATAGGTCAACACGACATCGTTGCCCGATCCGCCTACATAGCTGATCTGGAACTGATCGTTGCCGACGGTTACGAAGGCGCCTTCTGGCAAGTTGTTAAAGGTGCCGGTGACGGCATCGGCGCCGTCGTTGCTGATAATGATAAAACTGGTGCCGTCGTTCGGTGTGAAGCCGGCACTGAAATTCAAGGTTGCGCTGCCCAGCGCAACCGTACCGGTCACAAACAGCTGGTCGTACTGCGTTCCAATTGTCGTTCCATTCAGCTCGACATTGAAGGCGCTGCTGCTATTCAATGTCGTACTGCCGACAAACAACTGACCCGGTGACGAGCCCGGTGCGACGGATCCGCCGCTTTGGACTGTCAGGGTATTCGCACCATTAAGTACTCCGGTGCCCCCCAGTGTTCCGCCGCTGGCCACAGTCGTGTTGCTGCTGGCGGATCCATCTAGATTCAGTCGGCCAGCGTTGACGGTTGTTGATCCCGAATACGTGTTGGCGGCACTGATGGTTAAAGTCCCGACTCCCGACTTCACGATGCTGCCCGTTCCGCCGATGATGCCGCTGACAATGCCATTCGGATTGGGAACGCTGAACGTTGCAGTCCCCGAGCCCAGATTGATCGGTCGATCGAATGCCAACGAACCAGCGCTGCTCGCATCGTCATCAACGTAAAAGTACAGGTCGCCGCTAGTCGTCGTCACGCGGCCATCTGTGCCGACAGTCGTGATGTCGTCATCGGCACGCAAGGTGATCGTGCCCGCAGCTGAAGTCAAGGCGTTCTGGACGATGATGTCACTGTTGACTCCTTGAGCGTCCAGGATCAGATTGCCGTTACCGGTGACCGTAACTGGCAATAACGCGGTGATTGTTCCCGTATTGGTGATGCTCAGTGAGCCGCCGTTATTCTTCAGCCCGCCGATGCTGCCGCTATTCAGAATCACGTTACCGAGATTCGAGACGAGTGCGTCTCCGGAAGTGAGGTTCTCAACACCCAGTTCACTGGCCATGGTTTCGACAGTCTGGTCGCCGCCGGATACTCCGATGCCCGTACCGGTCTTCAAAATAATTGACTGAGCAGAGATATCGATCCCCGTGGTATTCCCATCCACGATCCCACCGCTCGTTTCCAGACGCAGCGAACCCGCTGTCGTTACGACGGGTGCGGTAATCGTGATGTCACCAGCACCCGATGCGTCATTGCGTCCGATGAACAGTATCGACGGGAGATCCAGCAAGGCGATCTCTGCGGCGGACAATTCCAGACTATTCGCGCTCCCGGGGTTCGAACCCAGTACGATGTTCACACCTGCAGTGTGCGGTTGAAGCCTGAGCGCGGCATCACCCTTTAACGTTCCCTGCAAGGTCATCTCATCGGCGCTGATCGTGTAGATCGCCCCTCCTGTACTATGCACTACGGACCCGGTGGCCGTTGAAAATACAGCTCCGCTGCCATCGAGCGTGATCAGAACGCCTTGCGCGGACATGTCGTCCGCCGCCGGCGTGTCGAGCACCGTGAGATTTCCCGCAAGGAGTTCGAGCGAAATTGAGCCAGATCCGGAGTCAGGCTGTTTTACAATGCCGTCGACTCCGGCCACCGAAGTCACCGTCAGCCCATTTGCGTCGACGATGCTGATTGAACCAGACAAGGTGAAGGCCGCGATGCTGCTCACATTACAGTCGACGATAATGCCGACACCGGCCGTGATGGCGAGCTGATCCACAACAATGTTGGTCCCGTTCGTCGAGCCGCCTGAATTCAGACTCAACGTGGAAGTGCCGGAGGGTGACAGTCCCGGGCTGTTGACCAGCAGCGACCCCGTGAACTCGTCTCCAAATACCAGCGTCCCCGCCGAGATCCGGTCGACTTCGGCACCAGTCAGGCTCAATTGACCTGCCGTTTCTTGGGCCAGAGAAATGCTGCGGCCGGTCGTTTGCTGAGCGATCTTCACCGTATTGGGGGACACCAGCGTGGAAGTGATATGCAGCTCCACGTTATCCGCGGTGACCGTAATGGCCCCCGCACCGGAAGTGACGATATTAGCGGCTGCGCCGGTGTTGAAGGTCTCTGCATTAACAATCAAGCTCTGGCCGCTGGCAAATGCCAGGCTGCTATTGAAGGTGACAGAATCGGTTCCAGTTCCACCGGAGATGGTTAACCCGGCGTGAAATGTACCGTCGGTCGTATCGGCCGTGACGCTATCGTCGCCCCCTTGTGTATTCACCACAATCTGCGAAGCAGTGACTGCCGCGAACGGAACATCGACTGAGTGTTGATTCACACTGACGATTGCACCGGGGATGTTGGTGGCGATGAAAGTTTGCGTCGGATCACTGATCACGTACTTGCTGTTGGCTGCATCGGATGTAATGGTCAGGGTGTCGGCCTGGCCTCCCGCCGCGATGTCTGTCACGACGAGTGCGCCTCCACTGAGGGTCAGTTCGGTCGTCAACAGGGTACGTTGTTCCAGACATTCAATCCCCGTCGTGGCCACAACTCGCTTGCGACGGCCTGCAACGCCCGGTATACGCGGGACACACGCAGAAGTCGTGGAGCGAAAAAACTTGGCGAGCCAATTTGTCAATTGCATATTGTCAGGTACTTCAGGTGATATCTGGAAAGCAAGGATCTGCAGCTGGTGATATGTGATCTGCAGCGAATTGTGCTTCGTGGGTTAAGTGTTGGGCGGACAAACCAGTTGGTGGTTGATGAGTAACAACAACCGGACCTGTGTGTCACTATCATCGGGCAGCGGCGTAGGAACTCCGGTCGGAACTGGCCATGCCAGTACAAACGTCCGCAATTGGAGAGTTTCTGTTGCGTTCGAGCCCGATTGGAAGTTGTCGGGCACTCAATTTGCCGGCGACAGATTTCCCGGTGCTTAAGTGAAATTGAAAACAGCGGACGGCTTTCGCCACACCATGCGGCGATCAAACTCTGTGCGAACGGCCGGTTGTGGCACATTCTTCGTGAGCGAAATGCTAAGTGGGGCCGCCACTGTTCACAAGAATAAAGCACGGCTTCAACTGTGAAGTTCCTCAAGTTTGCAGTCCCCATCGTTGTCAATGCTTCGCAACCGGTGAATCGGTGCATGGCAGCTCCTAGTCCGATGTAACGCCATCGGTGGTCTCTGGTCTGCGGTGAGAGTGAATTCCAAAAGTTCAGCTTTTTGGTATGAACATTGGTTGATGGGTCGTTACAATAGCCGATATTATCGATGCTAAGATCAGGGGATGCGGAATCGGGAGTCATCAAGACTTCATCTATTCTGACGGCCACTGGTGTCACAAAATGCCGCTCACAATTTGATTCATGCCCGAGGAATGCCCAATGAGTCACACGTTCAATACGGATCGCCAATCGCTGGCAGAAGTTTCTCGGCGCCGCGTCTTGCAGGCTGGTGGCATTGGCGCCTTGATGGGCATTCCAGGCATGGTAGCTGCCGGGATCGACGGTCAGAAGGTACTGGGAAAAGGTGCCGCGCGGAAGTCGGTCATCTTCATTCTGCTGTGTGGCGGTCCCAGCCACCTGGATACGTGGGACTTGAAGCCCGAAGCTCCGGACGGCATTCGCGGTCCCTACAAGCCCATCTCGACCTCGGTTCCAGGGATGAAGATCAGCGAACTGCATACGCGGATGGCCACCCTGACGCAGCACTTCAGCCTGATCCGGTCGATGACGCACGTCGGCAATATCAGTAACCATTTCGACGCCATGCACCACCTGCTGAGCGGTGCTGCCGATTCTCCGCCCGATGCCCCCTACATGGGGTCGATTCTGTCGAAGGTGCGCCCCAACGCGACGGCGAACAGCATTGCTTCCTACGTGTGGCTGATCAAGTGCGTGGGCGATCCGGTGTTTTGTGCCCCGAACATCGGCACCGGCGGTCATCTGGGAGCCGTCCACAGCCCGCTGTTCGTCGGCTCGGCCACCAATCACCCGGCCCTGCCGACCTTCAAGGCACCGGAAGAACTCTATCCGGCAGTTTCGCCCGATCGGATGCTCGATCGCCGTCGCCTGATCGACGGTCTCGATCTGACGAGCAATCTCCTGGATAAAAACCGCACCACGAAGGACTGGCAGGAGCTGCACAAGCGGGCTTTCGACCTGACGAGTGGTTCGGCGGGCCGGCAGCCGTTCGAACTGGAACGTGAACCGGCGGCGGTCCGGGATCGTTACGGCCGGCATCCGCTGGGACAGAATCTGCTGCTGGCGCGGCGGCTGGTGGAAGCGGGCGTCGGGTTCGTCACTGTGAATGGCTGGACCGGTGTCGCACCCGAAGGTGGCGGCGGCGCTCCCAGTTCGAGCTGGGACATGCATGGTGGCGAGATGGGCATGGGCAATGCCTTCGGTAACGGTTCCTATGGGATGGGCTACTGCCTGCCACGTCTGGACGAAGGCCTGTCGGCCCTGCTCACCGATTTGAAGGACCGCGGGATGCTCGACAACACGATGGTCGTCTGCATGGGGGAATTCGGCCGAACGCCCATCATCAACGCGGCTGCCACAAATCCCGGACGCCAGCATTGGCCCTCCTGCTATTCGGCAATCATCGCCGGCGGCGGCATCCGGGGCGGCGCCGTCTACGGCGAGTCGGACAAGACTGCCGCATTCGTCAAGGATAAACCGGTACGTCCGCAGGATCTGGGTGCGACGATCTATCATTCGCTGGGGGTCCCTCTGGAAACGCGACTCGGCAGTGACGGTTTTACCCGCCCCATCAGCTCGGGCGAGCCGCTGTTCGATCTGTTTGGCTGATCTCCGCGAGTGCCGCAATTGAGCATGGCAGTGGCCGGTGAATCCGCCAGCGACCATCCGGACGGGCGCTCTCGCCCGTTTCGATCTCGCGTTTTCGCGCGCGCAGTCAAAATTTGTCGCGTGATTCGGTACCATGTCAAAGTACTGAAAGTATTCCAGTCTGTGCGATTTCCCGCGTCCAACTTGAGTTCCATGGGTAATCGCCGCAGAAATTAAAGGCTTGGCGAAGCGACATGAAAATCGGGATTTTTGCCGACACCCACGACCACCTGGCGAACATTCGGCTGGCCGTGGAGCGATTCAATACAGAAGAAGTCGAACTGGTTCTGTTCGCCGGGGATTTTGTCTCGACAATCGCCGTGCCGCCGTTGCGAAATCTCAAGGCACCGCTCGTCGCATGTTACGGCGACAACGAGGGGAACAAGGTCGGGTTGCAGTCCGGGATCAAGCTGGTCGGTAAGTTGTCGGAACCTCCGGTGCATCTGACAACCGACGACGGAACGCGATTCGTCATCACTCACATGAAACGCCAACTGCGTGGGGTGGATGTGGATTACGATATCGCCGTCTTCGGACATACTCACAAACCCCGCATTGATTCGGATGAACACGGCCGGATGCTGATCAATCCGGGTGAGACCAGCGGCTGGAGCTACGGTCGGCCGACGGTCGTCATTCTGGACACGAAGACCCGTGTCGCGACGGTTGTCGATCTCATCCATCGCGAGCACGCTCCTGCCTCAGATCAGGCCGGCAGCCTTTAATTCGGCGCTACGCCCGACGCCCCGCCGCGACGTACCGCATCAATTGCGGCACCTTCTATCCCATCCAGGCACGCAAATTTCCGCGCCCTCTTTGCTCCCTTACAACTCTGCAGCCTGACTCTCCGAGTCGGGAGTATTGGATAGTCAAACGACCCGACTCAGAGAGTCAGGCTACAAATTGGCCGTCCCCTAAGCACGGCGCCAACCCGCCACTTCTTTGCACTCTTCGCTCTCTTAGGGCTTTCACCTCGTCCAACGTCACGTAGTGACCGGATACCAGCCCGAAGCGCCAGCGAGTGGATCTCCCCTCGAATCTCAAACAAAATCCACTCGCTCGCGCTTCGGGCTGGTATTGGCCGACCACTGGCGCAATTCTTTGATCTCTTTGCTCCCTTACTAGTTTTGCCTCCTGTCCGCAACGAGTTTCTCACTCCGAGGCATCAACGGGACTGTGCTCTATGGCCATTGCCGGAATCCGCT
>CAZQUW010000106.1:0-20362 GCA_964596215.1 uncultured Planctomicrobium sp. | reverse complement strand
TGCGAGTTTTTATTGTGTGCGAATCCCCGCCTCCAACTATGCTAAGGATCTTTTATCTGCAGATGCTGCAGTGCGAAACGTTTTACGGGCAGCGGGGTTTGATCTGGTGAGGACTTGCTCGCTGGAAAACGCGGGTGGAATGTTCCTGTTAGCGCGGTTTGACACACAAGGAATTCGACATGTTTCGAATCAACTGGCGGTTCGCAGTTCAGGCAGCAGTGGCGACAATCATTGCGGTCATCGGCACGCTGAATAGTCTGATTTCGGCAGGCTTTGCCGAGGACCTGCCGACGTCGAAGACGCAAGCCGCGGAAATCGCCAAAACTTCCCCTAAACCATTACCCAGCCAGGACATTGCGACAGACCCGCTGCCCGCTCCACTGGCGGCGAGCGACGTGTCTGCCCGCATTGATGCCCTGATCGACGCAGACCTCAAACGGGGAAAGGTCTCCCCGGCCCCGCTGACCACTGACGAGGATTTTCTGCGGCGTATCACCTTCGATCTGGCAGGGACGACTCCCGAACCTCATGTCGTCTCACTCTTCGGTCTGGATCCTGACCAGTCGAAACGGGCCAAAACGATTGATCGGTTGCTGGAGTCGCCCGAGTACGCTCGCAACTGGTCGCAATATTGGCGTGAGGTCGTCTATTCCCGAGCCACGGACCCTCGCTCCCGGATCGCGCAAAACCAGTTCGAAAAATGGATGGAACAAAATCTGGCCCAGAACCGAGGCTGGAACAAGATCGCGACCGACTTGTTGACCGCCACCGGCGACGTGCAGGAAGCGGGCGCCACGGCGTTATTCTTCGCCCATCAGGGTGATCCGGAAGAAGTGGCCTCAGAAGCCTCGCGGATCTTCCTGGGAATTCAGATCCAATGTGCTAATTGCCACGACCATCCCACCGACAAATGGAAACGCGAACAATTCCATCAGTTGGCCGCATTCTTCCCACGAGTCTCCCTGCGCCGCGATCCGAACGCGGGGCCGCTCTCGTTCCGAGTCGTCTCCCTGGATGCCGGCCCCGGGGGGGGACGATTTGCGGAACCAGGTGCCATTGCCCGCGAACCTGAAAAATTCATTCAGCAGATTGATCGCAACAAAGACGACAAAATTACGCTGGATGAAGTCCGCAACGACCAGTTTCGTCGCGTCTTCACCTTGCTGATGGAGCGTGCCGACTCCAACAAGGACGGCGCCCTGACGGCTGCGGAGCTGAAGGCGATGCCGATTCCCGAGCAACAAGGCCGCGGGTCGCTCGAGCACTACATGCCTAACCTGGAAGACCCGGGTGATCGTGGCAAAAAGATGGATCCCGCCTTCTTCGTCAATAATGCCCAGGCGGACGCCGGCCTGAAGGATCTGGAACGCCGCGAGCTCGCCGCACGACTCTTTACCAGCACCGGCAACGAGTGGTTCGCGAGGGCCTTCGTCAACCGGATCTGGTCCGAGATGCTCGGCGAAGGGTTTTATATGCCGATCGATGACATCGGCCCCGAGCGGCAACCTAATTCTCCCGAAGTCCTGAACTTACTCAGCCGCCAGTTTGCCGCGCACGATTACGACATCAAGTGGTTGTTCCGCACGATCGCCAACACGCAGACCTATCAGCGTTCGATCCGTGCCAAGTTACCCACTGAAACGGCCCCGACGTTCGCGGCGGCAGTGCCGACCCGGTTGCGGTCGGATCAGTTGTACGATGCCCTGACAACCGTGTTGGGCATCGGCGATCTGGGAGCCAGCCGCCAGCCGCAGCGGGGTGCCGGTGCCGGACAGCGCGTCGACAATACTCCCCGGGGCCAGTTCAATGCACTGTTTGGATTCGATCCGTCAACACCGCAGGACGAAATCACCGGGACGGTGCCACAAGTGTTGTTCTTCATGAACAGCCCCCTGCTACAGTCGCTCACGCGGGGGACGGGGCAGACTCGCCTGGCCCGCATTCTGCAAGATTTTCCAAACGATGAAGATGCTTTAACCGAGCTCTATCTGCTGGTGCTGTCCCGGCAACCCTCGGACAAAGAATTGAAGATCTGCCAGAAATTCCTCAGCACGGCTCCCAATCGACGGGAAGGTTATGAGGACCTGATGTGGAGTCTGCTGAACTCGAGCGAGTTTCTGACGAAACGCTGAGCACACTGCTCCACCGAACGAAAAAACTTCTGGTACTGAAGATTGATCCAAGGGGGCGACCTCGCTCTTCCCTGACCGCCGCGAAGACTTCGAAACGACCAGACGCACGGCTCATTACAGCCCTTTTCCGTGACATAGCGAACACGAGACATAGCATATGAACCTGTTTCACCATCAAACCGTCAGTTTGTCCCGAACTGGTCTCTCGCGGCGCAGTTTTCTGCACGCCGTGTCAGCGAGTGCCCTGGCTGCGGGAACATTGAGTTTTCGTGACGTGATCAGCTTGCAGGCTGACGAATTGCGGAAGCAGGGGATGTCGATGATCCTGCTCTACATGCAGGGGGGGCCCAGCCAGTTCGAAACCTTCGATCCCAAGCCCGGTCAGGATACGGGGGGCCCTACCAAGGCGATCGCCACCGCGACGCCGGGCATCGAAATTGCCGAAGGGTGGAGCAATCTGGCACAGCAGATGAATGATGTGGCCTTGATTCGCTCGATGACCAACAAAGAAGGGAATCATCAGCGGGCCCTCTACCAGATGCATACTGGCTACGTGCCGTCGGGCAGCGTGAAGCACCCCAGCCTGGGGTCCGCCATCGCCAAGGAAATCGGCGATCCCGCGCACGATTTGCCGGCGGTTGTTTCAGTCGGCCGCACGGTGGGAGCCGGCTTCCTGGGAGTCGACTATGAGCCGTTCGCTGTCCAGAATCCAGGGCAAATTCCACAGAATGTCACATCCCTGACGGACAGCGGCCGCTTCAATCGCCGGTTGGGAGTCCTGAATGAACTCGAACAGGACTTCGCGGCACGGGGTGGTGAAACGGTTGTCGCCAATCACCAACGGCTGTACGAAAAGACGAGGAAACTGGTGCAGAGTCCGCAGGTCAAGACTTTTGACTTAAGCACCGAACCGCAGGCGTTGCGGAACAAGTACGGCGAGACCCCGTTCGGCAAGGGCTGCCTGCTGGCCCGGCGTCTGGTCGAGGCCGGCGTGACGTTCGTCGAAGTCACGCTCGGCAACTGGGATACTCACGATGACAACTTTAATCGCTGCAAAACGCTGTCCGAACAATGCGATCCTGGTTTCGCGGCCCTGGTCGCCGATCTCAAAGACCGCGGACGGCTCGACAAGACGCTCATCTTGTGGGTCGGTGAATTCGGCCGTACGCCGCGAATTAATCCTCGCACTGGTCGCGACCATTACCCCCGCGTGTTCAATGCGGCCATCGCCGGGGGTGGGATTAAAGGGGGACAAGTCATCGGGGCGTCGACCCGGGACGGCATGGCGGTCGAACGTGATCCGGTTACCGTCGCAGATCTGTTCTCGACCGTTTGCAAGTCGCTGCAGGTTGACCCGGGCAAAGAAAACATGAGCCCGATCGGGCGGCCGCTGAAAATTGTCGACGGCGGACAGCCGGTCAGCAAGCTGTTCGGCTAATCTCTGGGACCTGTGCCCGGTCCCGGTCGACAAGTGCCGGGTCGTTACGAATCGCGTCCCTGGCGTAACTCGGTTGAGGAAATATCGACGCGAAACTCGGACTCAGGGATCTCTTCAAAAAGATCTTTAGCGAACTCGGGAACGTTCAAATCCGCGAGGGTCAGTATGCGTCCATCAACCTGACGGGCCGCAACGAGGAACCGACACCCGGCGTCACGAATCTGCTGCAATGCGTGTCGCAAGGCGGCCTCATCGCCACCGTGATACCTGGCATTGATCACGCGGACCGCAGTATCGCTGCCGATGATAAAGGTCACGCCGGGGAAAATGAGTGCCTTTTCGAAATAGCGGGGAGCGTTCGTCAACGCCAGCGGAACATCAGTAAATTGCTGGCGGCGACGTTCAATTGACAGAAAGTCCAGGGGTGGCTTGTCGACATTCGTGATCGACAGTTCGTAGGCCACCAGGCCCCCTAATCGTCGCTCACCAAGGAGCCGCAATTGTTCATGACCGTGGTGGAGGGGATCGAATGCTCCACACAACAAACCGACCGGCGCGACCGGCGGGTTGGTATCAAAGGACCAGTCGGGAAGCGACCAGACACAGCCTGCCCTGCCCCGCCAGACTTCGGCCAGCAGGTCATTCGCGGCCTGCAGTTCGACAACAATCACTTCGCTGGACCGGAGATCGACTTCAGGCAATTCCGTTAAACCCATGCCGATGGCCAGGGCCCGCACGATCAGTTGACCAACCAGCAGATCTTCTTCCGCACGTGAGCGTGCCCCTTTTTCCAGGATCAAGGAGTAACTGGTCGTGAGATGTGAACTTTGCACCGCGATAAAACAGCGGTGGTCCCCACGTTTCGGGCGATCGCTGGCCAATGACGCAGTGCAGCTGATCCCCAACGGACCATCCGGTATCTCAGCAACCGAATCGTTTGGTAGTAACTTCTCCGCGCGATAGGCTGCGACCGAGGCCATCGATAATGCCGTCCGCTCGTCACAGAATTGATCCGGACGCCGGCCCAGCCAGGCAATCAACGCTTCTGAGGAATAGGGAACCTGTGCGTCCAGGACCGTTCGCGACGCCCCAGGCACCGCCAACAGCCCGGCAATCGCAGACGTTCCACCGCCGGTCACCACGAGCACGGTTGGTCGACCGAGCTGGTGCATGCGGGTGATCAAATCAATCCAAGGAGGAGACCACATTATTGACGATGCCATATCACGAAATCGGGTTAGTCTCGCTGCAAGCGGTGCGCGAATATCTGGCCGCCCTGGTAATGACTTTGATCGCCCAGATACTCTTCCAGCCGCAACAACTGATTGTACTTGGCAAGACGCTCACTTCGGGCGACGGAACCAATTTTGATCTGCCCCGCTCCCGTGGCCACCGCCAGGTCCGCAATCGTCGAGTCTTCGGTTTCCCCGCTACGGGCCGAGATTACGGGCCAATAATTGTTGTCGAGGGCCAGCCGAATCGTCTGCATCGTTTCGGTCAACGTCCCAATCTGGTTGACCTTCACCAGTACGCTGTTCGCCACATCTTTCTCAATGCCGGCCTGCAATCGCTGACGGTTGGTCACGAACAGATCGTCGCCGATCAGCTGGACTTTGGTCCGCAGGCGATCGGTCAGCAGCCGCCAGCCTTCCCAGTCGGCATCGGCAATTCCGTCTTCGATGCTGATAATGGGGAACTTAGCGACCAGATCATCCAGCAAATCGACCATCTGCAAGGAACTCAGCTCCTGACCACCGGTAGCCACCAATTTGTAGACGCCGTTCTCATAAAAATGGGTACTGGCCACATCGAGCCCCAGGCAAACATCGCTGCCCGGCTGCAGTCCGGCCGCTTCAATCGCGCGCACGACAAATTCGGCTGCCGCGTGCGGACTGGTCAACTTCGGGCCATAGCCCCCTTCATCGCCGACCAGGGTCCCTTCAAAGCCGGCCTGATTCAACAATTTCCCGAGATGCCGATAGATCCGGACAATCCATTCCAGCGCGACGCGGTAGGAAGGAGCACCCACGGGAATCGCCAGAAAGTCCTGAAAATCGAGGTTACCGCCGGCATGCAGGCCGCCCGAGATCATGTTGACCATCGGCAACGGAATGCTGGGGGGCCCGGCTTCGCGCCCCGTCTGCGTGCGGGTGACCGCGCGCCACACCTGATGGAGATGCTGGTCGGGCCGAATCTGCTGTCCGGCGGCCGCCGCATAGGCCGTCGCCAGGGAAACGCCCAGGATGGCGTTGGCTCCCAGCCGCGATTTGTTGGGAGTGCCATCCAATTCGATCAGTCGCTGATCGATCGCCTGTTGATCGGCGGCATTCAATCCCAGAATGGCCGGTCCGAGGATTTCATTCACATGCTGGACAGCGGAACGCACGCTGGTGCCGTCGTACCACTTGTCGCTCGTATCCCGCAGTTCCCAGGCCTCAAACTGTCCGGTGCTGGCACCGCTGGGAACGATGCTGCGTCCCAGGTGGCCGCCAAACGTGACTTCCACTTCCACGGTTGGCCGCCCGCGACTGTCGAGCACCTCACGGGCAAAAACTCGATCAATGTGCATGTTGTCAGATCTGATGTTGATTGGAACGCCAAACCGAACTGGCTTTCATCGTTTCGTCGCCGCCAGGACTCGAGCGGCTCCGCGTTGCAGGCGAAGTTCGGTAGCATCTCCCGGGTTTAAATAGATGATTGACCACCAGCGGCGACGTATTGTAACCGACCGCGAAGCAATCCGCGGACATCGCCGCACGTCCCCAAATTGCCAACGGTCCGTACTGGGTTATCGACAGCCCGCTCATCAGAATGGAATCTTGATGTCGGTCACAATTTCAATTCTCGAGGAGCCCAGCCCCGCGTCAAATTAGACGCAGCCGGTGCCGGGGTCGCAATGTCTGGAGCCCGCGATTGCCGGCTTCCGGCTTAAAATCATCAGGATCTGTGGCGCGCCGACAGCCGGTTCGCGATTTATTCCTCATATTTCCGGTGCAATTACAGTACACTGCTCGCTCAGGTCGTATTCCAACTCTCGGCGAACATCACATTGGTCGGCAATCCGGCAGGCTGGATGTTGCAAAATAAATGGCGTCTTGCTTGGATGTGTGCGGCATAAAGGCTTACACTGGCGACAATCGTCCGATTATCTGACAAAAGCAATCATGACTGACTCCATACGTTGCGTTCCCGCTGACAGAATTATCACGGGATGGGATTTCAGTACCGGTTCGGTCAAATGCCTGGCGTTTGATGTGACCGGTCACAAGCTGGCCGAGGTGCGTCTCCCGACCGACCTCTACCGTGGCCCCATCCAGGGCGATCGTCTGCTCGAGCCCGGCACGTTTGAACTGAGCCTGCTGCAACTGGAGGGTCAGGCCCGGGCCACCACGCGCGCCATGGCGGGGCGCCTGCGGGAATTGGGACGTCTGAAACACTGGGTCGCCGGCGGAATTTCGGCAACTCACCATACGTCAGGGCGCATCGATCGCGACTTTGCCCAGGTTCGCCGCGCGATTTGCTGGAATGACTCGACGCTTACCGATTACCATCGGCAGGGGTTGGAGCGAATGGGCGGACAGGCCGCCGTCCAGAAACTGATCGGCGGTCCCTGGGCTGTGCGGTATTCCTTGAGTCATCTCGTGAAGGACGAACAACATCTCAGTGAGGAGGACTGGAAGCGAACATTCCGGATTCTGCCGCACGGGGCCCTGGCGGCGGGCTTTCTGACCGGAAACTTCAATGCCTGTAGCGTTTCCGTCGCCGCTTCAACCGGCATGATGGACTTCAAAAAGAAGAAGTGGTCGAAGGGGATGCTGAATGCCCTGGCGAATCCCGAGTATCGCAAACTGGTCTGGAACCAGCTGCCCGACATTATTGACCAGTACGATGCCTTGGGTCCATTATCCGAACATCTGGCTCTCGATGCCGGCATCGACTCGCGCAAACGTCCGTTGATTTATCCGACATCCGATGACCAGCAGGCGGGGCTGATTGGCGGCGGAGCGGTCGATGCGGGACAGGTGGCGGTGATTCTGGGGAATTCGGCTGTTGTGAATTCATCTTCCAAGGTGCCCCCGACTGGTGGCAACCTGGACGTGATGCGGCTGAACTGGGGCCCCTATCTATGGATGCGCTGCTACAGCAATGGCGCCCAGTTCCTCGATCAAGTGGTTGGCCCCAAGGCTGACTGGAACTCGCTGGAAGCTGCTGCAGAAAAATTGCCGGCGGGGACGCAGGGCGCGGCTGTCTGGCCGTTCGTGCAACCGGAGCCTTCCCTAGGCATTACGGCTGCTCAGGCGAACCTGAAATGGTTCGGTGCAGAGCCCAAAGAACCGGGCCGGCGTTTCCGAGCCGCCCTCGAAGCGTTGGCATATCTGATTGCGTTAGGCATTCGCGAACATGAACGGGCGGGCCAGAAAATTCGCCGCATTACGGTTTCCGGGGGCATCGCTCGCAGTGATTTGATGTGCCGCATCCTGGCATCGGTTCTGCAGCGTCCCATCTCGCGGTTGGAGTCAGACGAAGGCCCTGCCCTTGGTGCCGCAGTCACCGCACTGGCCGCGTACGAAACTCACTTGCGGCGAGAAAAGGGCATCGGCGAGGACTGCGAAATGGCCGACGCCGTGGCAAAAATGGTTCGTTTTAAAGATGTGGTCGAACCGGTCACTTCGTGGATCGCCGATTACAGGACCGAGTTGGACAACTTTCAGAAACGTTTGGCTGCGGCGGTCGGCGCTCGACCATAGAGTCCCACAGGGCAAAAACGCGGCGAGATGATCGGGTTGGCAGAACGCAGCAAAGAGAATACGACATGCGCGACATCAGTTTTATGCAGGCTACGCTCGAGGCCCTTTCGGAAGAGATGGCCAAGAATCCACGCATTTTTGTGATGGGTGAAGGGATTGGACAGCGGGGCGGCAACTTCAAGACGACGTACGGGCTGTACGATCTCTACGGGCCCGAGCGATTGTGCGATACACCAATTTGCGAACGCGGCTTCGTGGGAATGGCCGCCGGCGCTGCCATGACCGGCACGCGACCGGTGATCGACTTCATGTTCTCCGATTTCGTTCTCGATGCGGTCGGTGAGATCATCAATCAGATTGCCAAGATGCAGTACATGAGCAGCGGCCGGCTGAAAATGCCGGTACTGCTGCGCGGCTGTATTGGAATCGGGCACTCGGCTGCGACCCATCACTCGGGTAATTATTATCCGATGTATGGCCATTTCCCGGGCCTGCGAGTGGTCGTGCCATCCTGTCCCGCAGATGCCAAGGGGTTAATGAAAACGGCGTTGAACTGTGACGACCCGGTGATTTTCCTCGAACACAAGGAAATCCTGAGTATCAAAGGTCCGGTTCCCGACGGCGAGCACTTCCTGGAGTTCGGAAAAGCCCGGATCGTGCGTGAGGGGACACAGGTCACGGTGGTGGCCCTGGCCCACATGGTTCATAAGGTGCACCAGGCCGCGGCGAAACTGGCAGAAGAAGGGATCTCGGTCGAGTTGATCGATCCGCGAACTGTTTCGCCGCTGGATTCCCAAACCATCCTGGAGTCAGTGCATAAAACAGGTCGACTGCTGATCGTCGACGAGGCGTTTGCACCGTATGGGTTCGGGGCGGAAGTCGCGGCGCGGGTCGCGGACCAGGGCTTTGACGATCTCGACGCACCGATTCGGCGCTTAAACGGTGCCTTTGCACCGACGCCCTACAGCCCGCCGCTGGAAGCCGCGATTGTCCCCAATGTGGAAACCATCACGCAGGCCATTCGCGATTTGCTGGACGAATAGTAATTTCCCCGGCCCGGCTCGCGCGAGCCCGGTGCAGAGCGAACAGAACGCACTCTCGACGACCGCAGTCGAGCTACGATTTGCTTATTTAGAAAAGGATTTAGTCATGCCGATTCCCGTTGTCGTGCCACGTCTCGGGTGGACGATGGAGCAAGGCGTGTTTGTGGAGTGGTTGAAGCGCGATGGGGACACGATTCGCATCGGCGACCCCATCTTCGTGCTGGAAGGCGAAAAGGCGACTCAGGATATTGAATCGACTGACGCCGGCGTGCTGAAGATTCTGAGCACTGGACCGCGTCCGGGGGACACAATTGACGTCGGAGCCACGGTCGGATACTTGCTGGTCGACGGTGAAGCCTGGACTGGTACACCGGGCGCGGCGCCGGCACCAGCGACGGCAGCAGTCCATTCGCCCGAAGTCCCCGCCACGGAAGTCGACGAGGAAGAGCCGGTTATCGAATCGAACGCGGGGGCGGGAACTTCCAAGCAGAAGGTTACTCCCCGAGCCCGCCGTGTGGCAGCGGAACTCGGTGTTGATTTGAACGAAGTCGATGGAACGGGTGTGGCCGGTCGCATTCGGGAAGCCGACGTGCGTGCTGCGGCGGACGAATCGATCTCGATTCCCATGATCGCCAATGCCCCGCCGGCACCAGCCCCTGAACTCTCGGCAATCTCGGCATCGAACGCCCGCCGCACCATTGCCGATCGCCTGCTGGCCAGCGCCCAGCAAACGGCGGCCGTCACCTTAACGACGTATGTTGACGCGACCCATCTGGTGGCGTTGCGCAAGCAATTCAAGGCGGCTGCCGGTAGCGCCACCGAAGT
This sequence comes from uncultured Planctomicrobium sp., assembly GCA_964596215.1. Classification (GTDB taxonomy): domain Bacteria; phylum Planctomycetota; class Planctomycetia; order Planctomycetales; family Planctomycetaceae; genus JAKFVC01. The sequence continues at coordinate 10,176 of CAZQUW010000106.1, read as the reverse complement.
CGTGCCCTCGTTGACCGACATTCTGGTCAAGCTGTCTGCGGTCGCATTGAAAATGCACCCGGAAGTCAATTCCCGCTGGGAAGACGATCGGATCCTGACCAGCGACGAAGTCCATATCGGCATTGCCGTGGATACACCTCAGGCCCTGCTGGTTCCGGTTTTGCGCAGTGTAACGCGTTTAACGCTCCGCCAGGTCGCGGTTCGTTCGCGAGATCTCATCGAACGGGCACGAGGACGCAAGATCGCGGTGGCCGAGCTGCAGGGTGGAACATTTACGGTGACCAATCTGGGAATGTTCGGCATCGATGCCTTCACACCGCTGTTGAATCCGCCGCAGGCCGCGATCCTGGGGGTCGGGCGAATCACCCGTGAGGCCGCGGTGGTCGATGAGCACATCGTGCCGCGTGATCGACTGACTCTCAGTTTGACGTTTGATCATCGAATCATCGATGGCGCGCCGGCCGCGCGGTTCCTCGACTCGTTGTCGAAGCTGATTTCCAATCCGGCTCCGGCGCTGATTGTTTAGCCGATGGAGCCCAATCCATACTTGCACTACAAACGTGAGTCTTTCTGTTCGAAACGACGCAAATCCCGCTGTTTTGTCCTGTAATGCGGCCTGGACCAGCCCGGCGAGCCTTGTCCGGTGCACGGTGAAGTCTCGCCGACGGTGTGCTTGCGGCTCCAGAACTGTCTCGATTTCCGCATGAAATCGGCTCTGCGGTCCAGACATTGAGAAATCAGGTGAATCGCGGCATTCGTGACTTGGCAGCAGTTGAGGCGATCGCGGTAACCGCTTAGGATATTCCCGTCGGAGTCGATGTGCCTGCGCAGCAACCCCGACGGTTTTGCAGACAACCGGGCTGAAGCGATGTCGCTTCTGCTGGAGACCACACCCACGATTGCTAGCCTTACGATTGATGGTGCCTCAATGACGACGAAACGGTATCAAACCGTGCTCCTGTTTGGTGCCCCCGGGGCGGGCAAGGGAACCCAGGGAAAGATTCTCGGACAGATTCCCGGCTTCTTTCACCTGTCCTGCGGTGATGTTTTCCGTTCTTTGGACATCAGCTCTCCCGAAGGCAAGTTGGTCTACGAGCACAGCTCGCGTGGCGAACTGGCTCCGGACGAAATCACCATCAAGATCTGGAAGCGGGGCATCGACGCCTATACTACGCTGTCCTATTACAAGCCCATTGAAGACATTCTGGTGCTCGATGGAATTCCGCGAAACCGCAGGCAGGCGGAACTGATCGAAGAACACGTCGAAGTGAAAAAGATCATCCACTTGATGTGTTCTGACGAGGAACAGATGATTCGCCGCATGCGCCGCCGCGCCATTCGTGAGAATCGGGCGGACGACGCGGACGAGAAGGTCATTCGACGCCGGTTCCAGGTCTATAAGGACGAATCGGCTCCTGTGCTGGATTACTATCCGCCTGAGATTATCTCCACCGTCGATGCCATTGGCTCGCCGTCGGAGGTCTTGTTGAAAGTTCTGGAATGTGTCGTTCCCGTGCAGAACGCACACTTCAGCCGCACCCCCAAGTAGTCGGAGAGCCGAAGTCACCCGACTTCGGGACGGCCCCTCACGAACGCCAGAATTCTCCGGAATTTTGCCACGAACTGCGGAAGAATCGCACGTGCTGAATTTTGCAGCAACTTTGTGGCTGGCGGGAAGCATCTGGCTGTTCTGGCGTAGCTGGCGCTTGATTCAGGGGACAACCCTGGAAAGCGCCTGGCGCTGGGGCTGGGGGGCGTGGAGTCTGTGGGGTGTCTCGTGGGCCCTGGAACTGAACGCCAGCCGAATCCCTGCCGGTGTGCTCGACCAATTATGGTATGCGGTAGCCTTGTTGCTGCTGGCGGCGTTGGTCACCGTGCTGGGAGCCAAACGCCCGGGCACTCGGGTCTGGACGTGGTTTGTCACGATCCCGATGTTGCTGGTGCTCGGTTGGCCCGCCCTGTTCGCCTGGTCGAAAGGCTGGCCTCCCGAACGATTCCGACTGATGGAACCCGCACTGTGGGCCTATGGCATCGTCTGCATTATGGGGTTGGGCAATTACGTCGGCACCCGCTTCCTGGCTTCAGCGTTTTGGCTGGGTGTGGCCCTGTTCTGGCTGGCGATGCCGTACTCCGGGTGGGTGCCCGACATGCTGCCTACCCCGTCCGGCTGTCGCCTGCGCGCGACCCTCTGTGGCGGAATGGCTGTGATCTGGCCAGCCACCTTAGCCGCTTCAATCCCCTTTCTGGCTCCCTGGGACCGCGTCTGGGTTGATTTCGTGAATTCGTTCGGCATCGTCTGGGGGCGGCGGCTGCAGGATCGCTTCAATGATACTGCACGTCAGTCCAAATGGGGCGTGAAACTCGATCTGTACGGGCTTACCTGGGATGATTCCCAGACCCAGGTAGTGACCACAGAACGCACGAAGCTGCCGCGCTGGACGCCGGAAATGATTCACACCATGCAATGGCTGTTACGGCGCTTCGTCGATCAGCGGTGGCTGGAGAAACGCGTGGGGAAGACCCTCGACCCCCAACCCACCGAGCCGTAACAGAAGCAGCGGCCGGCGCGCGGATTGGGAGTCAGGCCGCATGGCGTTGCGTCTAAACTCCAGGCAGAACAAGCCTTAGCGAACGCACAGATCCATCCAAACGAGGGCTCCAGATCTCGGGAGGCGGACCGAGCGTGCCGCTTCCCTGCCGATTTGACGATTCGCAAATCGGACCGGGCCCGGGGGAACTCCGGGTTTTGCCTCCTCTGAGGACGTTCCGGGCACCTGAGGCCGGCCATTGTTGTACACGCTCCGTAACCCCCGGTAAGATATCATCAATCACTCTGGATGCGTTTCGCTGTTCGTTCTCGAACAAAAATTGACCCCGACAGTCTCGGATTGACCCGTAAGGTGTGCTACATGATCAACGCCCGTTGCGCCAGGCAGTGCGGATTCCTGATCGTTGCTTCAGTTCTCCTCAGTGGCGGATTCGTCAGGGCCCAGCAAACCGTGCCGATGCCGGCTCCCATTCGGATGCTGGAGGGACACACCAAGCCAATCTATGCCGTCGCGTATTCTCCCGATGGTAAATTTATTTACACGGCCAGTTTTGATCACACGGTGAAAATCTGGGATCGCGTGACCGGGCAAGTCATCCGCACGTACGCGGACCACAAGAATGGTGTACTGGCCCTGGCAATTGCCAAAAATGGTCAACAGTTCGCCTCGGCGGGTCTGGATCGCCAGATTCATCTGTACGACGTGCCGGTCCGTGATCCGCTCGCGAATGGCGCGCTGGGTGGTGACGGCGTCGGCGTCGTTGTCTCGGCAGACGCCAAGATTTTAATCACCGCGGATAAGGGGCCGCTGCTGCGACTGTGGAATGGCGTCACCGGGGCCCACGTTCGTGATTTTCCCGGCCTGACCGCACCGATTACCGGCGTGGCGCTGACGGCTGACGCCAAGCATGTTGTGGCCAGCACCGCCGATGGTTTTGTCCGTGTGTGGGATGTCGCCGCCGGAACCCTTCTCAGCAGCTTGACCGTCCCCAGTGCGACCGCGTTAGATTTGTCGGCAGATGGTAAGCTGATTGCGACCGTGGGAGCTGACGGGGCGCTGCGCGTGAGTGAGCTGACGGGTGCGCCGCCCAAACTGCTGGCGGGGCATACCCAGCCGCTGACGGGCGTCGCCATTTCCAAGGACGGCAAGCAGGCAGTGACTGTCGGCGCCGATTCCACAGTCAGACGTTTCGACCTCGCCACGGTCAAAGAAGTGAAGGCGTACGTGGGTCAACCAGCCCCGGCGACCTCGCTGGCCGTCACTTCGACATTTGATCTCATCGCGACCGGGAGCGCTTCCGGCCAATTGAAATTCTGGAAGGTCGACGGCACCGATTTACGAGGTCTGGCGGGGCACACGGGTGCGGTGCCGGCGTTGACCTTTCATCCGGACGGCAAGCACATTGCTTCGGGTGGCCTGGATGGAACAATTCGGCTCTGGCAATTGCCCCCCGGTGAGCCCAAACTCCTGCCGGGACATTCGCAACCCGTGCAGGCCATTGCGGTCAGCCCTTCTGGTAAACTGATCGTCACCGCAGCCGCCGATAAGTTGGCCAACGTCTACGGTGAAGCTGGAAAACTCGTCAAACAACTGGCCGGTTCACCACACCCGCTGACGGCCGTGGCGGTAACCTTCGATGAAAAACTGGCGGTCGCCGGTGACTCGGTGGGCGGCATTCGTGCCTGGACGCTGCCTGACGGCAAACTTCAACCGGACGCCACAGCATTCGCCGGCCCGGTCACGAGCCTGGTTGCACACCCCAAGGGGGCCACAGTGGTCGCCTCGGGTGCGGACGGTACCGTCAAATTCCTGCAGCTGCCATTCGCGGCACCGCGCCCGGTGACGACACATGCCAATGCCCTCGTGGCCCTGGCCCTGGCTCGCAAACAACCCTGGGCAATTTCCGCCGCCGCCGATCAGATTGTCAAATTGACCTCGCTGGAGACGGGCAAAGACATCCGCACGTTTGCCGGACTGACTGCGGCCCCCTCGAGCTTGGGGTTAACTCTCGACGAAGCACTCCTGGCCATTGGACAGGCCAATGGTTCTCTCAAATTCTACACCGTCGCCGACGGTAAGCCGGCCGGTGAATTGCAGGCCCATACCGGAGCCGTGCAGTCCATCGCGTTCCATCCGAAAGCCACCCAATGGGCGACGGCCGGCCAGGATGGTTTAATCCGCGTCTGGGAATCTCCGGTACGGTCGTCCGTACCGCTGCCCGGTCACACCAAACCGCTGCAGGCGGTCGCCGTCAGTGCAGACGGGAAGCTGTTCGCGACGGCGGGGGCCGACCAGACGGTCAGATTATGGCAGGCGGATGGCAAGGCCATCGCCACGCTGGAAGGTCATACTCAACCCGTGACGACAGTGGGGCTGCAAGCTGCAGGCCAGACCGTCGTGTCGGCGGATGCAGCCGGTAAAGTCCGCATTTGGAACCCGGCTGCGGGCCCCGCGTTGTCTGAACTGGGAGCCCACACGGGAGCGGTCACCGGAGTGGCCTTGCATCCGACACTGCCGCAGTTCGCGACGTCAGGCGCGGATGGACTCGTGAAGATCTGGCAGCTACCCGTCGTTCCCGCCAAGGCGTTGCCCGCGCAGGCCCAGGAAGGCCGCGCCGTTGTCGTATCGACCGACGGAAAGTTCGTGGTCGCCGCCGCGGAAGATGCCGCCGTACGCATGATCGATCCCGCGACGGCCAAGGTCACGCGGGAATTGAAGGGCCAGACGGGCGCTGTGCGGTCTCTGCTCACCTCTGCTGACAACGCGCAGATCGTATCGGCCAGTGCGGATGGTTCGCTGCGAATCTGGAAGAGCGCCGATGGTGCCGACCTGGGGACGGTCACCGGCTCCGAAGTGCCGCTGCTGGCGGCCGCCTTACATCCGAAAGGGCTGGTCGCAGCCACCGGCAGCCAGGACGGCTTGATTCGTCTGTGGCAATTGCCCCTTGTCGCCCCCCGCGTCTTGACCAGTCAGAAGCAGGCCATCACGGCTGTCGCACTGAGTCCTAATGGTCAGATCCTGGCGACGGCTTCTGCGGACAATTCCATTCTGTTGTGGAACATGGCGAATGGCCAGCCATTGAAACCACTGGCCGGACATGCCGGCGCGGTCACAGCATTGGCCTGGCGCGCCGACAGTGCGGCCCTGGTTTCAGGCAGTGTCGACAAAACTGCCCGCATCTGGACCGTGGCCGACGGCAAGCAAACGAACCTGTTCGATCAGCACGGGGCCGAGATTCGATCGGTCGCCGTCACCGCGGCGGGAGATCAGATCTTCACCGGCGGAGCCGACAATCTCATCAAGCAATGGGGTGTCGCGGACGGCAAAGTGGTTCGCGAGTTCAAGGGTCACGCGGGCGCGGTTTCGGCCCTGGTACTGTCGAAAGATGCGGCCACTCTCTTCTCGGGCGCCGCCGATTCATTGTTGAAAGCCTGGACCGTGGCCACGGCGGCGGAAGCGCGCAGCATCAATCATGGTGCCGCGATTGCCGCCATCAGTGTCAGCACGGACGGCACCAAACTCGCTTCGGCCGGGGCTGACAATCTGGTGAAACTCTGGAATGCCGCCGATGGCGCTGCCGCCGGTGTCCTGACCGGACACGCTGGTGCGACGACGGGGGTCTCCTTTACTCCTGATGGCCTGCGTGTCGCGACGACCTCCGCCGACGGCACACTGCGACTGTGGGAACCGACCGGGGCCTTGCTGCAGACGTATCGCGCAGGCAAGGGAGCCTTGCAATCCGTGGCGATTGCCGCCGACAACAAGACCGTCATTGCGGCCGGTGCCGACGCACAAATTCACATCGTCACGGCAGCCGCACTACGAGCCATCCCCGGACACACGGGGGCCGTGCAGGCGTTGGCCTTCAATCCGGCTGGAGACCGGCTGGTCAGCGGTGGCAGCGACAAGACAGTGCGGGCCTGGAACCCGGTCGATGGAGTCGCCGGGCCACAATATGCGGGTGCGACGGACGCCATTACCACGGTCAAGTTCACGGCCGACGGGTTGAAACTGATCGCCGGCGGAGCTGATCGCCAGGTCCGCATCTGGAATGCAGCCGATGGCGTCGCGGGGCCCGTGATTGCTCAGCCTGCGGTGATTCGTGATCTCGCTCCCAGTGTTGATCTTACCAAGATCGTGGTGGTCGGCGATGACGGCATCGTCCGGGTCTGGGATGTCGCCACAGGCAAGGAACTGGAAACCTTCGCCGGTCATGCGGGAATCGTGCACTCCGTGGCCTTGGCGGCTGACAACAAGACGCTCTACACGACCGGAGCCGACAAGAGCGTCCGTCAATGGACCATCTCGGCACAACGGGTGATTGCGGCCCATGAAGGCAAAGCAAACGGGATCGCCTACAGTCCTGATGGTGCGGCATTGCTGTCTGCCGGCGACGACAAACTGATCAAGATGTGGCTGCCGACCGGCATGGCAGTACGGCAGTTCGCCGGCAGCCCCGTGGCCATTACTGGCCTGGCCGTCCGTGGCGACAGTCTGCAGGTCGCAGGGGCAGTCGCGGACAACTCGGTGATGTTGTGGAACTTCGACGGCACTCCGTTTGCCGCTTTACCGAAACTGGCAGTCCCGGCCGCAGTGACCTCCTTGCGATACAGCGCCGATCATCTGAAGCTGGCCGTGAGTACCGGGGACGCCCACGTGCGGGTCTTCCAGCCGGCCGACGGCAAACTCTTGCAGGCCTTGCCGCAAACCGGCGTGCCGATGGCATTGGCATTTACTCCCGACAACAAAACACTGCTGATTGGCAGTGCAGACAATTCGGCAAAGCTGGTTCCTTATTCTCTCTTGCGACTGATCGCCGGCCATGAAGGGCCAGTGACCTCACTGGCCTACGTGCCGACTGCCGAGCAACTCGTGAGCGGCGGTGCCGACAAGACGGTCCGGCTCTGGAATCTGGCGGACGGTGCGGCCATTCGAGCCTTCCCCGGACATACCGACATCGTGACCAATGTCGCGGTGACACCGGACGGCACGCAGATCCTGGCCGCGGGACAGGACAAGAATGTCCGCGCGTGGAAAACGGCCGATGCGGCACCCGTCGCCACGTTGTTACACCCGGCTGCGGTGCGCAGTCTGAGCGTCAGTGCGGATGGTCTGCGTGTCGCGACCTCCGGCGACGATGCAATCGCTCGCGTGTGGGATCTGGCAGCCGCGAAAGAACTGCAATTCTTTCCGGGTCATACTGCCGCCATTCCCGCTGTGGCACTGAGCACCGATGGACAATCTGTGGTCACGGCGAGTCACGACAAGTCGGTGCGTATTTCGCCCATCGCAGCAACGCGTGTGATTCCGGCACATCCGGTCTCGGCAACAGCGGTCGTGCTGACGCCCGATGGCACTCAGGCCTTGTCGTCTGGCGATGACAAGATCATTAAATTGTGGGACGGGACCGGCAAACTGGTACGGCAGTATGCCGGCAGCCAGACACCTCTTCGCAGGCTGGCCATTCGCCCGGATACCAAGCAAATTGCCGGGGGGGGCGATGCGCAGCTGACAGACAAGGGGTTGTATCTCTGGAACTTCGACACAGCCGCCTTGATCCAGCGGATTGAAACCCCTGCGGCGGTAACGGGAGTGGTCTACAGCCCGGATGGAACGCAGATTGCCGTCAGCCAGGCGGACAGCCGCCTGCGGATTTATGCCGCTGAAGGGGGCGTGCTGCTCGAGGATATTCCGAGCCCTCAGCAACCCCAGAATGTCGCCTATCTCAATGCTGGAACTCTGATTGCCGGGCAGGCCGACAATCAAAGCCGAACGTTTGGGATTTCTATCGAGAAGGTCCTGGCGGGGCATGTGGGCGCGGTGAATTCCCTGGCCTTTTCCGAAGACGGCAAGCTGCTGTTGAGTGCCGGGGCAGATAAAACCCTGCGTGTGTGGGATGTTGCCGCGGGCGGTGTTATTACGAACCTGTCGGGGTGCACCGAAGCGATCACGAGCGCCGCTTTCTCGGCGGACCAGAAGTCAGTGATTGCCAGTTCTCTCGACAAAAACGTTCGAATCTGGACGCTCGCTGAAATCAAGGATCCCAAGGCGGCGGCTCCGACGATTGCCCCCACGACGACCGTGCTCCATTTGACACCGGTCCAGGCCGCCATGTTCAGCCCCGACGGCGCGACTTTCGCCAGTTGCGGGGATGATTTTCAGGTCCACATCTGGGATCGCAAAACGGGACTGGAACGGGAACGTTTCCTCGGGCATACCGCCCTGGTGACTCGCCTGGGATTCACAGCAGATGGGCTGAGTCTGATATCTGGTGCCAATGACAATACGTCTCGCGTCTGGCCACTTACGACGCGTGCGGTCCAGCAGGCCCACAAGGGGCCAGCGACTGCCGTGAAATTTGCGGGACCGGGGCCTTCGATCGTCACTGCCGGGGAAGACCATCAGGTTCTGGTCTGGGCACTGAAGGGGCTGGAAAAGCAACACGCACTGGCGGGTGCCACTCTGCCCGTCAGAGCATTGTCCGTAACCAAAGATGGCAAATTAATCGCGGCGGGTGGTGACGATAAACAATTGCGAATCTGGAATGCCGACGATGGCCAACCGGTCGCCGTCGAACCGACCCCGGCCGCAATTTTGTCGCTCACCTGGAGCCCGACTCGCTCGAAGATTGCTGTGGGGGGGGCCGACAACATCTTACGCACGTACGGTCGCGTCGTCCCCGCTGGCGGCAAGAACCTGCCGCTCCTGCAGGAAGGCCTGGGGCACACTGCTGCGGTCATGGGGGGGGCATTCACGGAGGACGAGCGTTCGCTGTATACGGTCAGTGTCGATCGAACCTGGAAACGCTGGCTGTCTGCCGGAGCCGAGCCGACCTTTCGTCTGGCCGGACATACGGCACAGATTTACGGGATGGACTTTACCCCCGACGGAAAACTTCTGGCGAGTGCTTCGGGTGACAAATCGGTACAAATCTGGAACGTGGCCGACGGCAAGCCAGTCGTCAAATGCGAAGGACATACGGGGCAAGTTTATGCCGTCACTTTCAATCCGAACGGGTCGACGCTGGCCAGTGCCGGCGCAGACAAAGTGATTCGGCTCTGGAAGCTCGACGGAACCCTCGTCAAGGAATTGAAAGAGGGCGTCGACGATGGCTTGTACAGCCTGCAGTTCTACGCGGACAACACCCATTTACTATCCGCCGGACTGACTCGCACCTGGCAGTTCTGGAACACCGCGGACGGCAAATCGATGCGGACCGCCACCGGGCATACTGACCACATTTACCGGGCAGTCTTCAGCCCGGCGTGGAACCGTGTCGCATCGGTCGATTATTCCGGCCACCTGTTCCTCTGGGACACCGGTACGGGAAACCCGTTGCATCACCAGCAACTGCCAGTCACGGCGGCCTATTCCATCGGCTATTCCCCCGACGGCAAGGAATTAGCAATTGGGTCGCAGGATTCCCGCCTGATCGTACTGACGATTCCAGCCGCCGGACAGTAATTCAGCGTGTATTTTGCGAAGCAAGGGGACTGTTGGAACTGAAAATTCTGGTCCCCTCAGCAACAGCGTCAGCCACAGCCTGACCTACACGACTGGTGCTGATGACCGGGAAATCCTCAACGAGAATTCGGTCTAACGAGAGATCGCATTTGGTGATATGGTT
>CAZQUW010000105.1:2456-20530 GCA_964596215.1 uncultured Planctomicrobium sp. | reverse complement strand
AGAGTTGGATCGGTCCGCGACAACGCCGTTCTCTTTGCGCCTTCGCGTCTTGGCGTGAGAAAAAACTCTTCCGGTGGGCGGGAGGTAAAAGTGGTAAGGGAGCAAAGAGTACAAAGAGACGGCGACAATTCGGCGGGCGTAGTTGTCTGTAAGATGGGCACTCCTGCCTGTCTGTTCTGACGCATCGAATTCAGAGACGGGCTGGATTGCCCATTTTACCGGCGAAGAGGCCGAAGAAGTCAAAGGGAGCAAAGAATGCGCGAGTTGCCGCTGTGCTCAGCGCGTGGCCAATCTGTAGCCTGACTCTCCGAGTCGGGTCGTTCGACGCTGGAATACTCCCGACTCAGAGAGTCAGGCTACAGAAGAGTAAGGGAGCAAAGGGAGCAAAGAGACGGCGACAATTCGGCGGGCGCTGTTGACTGTAAGATTGGCGTTCCCGCCCGTCTTCGGGCTGAGGACGACTCTGTACCGTAGACAGCGGCTCGACCGAGCTGCTTCTCTTTATGCCTTCGTCGGAGGATAATCCTCAATTAACAACCCGGGTTTGTCACACGTTCGGTTGAACGCGGTCGCGAACCTGGCAGCCTCCCTCCAGATAAAGCTCTCATTTCGCATGTTGCTCAAATTGCCAACGGCCTCCACCCGATCTCGTCGCGTTGTCTGGGGTTTCATTCTGGTCATTGTGCTGATCGGAGTCGGCTGGGGCTGGATGGTCTGGCGGCAACCGCGACTGAACGTCTTGATCATCACGCTGGATACGACTCGCGCCGATCGACTGGGGTGTTATGGTCATCAGGGGGCGCAGACCCCGATCCTGGATCAGCTGGCCGCACAGGGGGCACTGTTCGAACACGCTTACACCCCTGCTCCGCTCACGCTGCCTGCCCACTCATCGCTGTTTACAGGACTCTATCCCCCCGAGCACGGTCTCCGGACCAACGGCAAGGATCGGTTGGCGACTGACATTCCGACTCTCGCCACGGAGTTGCGGCGACGCCAGTATGCCACCGGGGCGTTTGTGGCGTCGTTTGTGCTCGATTCCAAGTTTGGGCTGGATCGAGGTTTTCAAACCTACGACGACGACTTGACCGGGACGACTCCAGCAGATGAAGCGCTGCATCGCAATCGTAACGGAGACGTGGTCGTGGATCGCGCCCTGCAGTGGCTGGAGGGAAACTTTCAGCAGCCCTTCCTGTGCTGGGTCCATTTGTATGACCCCCATGCGCCGTACGTTGAACATCCGGAACTTTTTGGCGACCAGTTTCGCGGGCGGGCCTACGATGCCGAGATTGCCTTCGTGGATCGTCAGGTGGCGCGTTTGCTGGAGTTTTTGAAGACGCGTCGGCTGAGCGATCGTACGCTGGTGATTGTCGTTGGCGATCATGGTGAGGGACTGGATGAGCACCAGGAACGCCGTCACGGGCAGATGCTGTATAATTCGACCATGCACGTACCCCTGATCGTATCGCTGCCGGGACGCATATCCCCTGGACAACGAATTGCTGCGCCCGTGTCGCTGGTCGATTTGTGCCCCACGATGCTCGAGCAGCTGGGGATGCCGCTGACGGCGCGGATTAGTGGACGCAGTCTGAACGGGCTGTTGCGGGGTCAATCTGGTCCGCCACGTGGACTGTATGGCGAAACGGACGAGCCGTTTCTCGAATCGGGCTGGTCGCCCCTGCGCAGCTTGACGACCGAGAAATGGAAGTATATTCGCACCCCCCAAGTGGAACTGTACGATCTCGCTGTGGATCCTGCTGAGAAAACCAATCTCGCGGGGCAAGAGGCCGGACAAGTCAAAGTGCTGGAGCAACAACTTGCCGAGCTGGAACAGAATCTGGTCCAGCGCCAGGGGGCGGCGGTCAGCCTGTCTCCGGAAGAGCAGCGGCGGTTGGCGAGCCTGGGATATGTGGGAGGGCAAACCGTACGCGATCCCGCGCAGCCCGATTCCCAGTTGCTCGATATCAAGGACATGATTGTCCATTACAACTCGCTGGAAGACGCGCGGCACCTGATTGACGCGGGGCAGCTGGACAAAGCCGCGGAGAGTCTGCAGGCCATCGTGAAAGCCGCGCCCCAGTTCGAGCTGGCCGAGATCACGCTGGGCGATGTCCATCTGCTGCGGCGTGATTTTGAAGCCGCCAATGCCGTCTATCGGGCCGTCTTGAAACGCAATCCTGAGTCGGCCCTGGCCCACTGCCACCTGGGTGACGTTCAGGAAGCCCAGGGGCAGTTTGCGGCAGCGGCGCGACATTATCAGGACGCACTCCAGCGCGAACCTGATTCTGCCAAGCTGCATTACAATCTGGGCCGGACTCTTGTTTTGCAGCAGAACGATCAGGCAGCGATTCCGCATTTTGAGGCTGCTCTTGAACTGGATCCCGGATATGTCTTCGCGCTGGTTGAGCTGGGAACGGCACTCTTCCGGCAGGGGCAGGCCGCGGCTGCTCTGGAGCATTATGATACGGCCTTGAAATATGACGCGAATGCCCTTCCCGCCCATTTGAATGCCGCCATGGTGCTGGCCAACCTGGGACGTATTCCCGAAGTTGTGACCCATCTGGAAGCGGCGGTGAAGATCAGTCCGCTCGATGCCCAGATCCAGTTTCAACTCGGCGCCGTGCTGGCCGCACAGGGACAGGCGGCAGAGGCAGTCCAACATCTGAAGGAGGCCGTGCGCCTGGACCCCAAACATACCGCCGCGCGGGAACTTCTTAATAAACTCCAGCCCACATCTTCAACGCGTCCCTAGCGACCGCCTTAATCGCGGTCTTTATATTGTTGGCGTGCTGATTTAGAGACTTCCGAAATGGCTTGCGGAGGACAGAGAAGTCACGCCTTCAATGGGGAAATGGCGCCGTAGAAACCGATACAGAATGTAGGTCTCATAGGCTTTCAGGCCGGCGACGGAAGTTCTTACAACGCCGGTGGTTCGTACCAATTGTCGCTGTATTTTCAAGTGCAGGGCAGTCGCAGCTTGACACGATCACGACTGGCTATTACCACTTAAATTGTATCAATGTTTGCCGATCAGTCTGGCCTGCGCACGATTGCTCGCAATTAAGGCCATCGTCGTGGCATTTAGATCTCGCGTCTTAAATGTCTGACGAATTGAATCTCCAGTGCAAAGTAGGTAGCGGCTATGCGTCAGTTGACGAGCAGAATCCTGTATTGCCTGGTTTGGATCGGGGTGGGTGTCTCCGCGGTCGAAGTCGACGCCGCGGAGAAGCCGGAAGAAAAGGCGATCTATATCGGTCAGCCGGTCGGCCTGATCATTCATCCGGAAGCGATTCGCCTGTCGGGGGCGCGGGCCACCCAGCAGATCCTGGTGACCGGGCGTTATGCGGACGGCAGCGAACGCGACCTCACGCGGGTCAGTACGCTGAAGTTGGATGCCGCTGACATTGCGTCGATTGGCCCCGGCGGCTTTGTGCAGCCTCTGAAGGGGGGGCAGACGACATTGACGGTGCAAGCGGGCGAGCGGACGGCGCAGGTGGCGGTGGTCGTGGACGATTTTGAGAAGGTGCGGCCGGTCAGCTTCCGTCAGGAATTCATCGCGGCGCTGAATGTCGCCGGCTGTAACGCGGGGGCCTGTCATGGCATCCCGAGCGGCCGGGGCGGATTTAAGTTGAGCCTGCGCGGCTACGACCCGGCTGCCGATTTCCTCGAGTTGACCCATTCCGCCCTGGGGCGACGAATTGATCGCTTCAATCCGGATGCGAGTCTCATCCTGAAGAAAGGCCTGGGACAGGTACCGCATGAAGGAGGATTGCGGCTGGTGTCGATCAATCAGGTTCCCACGCAGACGATACGCGGCTGGCTGACTGAGGGGCTGCGCGATGACCCTGCCGATCTGCCGGTGGTAAAGAGGGTCGAGGTCCTGCCGGGAAGCAGGGTGCAGATGGCGCCGGCGCGGTGGCAGCAGCTGGCCGTGCTGGCTCATTTTTCTGATGGGACCGTCCGTGATGTCACTCGCCTGACGGCCTTCAGCAGCAGCGACGAAGGGATTGCTGCCGTCGATGCCACCGGGCTGGTCGAAATGCATCAGGCAGGTGAGGCGGCCATCCTGTGCCGCTATCTCGATACGATTGAATGTGTGCGGCTGACGTACCTGGCGCCCAAAGCAGATTTCGCCTGGACTGATCCGCCGGTGCACAATGACGTTGACCAGCACGTATTTGCCAAGTTGAAGCTGCTCAATATTCTGCCGTCGGAACTGTGCACCGATCAGGAATTCATCCGCCGCGTGTATCTGGATCTCTGCGGCATCCTGCCGACACCTGACGAAGCGCGGGCCTTCTTCGCAGATACCGATCCTGCTAAGCGTGCGCGGTTGATTGATCGACTGCTCGATCGTCCGGAATTTGCCGATTTCTGGGCCTACAAGTGGCTCGATGTTCTGCGATCCAACCGTTTGACGATCCAGATCAAGGGGAGCCACGCTTACCGCCAGTGGTTACGCAGTCACATCGAACGGAATACTCCGTGGAACGAAGTCGTACGGGATCTCCTGACGGCGGGGGGCAGCACGTTTGACAATCCTCCTGCCAACTATTATCGCGGCCCTTATAGCCACGGTGCTCCGGTCGTTCGTGAGCCCCAGGCACTGGCTGAGATGACTTCGCAGTTGTTCTTCGGGATCCGGATGCAGTGTGCCCAGTGCCACAATCATCCGTTCGAACGCTGGACGCAGGATGACTATTATCAAATGACGGCCTGGTTCGCCCAACTCAAGGCCAAGCCCGACACGGTGCAGCCTGGTGTTCCGCCACTGACGTATCCCTGGCAGTTGCGCGAGAATGCGCTGGTCATCTATTCGACCGGCACCGGCGAGACCACCCAGCCGCAGACCCGCAAAACGATGCCTCCGAAGGTGATGGGGATGCCCGCGCCGACGATTCCGCCGGGTGTCGACCGGCGGACGGTGCTGGCGAGTCTGGTGACTTCACCGGAGAACCCCTTTTTCGCTCGCGCCACAGTGAATCGACTGTGGTTCCACATGCTCGGACGCGGCATCGTCGATCCGCCCGATGATTTCCGAGATTCAAACCCGGCCTCGAACGACGCGTTGCTCGACGGTCTGGCGAAGGATTTTGTGGTTCGCAACTTTGATGTGAAGCATATCCTGCGCACGATTGCCAACTCGCGCACCTATCAGCTCAGCATGCATGCCAATGCCAGCAACGCAGCTGACGAGAAGTATTTCTCGCATGCACTGGTCAAGCGCAAACGATTGTCGGCGGAAGTGTTGCTCGATGCGATTTGTGCCGCCACCGGAACGCCTGAAGTCTTCACCGAGATGCCAGCCGAAACGCGAGCGGTGCAACTGCCCGACGGTCAGGTCATTTACACGGGGGGCCGGTATGCTTCGTGGGATCGGCATCCGTTTCTGAAGGCGTTCGGGCAGCCGGCGCGGGAGGCGGCCTGCGAATGTGAACGTGAAGGGGATCTCAATCTGGCACGGGCGCTGGAGATTAAGAATGGCGATTTCCTGCAGGGGAAGATTCGTGCGCCCCAGAATCGAATCGGGCAACTGCTGTCACAGAAGCTGCCCGACGCGGAAGTGTTGAATGAACTGTTCCTCGCCACGTTGTCGCGGCCTCCGGTGCCGAACGAAGTCCAGGCCGCATTGGCGCACGTCGCCGCGGCGTCCGATAAACGTGCGGCCTGGGAAGATATCCATTGGGCGTTATTAAACTCCAACGAGCTCTTGTTCCGGCACTAAGCAACGCTGGTATCACTTCTGCGTCTGTTCGGGATTGTGTGAAATACTGCGGTTCTGGAATTGCCACAACCGGTTTTGTCAGGGATTCGGAGATTATTCCATGTCCAGAATCACGATGTTCGGCAGTCCTCGACGCCTGTGTGATGGCCTGACCCGGCGCGAAACGCTGCAGGCCGGCGCGCTGTCGCTGCTGGGTGGTGCGTTCAACTTGCCGAGTTTACTCGCGCTGGAAGTGAACAAACGGGTCAAGCCCGGCAAGGCGAAAAGTGTCATTCTGCTCTACCTGCTGGGGGGCGCCCCGACACAGGACATGTATGACTTGAAGCCGAATGCTCCGGAGAAAATCCGAGGTGAATTTAAGCCGATCGATACCAATGTCGCGGGAATTCAGATTGGCGAACTGCTCCCGCTGTCGGCGCGGTGGATGCACAAGTCGGCCATTGTCCGCTCGGTGAATCACAAGGCGGGGTGCCACAATCCCCTGCCCAGTTACACCGGGCACGAAATCGCGCTGGCCGACATCACCAGCACCAAGGACACCTATCCCCCCAGCATGGGATCGGTGTGTGAATATCTGCGCCCGCCTGAGAAGAATCTGCCGGACTATATTTATCTGCCCGATTACGCAGGTGCCGGCAATGCAGGGGGCACTGTGCGTTATCCGGGGCCCTACGCCGGGTTTATCGGCAAACGCTATGACCCGCTGTTTTCTGAGTTTGACAAAGCCAAGCATCGCACCATTGGAAAAATGAAAGTGCTGGATGGTGAGCCATTCTTGTCGCGAAATACGCGGCTGGCCGACGGCATTACGTTGGATGCACTTTCCAAACGCGAAGGGTTGCTCCAGCAGTTCAACCAGCAGCAGCGCCGCAGTGAATCGAGCCGCGCGCTCGACGATGTGACGCGCATTCAACAACGGGCCTTGAGCCTGCTGACGTCCACCAGTTTGAAGAACGCGTTTGATCTCAGCACGGCCGATCCAAAGCTGCGAGACCGCTATGACCGTACCTTGTTTGGTGCGAGTGCCCTGATTGCCCGGCGCCTGGTCGCGGCGGGGGTGCGGTTTGTGAACGTCACCTGGGATTTCCCGGGTGACAATTCGTGGGACACCCACGGCGATAACTTCAACTGGCTGCGGGGCGCCTTGCCGAGCCTGGATCTGACTTACAGCGCATTGCTGGGCGAACTGGAAGAGACCGGGTTGCTCGATGAGACCCTGGTCGTCGTCATGAGCGACATGGGGCGGACTCCGCAGGTCAACGCGAATGCGGGCCGGGACCATTGGACTTACGCGTACAGTGTGTTGTTTGCCGGCGCGGGGATTCGGGGGGGAACCGTCCACGGCGTCACCGATGCGCACGCCGCTTATGTGAAGGACCGACCGGTCAGTACCAGTGACATCTGCGCGACGATCTATCACCTGTTGGGAATAGATCCCGACATGAAGGTGTATGACAACGACCGCCCGATCGCGATTGCGCACGGGGGCCAGCCGATTCACGAGATACTGGCGTAAAGTTTCGCGCTGGAGGCGGCCGTAAGTCGGGAATCCCGATATGGTGGTCGCCATGATGATTGCGCCGACTGTACGTGCACGGATGGCGGCAGTTTAAGATCACGGGGGCTTTAGCTGGCGGCTTTTCCTGATTGCCCTTGAGAACGGTGGCAGCGTCATTCACAATCGGCACCTCTGTAAGTCGCGTCAAACTCAGCGGCACGGCTGAAGATCACGACTGATCACTGAAAATTTCCCCAGAGCCGGGATCGCCCCGGCGTGTTGAGCTCTTTGAAGATGACCGAATCGCCCTTGTCGAACGCGCCCGGGGCGGAACCCTGGCTGCAGATTCTGGGGTCGCGACATGCAACCACATGGCTGGCCGAGGTTGACGTCAGTCTGGCGCTGACGACTTACCAGACCGGCAAGCTGTTTTTGCTGGGGCGTAAGGCCGATGAGACGCTCTCGATCTTTGAACGTTCCTTCAATCAATGCATGGGGCTGTGGGCATCACCCGACGCACAAACGCTGTGGCTGAGCTCCCAGTATCAGTTGTGGCGGTTCGAGAATGCCCTGGCGGCGGGGCATGTGCACCTCGAACATGATCGACTTTATATTCCGCGGATCGGCTACACGACTGGTAATCTCGACATTCACGACATTGCGGTTGAAGCTGATGGACGCGTGGTGTTCGTGAATACCCAGTTCGGGTGCCTCGCCACGGTCAGCGATCGGCTGAGCTTTACTCCGTTATGGCGTCCGCCGTATCTCAGCAAGCTGGTTCCTGAAGACCGTTGTCATTTGAATGGACTGGCCGTGCGCGATGGCCGGGCGCGCTATGTCACGGCGGTGTCAGAATCTGATGTCACCGATGGCTGGCGCGATCGCCGGCGTGACGGGGGCTGTGTAATCGATGTGCAGTCCAACGAGATCCTGACGCGGGGGCTCTCGATGCCGCATTCGCCCCGCTGGTATCGCGATCAGTTATGGTTGCTGAATTCGGGGACCGGAGAGTTCGGCCGAGTGGACCAGAAGACCGGAGTTTTCGAACCGCTTACATTCTGCCCCGGTTTCTTGAGGGGGCTGGCATTTGTCGGCAATTATGCCGTCGTCACTCTGTCGAAACCCCGTCGCGATATGACATTCGATGGTCTCGCACTGGATGCGGAATTGTCCCGACGAGGAGCCCTGGCCCAGTGTGGACTGCAGGTGATCGATCTGAATTCGGGGAACGTCGTGCACTGGTTTCGCGTGGAAGGCATGGTCAGCGAACTGTACGACGTGGTTTGTTTGCCGGGAGTGAAACGCCCCATGGCGCTGGGATTCAAGACAGATGAGATTCAGCGGATGCTGGCCATGGACAACGAGCAACCATTGTGAACTCCAGATTTGACACGCGGAATGCCGTTCAGCAACTGAAAATTGGAAACGAGCAGACAGCAAAAAACTTGGCGGATAACGCCGCAAATTATTGGTAATACACTTGCGCCGCGTTGGGGTGAACCTGTATAAGAGGATACGCGTTTTAGCGTGGCGCTCCCGATAAATAGATTTTTCAAGTCGTTCCCTGATGGGTTTGGCCAACGAATTTTGACAACGGACTTCATTTAATGGTTTTCAATTCCAGGCACTGGTTGCGGAATCTGTTCCAGCAATTTTCTCTGCGGTCAATCCAGTTCCGGTCAGGTATTCGTCGCTCGAATCAGCAGCGTACGCGGATGCGCGCGGCTGCGCTGGAGCGCCTGGAAGATCGCGCTCTCCCCAGTGCTGTTCCCGGCATCTCAATTGGTGACGCGAGCATCACGGAAGGGGATTCGGGAACCTCCTATCTGGTATTTACGCTGACTCGGACTGGAGATACCAGTCCCGCGATTTCAGTCAGCTATACGACGGCCAGCGATACCGCCGTAGGTGGTTCCGACTTCACGCCGGCGAGTGACGTGGTGACCTTCGCCTCGGGGCAGACCACTGCCACGATTGCGATTCCGATCACTGGCGATCTGCTGGTCGAGGGAAATGAGAACTTCTTCGTCAACTTGACGGGCATTTCGGATTCGCAGGGGCCCACGGCCAGCTTCGCTGCGAGACAGGACACTTATCTCGGCTCGGGTGTGCGAGCGGTTTCGGTGGGTGATTTGAATGGCGACGGCAAGCCCGACGTCGCCGTAGTCGTTCCGTTTACCTCCAAGCTCGCGGTGTTCCTGAATACCACAGCGACCGGTTCTTCGACGGTGACCTTTTCGCCCAGGACTGACTTCGATACCGGCGCGAAGCCCTACTCGGTGAAAATTGGCGATCTGAACGGAGATGGTAAGCCGGACATCACCACGACGAACTTCGCTGTCCACACCGTCTCGGTGCTGTTGAACACCACTCCGACCGGCGGTTCGACCCCGACGTTTGCGATCAGACAGGACCTGCCCACGCTGCCTAATCCGTATTATGTTTCGATCGCCGATATCAACGGTGATGGCCTGCCCGATCTCGTGGTGGCCGAGCAAGGGGCGGGTGGAGTGTCGGTATTGTTGAACCAGACTGCACCCGGAGCCCCGACTGCCAGCTTTTCCAGCGGCTTTAATTTCGACACGGACGACGCGATGAATGTGAATCCCGACTGCGTTTCAGTCGGCGATGTCAACGGCGATGGTAAGCCAGACCTCGTGGTGGCCAATAACTACGCGAGTACCATCGGTGTGTTGTTGAACTCCACTGTGACCGGAAGTTCGACGCCGACCTTCCGCCCTTTTCAGGAGTTCTCGTTCTTCGATCGGAACTTCTCGACAGCCCTGGGTGATATCAACGCCGACGGCAAGCTCGATGTGGTTGTTACGAATCGCGATGGCAACTCGGTATCGGTGTTGATCAACACGACGCCGACCGGGGCCACGACATTCAGTTTTGGCGGCCGCATCGATTATACGATGGACCAGTCGCCGCGTTCCGTCGCGCTGGAAGATCTGAACGGTGACGGTCTGCTGGATATGACCGTCACGAATCAAAACTCCGTATCAGTGTTGATCAACCGCACCGTGCCGGGGGCGGCCTCGTCCAGTTTTGCGACGCGGCAAGATCGAGCGATTGGTTATGGTGCCAGTCACGTGGTCACTGCGGATATCAACGGAGACGGGAAACCCGATCTGGTTGATGCGAATCAGGGGTCGAGTACGTTCTCGATATTCCTGAATACATTTGCGAGTCCGCCGGCAACAGTCGTCCTGTCGGACCCACAGAACTATTTAAGCGGGGATACTGCCTCGTCAGTCGCGGTGGGTGACTTCAATGGCGATGGCAAGCCCGATCTGGCTGTGCCTGATCCGGCGAACGGAGTGGTCTCGGTATTATTCAATCAAAGTCTGCCGGGTTCCGGGGCGTCAGACTTCGGAACTCCGCAGAACTTCAGCACCGACACAGGCCCGTTTGCTGTGGCTGTGAGCGACTTCAACGGTGACGGCAAGCTCGATCTGGTCGTGACCAGCGATGTTACGAATACGATTTCGGTGCTGTTTAATACGACGATTCCCGGCTCTGCGACCGCCAGTTTTTCCACTGCTGAGGTGTTCACCACGGGGGCAGGTCCCCGCTCCGTCGCGGTGGGAGATTTGAACGGCGATGGTAAGGCGGAAATCGTGGTGGCCAACAACCTGACCAATACGATCTCGGTCTTCTTCAATACGACCGCGGCCGGTGCCGCAACTCCCAGCTTTGCGACCCGACAGGACTTTACCACCGGAAATCTTCCGCGGGGGGTGTCGCTGCGTGATTTGAATGGGGACGGCAGGCTGGATATCGCCACGGCCAATGCCGGATCAAACTCGATTTCCGTGTTGTTGAACACCACTGCACCAGCCAGCGGGACGTTCAGTTTCTCGACCAATCAGGAATTCGGTGTGGGGCAGCTGCCGAAATCTGTTTCGATTGCCGATATCAACGGCGACGGGCGTCCGGATCTGGCAGCGACCAGTTCGATCGACAATATTGTCTCGGTGCTGCTGAATACCACGGCGCCCGGAGCCACCGTACCGACGTATTCAACACGACAGGACTTCACATTAGGAATCGGTGCGAATCCGGACTCCGTTGCCTTTGGAGATTACAATGGCGATGGGAAGTCCGATCTGGCCGTCACCAGTTCGGGACTCGGCAAGCTCTCCTTGTTGATCAATACGACGAGCCCCGGAGCGACGACGCCAACCTTTGCGGCGAAACAAGATTTTTCTGCCGGCAGCATTCCCGGTGGACTTGCCGTGCGTGATTTGAATGGTGACGGAAAACTTGATTTCGTCGTGGCCAATGGAGGGACAACAGGCGTTACAGTGGTGATGCACGCCACTTCGCTGATCAGTGATAGTCAGGCGATGGGGACGATTCAGAATAATGATATCGGTCCGTCGGCCATTCTGGACTTGAACGGATCGAACGACGTTGGCAGCGGGTTCGTGGCCGCGTTCGTCGAAAATGGGGCGGCTGTCAACATTGCTGATTCCGATGCAACGATCGTCGATGCGGGCGTCACTGAACTGGTTAATCTGAAACTTGTGGTCGGTACAGTGCCGGACGGCGCGAGCGAAGTTCTGACTGTGGCCGGTGTCGTGATTCCACTGAATGTGGATTCGACCGGGACCGGAATCGTTGGCGGAACGACCTTCCATGTCGCCTACACGGCGTCCACCTCCACGGTCACCGTAACCAACAACGTTGGTGGTACTGCACCGATCGGCGATTTCCAGGCATTGCTGCGAGCGGTCACGTATCTGAATTTGAATGACGCACCGAACGTCACGTCACGCACCATCAGCGTGACTGCCGACGACGGCGTGAATCCCAGTCCGCCGGTTACGTCGACGATTACGGTTACCCCTGCCAACGATACTCCGACAGGCATCGCACTCCTCACCGCGACGATTGATGAGAACCGGCCGGCTGGTACCGCGGTCGGCACATTCACGACCACCGATCCAGACCCCGGCAACACCTTCACCTACACATTGGTCTCCGGGGCAGGCAGCACCGACAATTCCAGTTTTACGATCGTCAATGGTCAGTTGCAGACGACCACCAGCTTTGACTTCGAAATCCGGAACAGCTACGAAATTCGCGTTCGTTCCACCGATCAGGATGGACTCAGTGTCGAGGAACTGTTCCTGGTCAGCGTGACCGACGTCAATGAGTCGCCCACGGCGCTCGACTTGTCGGCGAACGTGGTGGCCGAGAACTCTGACAGCGGCACGGTTGTCGGGAACTTCAGCAGCGTGGACCCGGATACCGGCAACACGTTCACCTATGAGCTGGTTTCGGGAATCGGCAGTACGGACAACTCACGCTTTACCATTGTGAATGGTCAACTGCAGACGGCGGCCAGCTTCAACTTTGAGGAGGCGAGCAGTTATTCCATCCGCGTGCGGACAACCGATCAGGATGGTCTGCAGCTGGAGAATCAGTTTTCGATCACCGTTACCAACGTCAACGAGACGCCGACCAATGTTGGTTTGACGTCCGGCACGATCGCCGAGAATCAGGCGGTGGGAAGCATCGTCGGGACGTTCAACACTTCCGATCCGGATGCAGGAAACACCTTCAGCTATCTGCTGGCAGGCGGGGACGGCAGCACCGACAATTCCAGTTTTACGATCGTCAATGGGCAGTTGCAGGCAGCGGCCAGTTTCGACTTTGAAACGCAGAACACCTACTCCATTCGCGTACGGTCGACTGATCAAAACGGGCTGTCAGTCGAACAAGCGCTGACGATTACAGTGACGGATGCCAATGAGGCGCCGAGTGATCTAATCCTGTCGGCCGCTACCATCCCCGAGAACCTTCCGATTGGTACAACGGTCGGCCTTCTCAGCAGCACTGATATCGACGCCGGGAGTAGTTTTACTTACACCCTGGTGGGCGGTGCGGGCGACATCGACAATTCTTCCTTCATGATTCAGGGGGAGGCCCTGAAGGTGAATGCGATTCTGAATTTCGAGGCCCAAAGCAGCTATCTCGTACGCATTCGAACGACCGACGAGCGCGGTCTTAGTTTTGAGCGATATTTCACTATTTCGGTGACGGATGCCAATGACGCTCCCGTAAACCTCACATTGTCCGGCTCGTCGATACCGGAAGATACTGCACCGGGAACGATCGTCGGAACATTCAGCAGCACGGATGTGGATGCCGGGAACACATTCAGCTACTCGCTGGTGAATGGTCCAGGTAGCGCTGACAATTCCGCATTCACGATTGTGGATGGCAAACTGACGACGGCCGTGGGTTTTAATTTCGAGGCCAAGAACAGTTTTGCCATTCGCGTCCGCTCCACCGATCAGGGGGGGCTCTCCTTCGAGAAGCCGCTGATTATCAGCGTCACGAACATCAATGAGGCTCCGACTAATATCTCGCTGTTGCCCGGATCGATTCAAGAGGGACTTCCCATTGGTACGGTCGCCGGGGTATTGACCCCGACAGACCCCGATGTCGGGGATTCGTTCTCTTATGCGCTGGTGACCGGGCTGGGCAGTGCGGATAATTCTTCGTTCGTCATCGTCAACGGGCAGCTGCAGACCACAGCGGTTTTCGATCTGGAAACAAAGAACTCCTATTCCATTCGTCTCCGAGTGACCGATCGGGCAGGATTGTCATTCGAGAAGCAAGTGACGATTAATGTCACCAACACCAACGACGCGCCGACCGACATTGCCTTGATTTCCGCCACGATCGCGGAAAACGTCGCGAGCGGTACGGTCATCGGTGCCTTCAGTTCTACTGATCCGGACGCCGGCAACACGTTTACGTATACCCTGGTTGATGGCATCGGCAGTACTGACAACTCCAGCTTTGCCATTGTGAATGGCCAGTTGCGGAGTGTCGCGACGTTTGATTTTGAGGCCAGGAGCAGTTTCTCGATCCGCGTGCGGACTCAGGATCAGGGCGGTCAGACATTCGAGAAACAATTCACAATTTCTCTCACGAATACGAACGAAGCCCCGACCGGTCTCGCCCTGACTGGATCGGCAGTTCCTGAAAACGTTTCGGATGGAATCGTCGTCGGCACCTTGACCAGCACTGATCCGGACGCCGGCAACACGTTTACCTATGCCCTGGTACCAGGAATCGGGAGTGCCGACAACGCCAGCTTCTCGATCGTGAATGATCAACTCGTGACTGCTGCCAGCTTTGATTTCGAGTTGAAGAACAAGTATGCGATTCGAGTCCGCACCGTCGACCAGAACGGACTGACCTTCGAGAAGCAGTTTACGATCAATGTCGGTGATGTGAACGAGAATCCGACGGATCTGATACTGAGCGGTACCACCCTTGCGGAGGATTCCGCTTCAGGAACGACGATCGGAGTCTTCTCCAGCAGCGATCCTGATGTCGGTGGTTCGTTTGCTTACACATTGGTCGATGGCACTGGTGCGGCTGATAACTCGAGTTTTGTGATCGTGAACGGACAATTGCAGTCAGCGGCCAGTTTCGATTTTGAAGCGCGGAGCGTGTATCAGATTCGCGTCCGTTCCACTGACCAGGGTGGTCTGGTCAGTGAGAAGCCCTTCACGATCACGGTGACCAATGTCAACGATGCGCCGACGATATCCAGTATTGTGGACCAGAACATTCTGGAAGATGGTGCTACGGACCTATTGAACTTTTCGGTCAGGGACGTGGAAACCGCGGCGAGCGGGCTGATTGTTACGGTCAGTTCCTCGAACCTGACGTTGATTCCCAACGCGAGTATCGCCGTGTCGGGCACAGGCGCCAACCGTGGCGTCCGGGTGACTCCGGTGGCCAACCAGAGTGGATCGGCCACGATCACGATTGTTGTCAGTGATGGTGTGAAGTCGAGCAGTACGTCCTTCGTGGTGACGGTGGAACCGGTGAATGATGCTCCGACGATGGCCAGTTTTGGCGCCCACACGATACTTGAAGACACTGTCAGTGGAGAGTATGGATTCACGGTCGCCGATATCGATACTGCCAGCAACGGTTTAACCGTTACTGCGACATCGAGTAATCCGACATTGATTCCCGTGGCCAACATTGCCATCAATGGCTCGGGGGCTGGCCGCAGCCTGGTGATTACCCCGGCGGCAAATCAGAATGGCGTGGTCACGATTACGGTCACTGTGAGTGACGGTGAGCTGACGTCGAGCCAGTCGTTCCAACTGACCGTACAGGCGGTAGATGATGCCACGGTCGTCACGATGGATTCGCAACCGCTGGTCTACTCGATTTCGAGCAAGGCGGTCACTGCGGTCGATAGTACGGTGGTGATTAACGATGTGGATACGCAGGCGGGGGCGTTTGCCGGCACCAGTCTGATCGTATCAGGTCACGGCCCGAAGGACACGCTGTCGTTACTGAGGGCAAGTGGCATCACCACGAAGGGGAAGAACGTGTTGTTCGGCACTACGATCATCGGGACCTTCTCCGGTGGCAAAAAGGGATTTCCGTTGACTATCAGTTTCAACGGCGCGGCGACCCAGAACGCAGTTCAGACATTGGCCCAAAGCATCGGCTTCAAGGCCACCGGTAAGGCGACGGGCAATCGTACCATGCAGTTCCGGTTCGTGAATCCGGCGGGTGCTAATTCTATTCCGGCGAATCGGCAGATTCAGGTCATGGCTTGAACCAGCCCGGGAGCGGCAGCCGGCCGATGTTGGCTGTCGCACCGCTGGGGCCAGTGCTGAATCGGCTTAATGCAGGAAGAACTGGATCGCCAGCGGGTACTTCCAGATCTCGCCGTTGTACGCTTTGACGGCGGCAACGATCGGAAACACGACGGCCATGATGCCCAGGGCAATCAACATGGGAATTCCGATTGCTGCAAACACCAGGATGGCGCTGATGGCCGCGTAGATCAGTTTCGAGATGATCCAGTTGACGGCATTTCGTCCATGACGATCGATGTCCGGCAGCTGGTCTTTCTTTAATTGCCAGATCACCACCGGAACTACGAGTCCGAGGATGGGAACCGCGAAGCCTGCCAAAATTGATAAGTGCAGCACGAAGCCCCACAGACGTGTCTGTTGTTCCAGACTGGCGACGTTATCTCCCGCGGGCTGAAAACCGAATGCGGACAAATCCGGCAGGACCGGCCGTTGGTTTAAAAGTTTGGATTTCGCCTGGGCGAACTCCTCGTCATTCAACGCTCCCGACTGATGGAGTCGTTGCAGTCGTTCGAGTTCATCAGTCACATTCATGGGACAACAACTCCGGCCAAGTGAATTGACAGTGGAGACGCTCCGACTGCCTGCAGTCCCGCAAGCTGAAGGTACGAGCGTGTAGCTCACCGGGATACTGATCATAGAACTGTTCGAATATGGCTGCTACCGTGTCGCGCGCGGTTGAGCGAATCCGCACTGTCATTTCGGGGCAGCCCGAACGTGAACTCGACGCGACATGGCGCGCCGATGTCGAGCTTCTATGCTTTCGGATTGGAAAATCGGCAGATGGAAGAATTCGAATTCCCGTGTCGCTGAAGTACGCGTAGAATAGCAACTGCGGGCTCCCGAACTATCAAGGAGAGCACATGCGAAATCCCAATCTGAAGCCGACTCAGGATGAACAGCCAGATCCCAGCCAGGAACGCGTCGACGGGAATGTGATTGACGCCGAGGGGGGCACTGGTCAGACAACCCATGCTCAGGAGGGTCAGGATGAGTACGACGACCCTGCTGAGAATCTTCTGAATGCCCCGGATTCAAGTCGAAAGGGAAACCATGTCGAGACGCCATGAACCTCTGCGTGACACGTTGCCACCGCCCGACCCGCGGCAGGCGGAACTTGGTCAATCCAAAGCATTTGAAGATCGCGAGAAATGCGGCCCGCCGGCAGAAGATTACGTCCTGCTGCCCGATGGCACTGCGACCCGAGTCAAAACTGCAGGCGATGCCGCTCCGGCAAATGACGCTCGCTGGTGAACAACACCCCTGAAACGACAGCGAGCCAGTTGAGCAGGTTCAGTTTCTCTTACCGAACCTTGCTCAACTGACTCGCAACTCGACCCATTGCGGTTGGGGCCAACACCAACTGAGCGTGTCTCATCTCGACACTCATTGTCGTCGGGATTTAGCCTTTGACCGGGATATGGCGGCCTTTGGCCTCCGCTGTCTTGGGAAACTTGACGCACAGAATTCCATTATGGTACTCGGCGTCGACCTTCTCGGTGTCGATTCCCGACGGCAGTAGCAGTGAATGGTGGAACTCTCGGCTCTCCCACTGCGACGTGCCGGAACTTTCTTCCATGTTTTCGGTCTTGTGGCAGGCACACATCATCAGCTGATTATCGCGCACCTCGACGTCGAATTCACTTGCCTCAAAGCCCGGAGCCTCGGCTCTGATGGTCAAGGTCTGGTCATCCTCGCGTACGTCGAGTCCCCAGCCTTCGCGTCGTCCACCCTCCCGCGCCACAGGCCAGCTCGGGACGAATTGCTCGAACAGCCGATGAAATTCGTCTCGGAATCGATGAAATGGATCATAGCTGGTCATCGGGGCGAAGGCGGTGTAGCGGGGATGTGCCACCATCTCCCCCGTCGCTTGCGGGGCGGCCTCTGCCTTGTTCGCTGGTCGTTTTGTTTGCTCCCTGTTCTGGATTGTTTGAGTGACCATCTTTTCATCCTCCTTCCAAATTGTTTCTGCAATATTCCCGCTTGATTACGGGATGCAGAGCCCAAGGTCGCGGACAATAAATTGACCGATGATTCGGCCGTTGAGCTCCGCGCGAGGCATTCGGAAAAAGATCATGTCGAGCAGAGCGACTGGAACTGCCTGGTGGGGACTGTTTCCCAGCCACTCTAGTCAGAAAAATGCATCAAAAAACATGCCATTTCGATGACTCCCGATTCAGGTACTGCAACGTCACAACGC
>CAZQUW010000105.1:0-2356 GCA_964596215.1 uncultured Planctomicrobium sp. | reverse complement strand
GCGAGCTCCCCCGCAATCTGCAGCGTTTCACGCGACTTTGCGGCCAGCTGCTCTGTAGTCGCTTTGTCTGTGGTCGCTTTGTCTGCCTGAGGCGGCTCGACGACCGTCCTTGTGATTGTGACACTCTGCTGTCCCTCGGGGGACGAATGTGTAACCGTTGTCGAATCTGTCACTTTCGAATCGCACCCGCACAGCATCAGGGTGGCTGTCATTATCACCGCAAAACTTGTTTTCATCGTTTTGTTTCCAGGACGTTAGCTGTCAGACACAAAATGGGTGGCAACGGACCAGGCGACAGGTGCCAGAGTCAGTGACCCGCTTAATAGACATTCGATCGCGTGCCCCGTTCCAACGGAGCCAGCCACAACCGCGAACCCCGATATGACCTTCAGTGCGCCAACAGAAAGATGCAGCCATGTCATCGCAAACTCCTTTGAAATAACAGTTGGATCCTCAGCAGGACGATTCGGAGCCAGTCGATATTCTATTCCCCGGCATTGTGTGGCCAGCAAGCAAAATGATTGCTCCGAGATCAGGCGGGGCATCGAATGGATGCCGATACGCCTGCTGCAGTGACCACACGCACTTTTCACGCCGATTGAGCATATTTTGTGTCGGACCGAGGCCGCGGATGGTCCGAGGCGATGTTGAACGCACTTCACTGCAGTCAGGTTATATAGAAAAAGTTGCCATGTGGGTTGATTCAGGACTATCGAGTGCATGGGCTGCGGTCTGAATGTTTGATGACAGGTCATCGCGTCGGTGGGTACAATCGGAGCGACGGTCAGTGATCTCGTTTTGCGATCTTAAACAGCTCTGCTGGTTGCCACCTATTTAATGAGAATGGTGTCATGCGAATTCCCGTGCTGATTGCCGTCGTGGCCGCGATGTTTGGACTGCTGGGTGGCATGCCGCAGGCCTTCGCTGGCGAAACAACCAGGCCGAACATCGTCTTCATTCTGGCCGACGATCTTGGGTGGGGGGAGCTCAGTTGTTACGGACAACAAAAATTCTCGACCCCGAACATCGATCGACTGGCGGCCGAAGGGATGCGGTTTACTCAGCATTACAGCGGGGCCCCGGTCTGCGCGCCGTCGCGGTGCGTGTTAATGACCGGCAAGCACCTGGGGCATGCTGAGGTTCGCGGGAATCTGCCGGCGAAGGCCGTGTTTCCCGAATTTCCCGAAGGCCAATATCCGCTGACGGAATCCGCGGTGACGCTGCCGCAACTCTTGCAGAAAGCGGGATACGCCACCGGTGCGATGGGCAAGTGGGGCCTGGGCCCGGTCGGCAGTACGGGGGACCCCAATCGCAAGGGGTTTGACCTGTTCTTCGGGTACAATTGCCAGTCTGTCGCGCATAGCTACTATCCTTCCCATCTCTGGAAGAATTCTGAACGGATCATCATTAACCCCCTGCCGATTCCGGCCTATGCCAAACAGCCGGACGGTGAAGTCGGGATTGCGCAGTGGATCGGGGAAAAGTACGCGCCGCAGCTGATGATCGCCGAAGCCGAGAAATTCATTGCGGCCAATCGAGAGCGACCATTCTTTCTATATTTGCCCTTTATCGAACCGCATGTGGCCATGCATCCGCCCCGCGCGTCCGTCGAAAAGTTTCCCCTGGATTGGGACACCACGCCTTACCGTGGCGAGAGTGGATACCTGCCCCATCCACGTCCGCGCGCGGGCTATGCAGCGATGATTACGGATCTCGATAGTTATGTGGGCCGCGTCCTGCAGTCGCTCACGCAGGCGGGCGTAGCCGAGCAGACGCTGATCGTCTTCACGAGTGACAACGGCCCCACGCATGCGGGCCCTGCGGGAACCCGGTTTCATGTGGGCGGCATGGATGCTCAATTCTTTAACAGTAACGGTGGCCTGCGCGGGTACAAGGGCAGCGTCTACGAGGGGGGAATACGGGTTCCGATGATCGTCCGCTGGCCGGGACGAGTCAAACCCGGAACGGTCAACAACACCCCCAGCTACTTCGCCGATTGGTTCCCCACGCTGTGTGAAGTTGCCGGCCTCCGTAAACCCCAGGGCCTGGACGGCGAAAGCCTGCTGCCGGTACTTACCGGGGGAACGCTGCCACCGCACCGCAAGCCACTGCTCTGGATCTTTCCGGAATACGGCGGTCAGGTTGCGGTGCGCGTGGGAGATCTGAAGGTTGTCCGGCAACGACTCAAGTCGAAGAATCCCGGTGACTGGGAAGTGTACGATCTGGCCGTCGACCCGACGGAATCGCGCGACCTCGCCGCATCACATGGGGACACGATTCAACACGTCGAAACTCTGTTGCGTCGCGAAGTCACCGAGAACGCGCGTTTCCCATTATCGATCCCTGGCGTTAATGG
>CAZQUW010000104.1:15825-20646 GCA_964596215.1 uncultured Planctomicrobium sp. | reverse complement strand
TCTGGATTCATCCCGTGAAGCCCGAATAAACACATCGTGGGACGGGTCTCCAGGCCCCGTCAGTGCCTATCCCCAATCGGTCGACCAGCTGCGAAATGCCCAAGGCTGCCGACTTCCACGATTTGCCGTCAGGCATCGGTGCGCGGTGTGATGCCCATGCGTTTCAGCCAGGTGGGACCGCGCAGTTCGTGCGTTGGATCTGATGTGTCCTCGGCTTTATCCGAGGCGCTTAACGACAGGCTGGCCGGCATGTTTTGCGGTTCGTCCACCATCCGCTGGATCTTGGCACCCAGTTGATTCAGCTTCACATCGAGCTGATCGTAGCCTCGATCCAGATGGTAGATCCGCCGAATCACCGATTCACCCGTCGCCGCGAGACCGGCCAGGACCAGTGCAGCGCTGGCTCGCAGGTCGGACGCCATCACACTGGCACCGCTCAGTTCGGGAACGCCACTGACGATGGCACAGTTGCCTTCGCGGCGGATGCGGGCGCCCAGGCGAACCAGTTCCGGCAAGTGCATGAAGCGGTCCGGGAAGACCTTGTCCGTCACAATGCTGATCCCCGTGGCACACGTCAACAGGGCCATCAGCTGTGCCTGCACGTCGGTAGGCACGCCAGGATAAGGCAGGGCAATGCAATCGATGGACCGCAGCTGGCCGGAGGTGGTGACACGGACCGACGTACCCTGGACTTCGATCGTGATCCCGATCTCGCGGAGCTTTTCAATAATGGCCGTCATGTGGTCGACACGCACGTTATCGATGCGGACATCGCCATACGTCATCGCGGCCGCGATCATCAGGGTGGCGGCTTCGATGCGGTCCGGGATGATGGTATGCGGTACGCCCTGCAGTCGCTCGACACCCTCAATCTGCAGAAATGGGGTCCCTAATCCCGTGATCTGGGCTCCCATGGCATTCAGATAGTGGCCGAGATCCACGACTTCGGGTTCGCACGCAGCGGCTTCGATGGTGGTGCGCCCCTCGGCAAGTGTGGCGGCGGCCATCACATTGGCTGTGCCGGTGACAGTACTGCCAAACGGACCGCCCAGGTAGATGTTGGCCCCGCGCAGGCGTTTGGCTTCCGCAATGACATAGCCCCGTTCGACGCGGATGGACGCACCCAGTGCGGCGAGTCCCTTCAGGTGCAGATCGATGGGCCGGTCGCCGATGTTGCAGCCACCCGGCAGAGACACGCAGGCCGCACCGCGACGAGCCAGCAGCGGGCCCAGGACACAGACGCTGGCCCGCATCCGGCGGACCAGTTCGTAGTCGGCGAGGTTGGGGCGCGTATTGAGGACCTCGAGTGTCAGATGTCCAGACGCGGTTCGTTCGACGCTACTGCCGAGAGCCCGCAGCAGATGGGCCAGCGTGTCGACGTCGACGAGGTCGGGGACATCGTGCAGCGTCGTCAGGCCCTCGGCCAGCAATGAGGCGGCCATGATGGGGAGCGCTGCGTTCTTCGCGCCGCTGACGGTGGTCCGGCCGGTCAGGGGATATCCCCCTTGAATCACAAACATGTCCATCCTTGGACCTCCTGGTGGCGAACTGCTACGGCGTTGGGTCAGGTCAATTGTCTATAGGGTTCGGGCCCGGCGAAAACCGATTTCGGCTCACCGTGTCGCTTTTTCCCGATTGCCCGTCAACTGTTGATCTTCGGTTGGGTGCCACGGGCTCTGCCCTGATTAGCTTTCACACAGTACTAGTTATTCTTCAGTTGAGCCAGTACCACCCGGGGTCTGCCTCCCATGTCTTTCACGATTCGCACGTCGTGGAACTCGCTGCGCGCTTCCAAGGCCGTGGCGGTCAGTGGTGCTTGTTCGATGCCCGTTTCCAGTGCCAGCCAGCCGCCCGGTACCAGGTGGTGTGCGGCTGTCTCGATGATCTGGTTGAGAAATTGCATGCCATCCGCTCCGGCCTTCAGGGCACCCAGCGGTTCATGGTTGCGGACTTCGGCGTCCAGTCCGGCGATTTCTCCCTCGGGAATGTACGGTGGATTGCTGACGATCAAGTCAAATTGCGCGTCCTGCGGAATGGCGCCGAACAAGTCTCCCTCCAGGAACTCAATTCGATCGGCGACCTTATGGGTCTGGGCGTTTTCTTTCGCAATCTGGATCGCCGCGGGGCTGATGTCGGTGGCCGTGCAGACTGCGGTCGGCAGACTCACGGCGAGCGCTACCGCGACGCATCCCGAACCGGTGCACAGGTCGAGAATTCGCGGCGCGGGGAACGTCTTGGCGCGTTCCAGGGCTTCCAGCACCAGGGTTTCCGTATCGGGTCGCGGAATCAGCACGTCCTTCGTGACCTTAAATGTCAGGCTGAAGAATTCGCGATGTCCCACCAGGTAGGCGACCGGTTCGGCCTGCGACCGGCGCTTGACCAGGTCTCGCATTTGAGTCCGCTCGGCGTCGGTCAGCGGCGTATTGAAGTTGGTATAGAGCTCGATCCGGGTGCATTTTCGCACGAATGCCAGCAGGATCTGAGCATCCAGGCGGGGCGTATCGCTGCCGTGCTGCTTCAGATAGGGCGTAGTCGCATCCAGGATGCGGGCGACAGTCCACACCTCGGACGACTCAACAGCAGGACGAGACTCAGCCATTCTTGATCTCTGGACACTTCCCTGTGACGCGCAATCAAGACTATCGGTTCTATACAGAACCTCAGTCCAAACCGTAATGGTATCCCACGGGGGCTCGCGAGACAACCGCAATTGACGGCAGTGCGGTGTCAAACGACGAATGACAAATGCCGAAACAGACAGACTGCTGCGGGTCTGAATCCCTGCACCCTGTGTCACGACGGGATTTCGCCGCTATCGCGCAGGCAACCTCCGCTGAGCCACCAGGATTGAGAACGATTTGTCAGTTTCCGGCTTTATTCACCATCCGTATCAACAATGCGTTTCAGCATCATCATGCGCACAATGACCGCCAGGTTCTTACAGCGCATTTTGGTGTAGATATTGGTGCGGTGGACTTCCACCGTCTTGGGGGCACAGTTCAATGCGCTGGCGATCTCCAGGCTGGTTTTGCCCTGGACGACCAGATCGAGAACCTGACGTTCCTTGGGAGACAATAACGCGTAACGCCGCTGAAATTCCAGCTTTTGGGCGGTTTCCTGGCGGGCTGCCGTTTCTTGAGCCAGGGCCTGGTGCAGCCGTTCCAGCAGTAACTCGTGATGAATGGGCTTCTCGAAGAAGTCGAAAGCCCCGCGCTTCATCGCTTGTACTGCCAGCTGCACGTCGCCGAAACCGGTGATGATGATCATCGGCACCTGGGTGTTGCGCCGGGTGAGTTCCATCTGTAACTCGAGGCCGCTCATGCCGGGCATGCGGATGTCAACGACCAGGCAACCGGTCCGGGTGATGTCCCAGGTCTCGAGGAACTCGCGGGCGGAGGCGTAGGTGGCGACCGGGATCTGTTCCGATTCGATCAGGAACGCCAGCGAGTCGCGAATGGCTGCTTCGTTATCGACGATGCACACCATCAACGGCTCGGGATTGGCCTCCGCTGGATTGATACTGGTCTCTTTGCGAGGCGCGACACGCGATGTCATGTGACCCTCCTCCGTCACCGGACTCAAGAAGTCCGGGTACGGCATGATGCGAATCAATAACTGTTACCGTCGTCGACGAAACTCGCAGCCGAACCGTCTACCGCTGTCGGGCAAGTTTCAGATAGGCATCATATCGCGCCTGAATCTCCGTCACGCTATCATTTCCAAATTTTTCCAGAAATGCCTGCGCGATGGTCAGTGCGACGACGCTTTCCACAATGACGCTGGCGGCCGCCAGGGCACACACATCGCTCCGTTCGTAAGCCGCGTTCTCCGTTTCCTTGGTCTTCAGATTGATGGAATCCAACGGCTTGCGCAGCGTGCTGATGGGCTTCTTCGCGGCCCGAATCACCAGCGGCTGGCCATTGGTCATACCGGCTTCCAGGCCCCCTGCATTATTGGTGGGCCGGACGTACCCGAGTGTATTGTCCCCCTGGTGGGCCGGATCGTACTGAATGGGATCATGGACCTTCGATCCCGGTCGCCGTGCCGCCTCGAAACCGAGGCCGATCTCGACCCCTTTGATGGCCTGAATGCTCATTACGGCCTGGGCGAGCAGCCCGTCCAGCTTGCGGTCCCATTGGGCGTGTGTGCCCAATCCAAACGGCAGGCCCTCGACGCGAACTTCAATGATACCCCCCAGCGTGTCCCCTTCCTGGGTGGCCTGGTCCACCCGGGCGACAATGGCTTTGTCGGCTTCGGGGTCCAGGGTATACATCGGGCTGGCATCCCGCAGTGCGCGGAGCGCGGGGTAGTCCCCGGTTTGTGGATGCGTCTTGATCTGTTCGAGTTCCAGGACGTATCCGAAGACGGTGATCCCGAACAGTCCCAGCAGTTGCTGGGACAACGCGCCGGCGGCCACCCGGACGGCCGTTTCCCGGGCACTGGCCCGTTCCAGGATTCCGCGGACCGAACCGAGGTATTTCATGGCCCCTGACAGATCACCATGTCCGGGACGCGGGCGGTCGATCTCCTTGAGTCGTTCGAGCTTGTAATCGCTGTTGATGACTGCCAGCGTGACGGGGCTCCCCAGGGTCACCCCCTGCCAGATGCCCGTCTGGATGTCGACTTCATCGACTTCCAGCTTCTGCCGCCCGCCACGCCCATAGCCCCCCTGCCGCCGCTTCAATTCCACATTGATCGACGGCACATCGATCTTCAATCCAGCAGGAAACCCATCCAGAATGGCCAACAAGGTTTTGCCGTGGGATTCGCCGGCAGTGAGCAAACGCAACATGGGGGTATGATTTCAAAGGGTAGGAGTAT
>CAZQUW010000104.1:5581-15725 GCA_964596215.1 uncultured Planctomicrobium sp. | reverse complement strand
AATTTGTAACACAGGCGCCGGGGGCTGCGAAACAGCAGATCAGAGCCACGGGAAGGTTTCGTCGGTCAGGATCTCGTAGGCTTCGATGTACTTTTCACGCGTTTTGGCGACGATTTCGTCGGGGATTTCCGGGGGCGGGCTGTTTTTGTCCCAGCCCGTGGTTTCCAGCCAGTCGCGGACAAATTGCTTATCGAACGATGGCTGACCGCGTCCGGGTGCGTACTTGTTGGCCGGCCAGAACCGTGAGCTGTCCGGGGTTAAGACCTCATCAATGAGGTAAATCTGGTCGCCGATGTGGCCGAATTCGA
Source organism: uncultured Planctomicrobium sp. (assembly GCA_964596215.1). Taxonomy (GTDB): domain Bacteria; phylum Planctomycetota; class Planctomycetia; order Planctomycetales; family Planctomycetaceae; genus JAKFVC01. The sequence continues at coordinate 15,417 of CAZQUW010000104.1, read as the reverse complement.
ACTTCGTATCGGCGATGATGATTCCTCGCAGGCGGGCGAAATCAGACGCCTGGTCATAAATCTGCAGGCTGAGTTCCCGCAGTGTCTCGGCCGTGTCGGTCCCGACGATCTCGCACATTTGTTCGAACGAGATGTTCATGTCGTGGCCCGATTCCGCCTTGGTCGCCGGCGTGAAAATCGGCTCGGGCAGCATTTCGCTTTCCCGCAGACCGGGCGGCAGCGTGATCCCGCAGACCTTCCCCGTCGCCTGGTATTCCTTCCAGCCGGAACCCGACAGGTAACCGCGTACGACGCATTCGACCGGAAAAACCGTGGTGCGGCGCACGACCATGCTCCGGCCGGCCAGTTCTTCGCGGTTGACCTCCGCGGGGAGCGGCAGGTCATTGGCATCCATACTGAGCAAGTGGTTGGGAATGTGCAGGCGCTCGAACCAGAAATGGCTGATCTGCGTCAGGACCCGGCCTTTGTCCGGAATTCCGGTCGGCAAGACCCAGTCGAACGCACTGATGCGATCGGTCGCAATCAACAGCAACCGGTCTCCAAATTCGTACAAATCGCGGACCTTGCCACGACGTGGTGTCAGACCCGGAAAATTGGTCGATAATAATGGCGCGGAAGACATAAAACTCAATCACTAGAGATGTTCGCGACGATGTGCAATTCCGGACACAATTGGCTGGATAATCGTGGTGGTCCACCCCGGCAAGATTCCCAGCAGTTCCCGGTTTGGGTACATTTGACCACAGTTCGGCTCGGCATGTGGCGATCTGCCGATCCTGTGATGATATCGCCCGCTTCTTGAACCTCAACGGGACGACGCTTAGAATCAGCAGATTGGGAAATTTATGGTCATTGAACAGACAGCTGGAAGCGCCAGCGAGTGCCCCCCCTTTTCTTTCAGGAGAGATGCACTCGCTGGCGTTTCCAGCTTATCTGTCGGTCGCGGATATACCATTGTACTTAGAGTCTAGACAGAATTGGTCAGGGCGACTTCCACCAGCACTCGGTCGCGCCGCACTGATTCTCGGAACCCTTTGTTGTCGCTGGAACGAGATCGGATTGGGAATCAACTATGGGAGTCCTGCGATTCCTGATCCAGCCGGCCTCGGTACTGGGCTCGTGGCCAGAGGTGCATCGCGCGTACATCTCCGGTTTTGATCAATCGGTGCATACGACGCGGGTGGAGCTGGAAGACAATCTCTTGATTTGCCGCCGACAGGTGTCGGAAAGTGGCAAGCTGAATGTGGCCTGGCCCGTGGCCGGTTTCGGTAAGCCGATGGTCAGCACCGCGTCGTTGCCCGAACGGCAGTCGCCTTATCTGCTGCCGCTGGAACTGGCGCGCGGCAAGATCGTGCAGCTGCGGAACCAGCTGGCCACATGGGAAGCTGCCGGAATGCAGACTCCCGTGGGCTATGCAGGCCTGAGTGCCGAGACCCATTCCCTGTTCGCCAAGGCGGTCGGTGCCCAGAGTGACCTGAAACTGTGCGGTGAACTTGCCAATCAGGCCTTGCAGCGTGCCTTTCAGGCGGCCGAGTTGCTGACGCAGTCGTATGCCCAGCAAAGCCTGGCGGTGCGGCACCGGCGCTATTCGCAGATCCCGACCCTGGTGGGGGCCTATCTGCCGCACGACCTGGATGGCCCCTGGCAGCCCCACTATCTGGATGCTTTCAACACGGGCGCTGTCTCGGTCAAATGGCGTAACATCGAACCGGTGGAGGGAGAATACCACTGGGATCTCTTCGATGCCCAGGTTGACTGGTGCGAAGATAACCGCCTGGTCATCCGCGGCGGTCCGCTGCTCGATCTGGCCCCGCAGGGTATGCCCGAATGGCTGTTTCGCTGGGAAAGCGACATCTGGAACCTGCAGAGCTTTGTCTGTGATTTCGTGGAAACCGCTATTCGCCGTTATCAGGGGCGAGTCCGCATGTGGGAAGTCGCGGCTCGCGGGAACAGCGGCGGAGGCATGGCGATTACCGAAGAGAATCGCCTGGGACTTGTCGCCAAGGCCCTGGAGATCGCGCGCCAGGTCGACGAAGAGGCGCAGCTGTTTATCCGCGTCGACCAGCCGTGGGCCGAGTATCAGGCCCGCGGGCAGCATCGGTTATCGCCCATGCAATTCGCGGACGGCCTGATTCGCGCAGGCCTGGGTTTGTCCGGTATCAACCTGGAGATCGCCGTCGGCTATGCCCCGCGCGGTTCGGCATCGCGAGATTTACTCGATTATTCCCGGCTGATTGACCTGTGGAGCGTGCTCGGTTTGCCGCTGCATGTGACGCTGGCCTTCCCATCCGCAGCGGGCATCGATCCCTTGTCCAATTGCGATCTGGAAGTCGAACCCTCCAACTGGAAGTACCCCTGGTCCGAGGAAGCTCAGGCCGAGTGGATCGACCTGTACTTGCCGCTGCTGATCGCCAAACCCGCGGTGACCGGAGTCTTCTGGAATCATCTCAGCGACGGCTCGCCACACATCTTCCCGTTTGCCGGTCTGATCAATGCGGCAGGCACACCGAAGCCGGCGCTGCAACGCATCGCCCGGCATCGGCAGAATTACTTGAAGTAACCACGCGATTACTTCGACTTGCGTTCGCGGAACAGCTTGCGGAAGCTGGACTTCGGAACGGTGGGAAGTTCCCGCTGTTTGCCCCAGGGATTGAGCGAATTGTAGACCATCCAGCGGGGCATGATCGCGAGGCCCACGCGGGCGGTCTTGCCGAGCACTCCGTACAAACCCGGATGGCGGAAGACAAACGCCGCCACTTTCATGGCGACCCGTTTCGTCCAGGGAAGCAGGCCCAGGCGGACCAGTTCGTGGCGCCAGGTTAAAAGTTGATTGTGCAAATCAATCTTTACCGGACAGACGTCGGTGCACGACGCACACAGGCTGCAGGCGTGCGGCAGGGTCTTGTATTTCTTGGGGTCGCTGCTGGGCGCGAGAATGGATCCGATCGGGCCGGGAACCGCGTTGCCGTAGCTGTGGCCGCCGCTGCGGCGATACACGGGGCAGGTATTCATGCACGCACCGCAGCGAATGCAATTCAGCGAGCGGCGGAATTCTTCGCGTCCCAGGATCGCACTGCGGCCGTTATCGACCATCACAATATGCATTTCGCCGCCGGGGCGCGGACCGTGGAAGTGCGACGAATATCCGGTAATCGGCTGCCCGGTGGCCGAGCGTGCCAGCAGCCGCAGGAAGACCCCCAGGTCTTGAGCCCGCGGAATGATCTTCTCGATTCCCATGCAGGCGATGTGCAGTTTGGGGAGCGATGAACCGAGATCGGCGTTGCCTTCATTCGTGCAAACCACGAATCCGCCAGTCTCGGCCACGGCGAAGTTGACGCCGGTGATGCCGGCGTCGGCGTGCATGAACTTGTCTCGCAGGTGGGCCCGCGCGGCTTCGACGAGGTACTTCGGATCGATGGCCCCCTTGTCGGTACCCAGCTGCTGATGGAACAGCTCACCAATTTCTTCGCGTTTCCAGTGAATGCACGGCAACACAATGTGGCTGGGTGGTTCGTTCGCCATCTGGACGATGCGTTCGCCGAGGTCGGTATCGATGACCTCCATCCCATGCCGTTCCAGGAACGGATTGAGATGGCATTCCTCGGTCAGCATCGATTTGCTCTTCACGACCTTTTTGACGCCGTGCTGCTGCAGGATGCCCAGCACGATGGCGTTGTGTTCCGCTGCGTCGCGCGCCCAGTGGACTTTAACCCCCAGCCGGTTTGCATTCTTCTCGAACTGCTCGAGATAGTCCGCCAGGTTCGAGCACACGTTGGCCTTGATGGCGCTCGCCGTTTCTCGCAGCCGTTCCCATTCGGGCAGCGATTGCGCGGCCCGGTCGCGTTTGACGCGGACGAACCACAGCGTTTCGTCATGCCAGTGGCTCCGCACATCATCTTTGACAAATTGCGCAGCACGAGACGGGTGATCGATGACTGTCAGGGAGTGACTCATGGAAGACTGGTTGTTTGCTTATAAGATGATGGCTGGGTGATTCCGGATGTTGCGCGGGAACTCGCCGGTAATTATAGCGGGTCGGGCAGGTTCTTGAACCCGCAGCCAATCAATCGAGAGCATGTTGGGGCGCGCCACGTCTCTGGGTGAGTCCGGCCGGTGTGGGAGGTGTGGGTACCGCATCGCTGGTGCTTTGTCTATGTTTGATTCTGGGATCGGGTCCTACTGGCTCGGCCAGTGCCGCGAATCATTGGACTCGCAGAAGCACAGACAGAGCCTGTAGTACCTCACTTCTGAGCTTAGACAGAGCGCTAGTAAGTCAGTACGAAGTTCCACCGGTTGGTCTCGCCGGCGACGACCTGGCGCGTTAATTTCACGACCTTGACCGCCTTGAATCGCTCTTGAAAGCTGAGCTCATCGGCCGCGCGTTCCACGGGATAGACGGAGACGGTCACCCGTTGTTTGCCGATCAGCGCACCGGGTTGATTCTCGCTGTAGGTCAGGGAATAGGTGCCATCGGGCCGCGTGTCGGCATTCGAGGGACGGCCCGTGGGGCGATCCAGCTCATCGACCCCCTGCGAGACGATCGCGGCCCGGGCCGGCAGCCCGTTGAACAGGACCAGTCCCTCGACGGGTGCCGTGTTGACCGTCGTTCCGCGGCTGCAACCCCCCAGCCAGCACATCGAGCATAACAATACCCAGCAGAGCGGCCGCATCAATAGCCCCCGTCTGACAGGAATTCCCGGCCCGCGATGGTCGACAGGGCTTCAAACACCCCCTGGTTCATCGATTCGTTCAGCATCCTGGTGGAACCATCGGCAAACAGGAACTGGGCTCCCCCGCTATGCATCGACTGGAACGAATAGAAGGGGCGTTCGTCGCTGGATTGAGGCAGATCGCGCGGTGTGGGATTCATCGGAAACGGGTTACCGGTCCCCGGTGGCGATTCGGGACACAGCGGCAGGCGGAAGTCGTGCGTCACGGCCATGGGGCCGACGACCCACGCGGAGTTGGAAACACCGACATCACCTGTGGGAGCAAAGTACTCAATGGCGGCCATCGCCCAGGGGAATTCAACCGCCAAACGCGGAAAGCTGGCGTTCCAGCCGCCGTAGTTTAACCTGCCGCCAGCTTTCTCGCCCAGCATGATCGTGTGCGACATCCCGTCCTTGATGTTCTGCGGGCGGCAATCGCTGTTGTACCCAAACGGCCCGCGGATGGCTTCCGGTGTCTGCCGCCAGTAGTCCAGGATGCCTGTCGTGCAGCCGGCGTCGTCACCCGGCAGAGCGCGGATGATGTCGACCCCGTGATTGAACGCATAATCGCTCGGAGACCCGGCCATCCAATGCACGCCGGCTCCGGCGGCGTCGCCCCCGATGGCCATCACCGAATGGGCCGCGCTGGGGCAAACCAGTGTACTGATCGTGGTTTGATTCAGCGGCCAGCTCGAATGGTCATTGGCGTCGGTCAGCGGAGACAGCCAGGTGCCGTTGAAGTCATATTTGGAATGCAGATTTTTCTGGTCCAGGAAGGGCAGCAGCAGATGAAACCCGGTCCAATGGCCGCGATACCGCAATGCGGCAAATGGAATTGCTGGCGGCGGCGGGTTCCCATCCGGCTGGCGGACGATGCTCGGCGGGAAGAGCTGATAGCTGGTTTCGTAGGCCTGCAGGGCAATCCCCAGCTGTTTCAGATGATTCTGGCACTGCATCCGGCGAGCACTTTCACGAGCCTGCTGCACTGCAGGCAGGATCAGCGCTACCAGGACAGAAAGGATGCCCAGCACCGCGAGTAACTCGATCAGGGTAAAACCGCGAGCGGGCAGCACAGGGCAAATTGTCGGACGACGCTGAGACATTGAAGGAGACCACGTAAGGCGAGCAGAATACGGGACTGAACTTCAGATGCTGTTCAGGGTGTTTATTGTACGTCAGCGGTATCGGGGGCGAGAAGGTGAATCTCGCACCCGATACCACATTGTCTGCCGGGAAAGGTTTTGGGGAACGCTGAACGACGCTCAACAGCGCGGGTCACGCAACCAGATTGCGGAGTTCGCAACTCCCATCACTTTGTGATGAATGATCGCCGTTGGATGCGGTCCCGCGCCCCTTACGATTTTCCGATTCGTGTCGTTTCTGGCCCCTTGGGACGCATCGGTTTGAACAACACCATGGCCAGGGGGGGCAGCTGAATTGAAATGCTCTGCTGGCAGCCATGCAGCGGCAGGGGATCGGTGTGTGTGCCACCGAGATTCCCCAGGTTGGCTCCGCCGTAGATGCCGGCGTCCGAGTTCAGGATCTCTCCGTAATAACCGGGCGCGGGGACGCCGATGCGATAGTTGGGACGCGGAATCGGTGTGAAATTCATCGCACAGACGATCATGTCCCCCGCTTGTTTTCCATGCCGCACGAAGGCAAACACGCTGTTCTGCCAGTCGTCACATTGCAGCCATTGGAAGCCTTCCGGGGAGAAATCTCGCTCGTAGAGGCACGGTTCGCGGCGATAGAGGGCATTCAGATCACCCACCAGTTGCCGCAGCCCATCGTGCAGATGCTGCCCGCGCAGGTTCCAGTCGAGCTCCCCTTCGTGCTGCCATTCGTGCCACTGGCCCAGTTCACAGCCCATGAATAACAGTTTTTTGCCGGGTTGCAGGTACTGATAGCCGTAGAGCAACCGCAGGTTGGCAAACTTCTGCCACGGGTCGCCAGGCATCTGCGAGAGCAGTGATTTCTTGCCGTGCACCACTTCGTCATGCGATAGCGCCAGGACGAAATTCTCTGAGAACGCGTAGACCATCCGGAAGGAGAGATCCCCCTGGTGGTGCGCCCGGTGGATGGGATCCTTACGGACGTACCGCAGCGTGTCGTTCATCCAGCCCATGTCCCACTTCATATTGAAGCCGAGACCGCCGTTATAGACTGGCTGCGTGACCCCGCCCCACGCGGTCGATTCCTCGGCGATCGTCAGGATGCCCTGGAATGCTCCATGCACCATGACGTTCATATCCTTCAGGAATTGTTCCGCCTCCAGGTTCTCGCGGCCGCCGTATTGATTCGGGACCCATTCCCCTTCTTTGCGGGAATAGTCGAGGTACAACATGGACGCCACGGCGTCGACCCGCAGACCGTCAATGTGATACTTGTCGAGCCAGAAGCGGGCACTGGACAGCAAGAAATTGCGGACTTCGTTGCGTCCGAAGTTGAAGACCAGCGTTCCCCAGTCGGGGTGTGAACCCTGCCGCGGATCGGCGTGCTCGTAGAGACATGTGCCGTCAAACGCAGCCAGTCCGTGAGCATCAACCGGGAAGTGTGCGGGCACCCAGTCGACCAGGACGCCGATGCCCGCCTGGTGGCAGTGATCGACGAAGAACCGGAAGTCGTCCGGAGTGCCGAAGCGGCTGGTCGGGGCAAAATACCCCACTGTCTGATAGCCCCACGACCCGTCAAACGGGTGCTCGGTAATCGGCAGCAGTTGCAGATGGGTATAGCCCATCTCCTGGCAGTACGCGACTAGCTGTTCGGCCAGTTCGCGGTAGTTGAAAAACAATCGCCCGTCACGGGGCCGCCGCCACGAACCCAGGTGGACTTCGTAGATCGAAATCGGCTTCTCGTGCCAATTGACCTTCTTGCGGTAGTCCATCCAGCCGCTGTCGTTCCACTTGTATTGCTCGAGATCGTAAACGATCGAGGCCGACTTGGGACGCATTTCCCAGTAGAAGGCGTAGGGGTCGGACTTCTCTGTGAACTGGCCGTGGGCATTCACCAGCCCGTATTTGTAAGCCATCCCCGCTTTCATGCCGGGCATGAAGACGGTCCAGACACCGTCATCGGCCGAATTCATCCAGAAACGGCCGTGGGTCCACTGCGTCAGATCGCACAGGATGGAAACTTCGCGGGCATTGGGTGCCCAGACGGCAAAGCGCACGCCCGCCTGGCCGTCCACAACATCAGGATGAGCACCCAGCCGTTGATACATTTCCGAGTGCATGCCACACCGCATTGATTGAAGGTCGGATTCCAGGAATAACTTACGTCGCGGTCCGCGGGGACCGGTGCGCCAGGGAACTCGTGGAACCGTCGTTTGTATGGAAAAAAATAAGTCGTTCCGCATGCCCCATTCTCCGCACTGAACTATGAGCGAGCACTGTTGAGCGCATCACTGAATCAAGTTCGTCTGACGGAATCGGGGACTTGAACCGCTCGCAACGCTGATGCACAGCTTGCCGAACAGGTGGACCTTAAGGTGCTAAGTACTCCGGCGACCACGAAAAACTGTAGGGGCCGCAACGGCCGCAGCAGCCGGATCGGGGCGCGTGCTGCAGAAACAAGCAGATTTTCTCAAGGTCACGAAGCGAACTCATTATACACGGCGTAGACTTCAGGCGTTACTGATGATCGAAAATCGGTGTGGCCGTATCGCGAGGCGTGTTAAGAGCGCACTCCGGTCCGTTTCTCCGCCGACGGGGTACCCCTGGTGAGCTTATTTTCGTCGTTTTGTCAGAATTACGGACGGGCCACGGTGTCCCACCTGCAGAACTGGAAACTGATTGACGATTTCTGTGTCTCCAACTCGTAAACGACCGTGACTGGTATGACGCGTTTGCTGATTCTGACGATTGGGCCGTTCGCGATCATGACCGTCGCCTACTGGGTTGCCGCGCCCTCGTCGTCAGCTGCGGTGATCAATCCTGTCGCCGCCAGCGCCCGCAAATCGTCTGGCACACCGGGCCGCGAAATTCCCCAGGACCTGGCTGCCCGTTGCCAGGCCTCGGCGGCACGCTTGCGACAGGTCTTACCGCAAGATTTCCAGATCATAATTCGGGCGCCATTTCTGATCGCGGGTGACTTGCCCCAGAAAGCGCTCCTGAAGATCCATGCCGATGTGATTGGACCCGTAGCGCGGGCCTTACGTGAAACCTATTCGCAAGCTGCTCCGCAAGCCCCCATCACAATCGTGATCTGTGCGACGGAAGGCCAGTTTCGAAAGTTGGCGCGGGACTGGGACGGGCATCTCGAGGCCGGCTATCACGGATACTACCAGCGTGATAAACGTCGCATCTTGCTCGATCTGGAAGCGGGAAACGGATCGCTGGCCCATGAATTGACCCACGCCTTGTCGCACGCCGATTGCGAAGAGCTGCCCGAATGGTTCGATGAAGGCCTGGGGGCCCTGCACGAAGAAGCCGAGTACGCCGCTCAGGGGCAAAGACTGATTGGGCTGCCGAACTGGCGCTGCAAATTGACGCGGCAGGCGGCCCAGGCGGACCACTTGCCATCGCTGGCCGCGCTAACCGATCCGGCGACATTCCGCAGCGGCGATGTGGGGCTGAATTACGCGGTCGCCCGTTCGTTGTGCCTGTATCTGCAAGATCGGCAGCTGTTGCAGAAGTACTACCAAGAGCTCCGCACCCGCTGGCCCTCCGATCCACAAGGGGTCTCGACACTGTGCCGCGTCCTGGGAGTTAAGTCACCGACCCAGGTCGAACGCCAGTTCGCGGCCTGGGTGAAGCGCCGGCCATCGCATTAGGAGTGCATAACGATCTTCGCAGGCGAGCGTCCGGCGTCAGCCGGATGGTTGTTATTTGCCATCCTCAACCCTGCGAGGTCGTCAGAATTGGCGAGCGAAATTTAACACTGACGGTTAAAGTTGGGTGTGCCAGTGCAAGGTAGTCTATCCGCTGTTCTGCAAAGAACTTTCGGTGCAAACGGACACCAATTGACGTGTCCGTGATTCCTCTGGTTCGCTCGTTTTTGTCCAGGCGACGTGTTCGAACTGGCCGGATAACAACCATCCGGCTCACGCCGGACGCTCGCGTAGGACGAATTTGAGGCGCTCTACAACTGCTGTTCCGCGACTTCGATCGCCTTCAGCATGCCCTGAGC
>CAZQUW010000104.1:0-5481 GCA_964596215.1 uncultured Planctomicrobium sp. | reverse complement strand
AGGCGCTCTACAACTGCTGTTCCGCGACTTCGATCGCCTTCAGCATGCCCTGAGCTTTGTTCAGCGTTTCCTGGTACTCCGAGGTCGGATCGCTGTCGGCGACGATCCCCGCACCGGCCTGCACCGATACCGTCTGCCCCTGCATCACCAGGGTTCGTAACGCGATGCACGTATCCATGTTACCGGTGTAATCGAGATACCCCACGGCCCCGGCATAGGGCCCCCGGCGGTGCCGTTCGAGCTCATCAATAATCTGCATGGCGCGAACTTTAGGAGCCCCGGAAACTGTGCCCGCCGGCAAACCCGCACGCAGGGCGTCCAGGGCCGTCTTCCCCGGCGCCAGTTGGCCGGTCACGTTCGAGGTGATGTGCATGACGTGGCTGTAGAGTTCGACCTGCATGACGTCACTTAGTTCGACACTGCCATACTCCGCGACGCGGCCGACATCGTTGCGTGCCAGGTCGACCAGCATGACGTGCTCGGCACGTTCCTTGGGGTCGGCCAGCAGTTCTGCCGCAAGTTGCTTGTCTTCAGCTTCCGTCTTGCCTCGTTTGCGGGTTCCCGCCAGCGGCCGGATGGTCGTGTGGCCGTCTTCCACACGGACCATGATTTCGGGCGAACTGCCGATCAGATGGACTTGTGGAGTCCGCAGGAAGAACATGAACGGACTGGGATTTACCACGCGCAGGGCACGGTAGATATCCAGCGGCCGTGCATGCGATTCGCGTTGCAGACGCTGGCTGATGACGACCTGGAAAATATCCCCGGCGCGAATGTATTCCTTGCATTTTTCCACAGCTCCTTCAAATTCGGGCTGCGTAAAATTGGACTTCCAGGGTTGAGTGACCTCGGTAGTGACGGAAATATCGGTTAACTGCAGATCGGAGGCCCCTCGTTGCAATTGCCGGCAGATTTCATCGACCTGGGCACAGGCTTTGTCGTAGGCGGCTCGCAAATCGCCCGTTTGCGTCGGTGCCTGGGCCACGACGAGGATCGTTTTGCGGATCTGATCGAAGATCACCATGCGGTTGTAGAAGGCAAACGACAGATCGGGCAGTTGCCGGTCATCGGGAGGTGCATGTGGCAGGCGTTCGGTGTAGCGAATGACATCGTACCCCGCATACCCGACTGCTCCGCCGCAGAAACGGGGCAAACCGGGGACTTGCACGCCGCGATACTTGTCCATCATCTGCTGCAGTTCGATCAGCGGATCGGGGCATTCTCGCTCGGTTTTTCCCTGGTCGTCGGTGATGACCAGGCGATTTCCATAGGCTTCCATCTGCAGATACGGATCGGCACCCAGGAAACTGTACCGCCCGATCCGTTCGCCACCGACGACGCTTTCGAACAGAAAGGACGAGGCCCCACGCTGGATCTGGCAATAGGCCGAAACCGGGGTCAGCGTATCGCTGAGCAACTGGCGGTAGACAGGTACAAGATTGCCTTGCTTCGCCAACTGGCAAAAGGCGTCAAAATCCGGAAAGTAGGGCATTCGTCAGGTCCGAAATCCAAAGAATCAAACGGCGCGGTCTCCCACAATATCCTTTGGATACCCGACGGGCAAGAAGGTTCACCCACGGTGGACGCGCGTCGGATCAGACTATTTCGAATCCGAACCCACTTCCGGGCAGTGTCCGCTGTACCCCTTGCGGTCACGTTCCCGAATGTCGGTGAACGCGTTGTGCATCCCGTCCATTCCGGGGATGAAATCGCCGACACGCAGCCGGTTGAGATCTGGTCACGGAAGGTCCCGCGTATATCCAGGTCCGTTAAAAGCCCGCTGCCTGACCATGTTTCCGCGGATCACTGGCCCCCTGCAATCCTTCCGGCAGCCGTGAAACTGCCTGCACTACGGCCGATTCGCCTGCTCGTTGGACCACATGTCCCCGTTGCTTCAGATGAGGCGCCCAGGCATTGAAGAGCGGGGTTTCCAGCAGCAGCGTATCAGGCATCCATTGATGATGCAGTCGCGGGGCGGGGACTGCGGCGCTGGGTGGCATGCCGAAACGGGTCAGATTCAGGAGCACCTGCAGCGTGGCGCTGATGATTTTCGGGCCGCCGCTGGCACCCAGTGCGTGGACCGCTTTACCATTTTCGATCACGATCGTCGGGGTCATGCTGGAGAGCGGGCGCTTGCCGGCGGCGACCGCGTTCGCTTCGCCCTGGATCAGGCCGAATGCGTTGGGAGTCCCCGGAACTGCCGCGAAATCGTCCATTTCGTTGTTCAAAATGATGCCAAACTTTGGTTCCACGACCCAGCTTCCATATGTTGTGTTAATGGTCTCGGTGCACGCCACGGCGTTGCCCTGGGCATCCATGATTGAAAAATGTGTCGTTCCCGAATCCTTCGACGGCATGTACCGGCCGTAGGCCTCGGGGGGGAGTGTGAGATCCAGTTTGAGCTTTTTTGCCAGGAATTTCGCATACTCCGGGCTGGTCAGGCGATCGACGGGGACCGGCACGTAATCGGGGTCTCCGAGGAACTCGGCGCGATCCGCGAAGGCATGCTTCAAAGCTTCGGTCAGCACATGCAGCGTCGCCGGGGCCTGCCGGGTATTTGCCGCGATCCTCAATCCGGAATGGTTACGCTCCACTTCCTGCACGATGTTGAGGGCTTCTATTAACGCAATACCACCACTCGACGGTGGCGGCATCGTGATCAAATCGTACTTGTCAAAACGTCCGCTGAGTGCTTTCCGTTCCGTCGGCTGAAATGCGGCCAGATCTTCCAGGGTCAGCCACTTTTTGCCGTTCGCTTCGGCGGCCGCGACGATCGCCCGGGCGACCTCGCCCTGATAAAAGGCTTTCGCTCCGCTGCGGGCAATCAATTGCAGCACATCGGCCTGGGGTGAGCGGATCCTGTCCCCCAGTTTCAACGGCTGGCCGCTGCGTAAGTAGCGCTCATACAAGACGCGATACTTCTGTTTGAGCACCGGTCGTACGGTCATGTCCCGCAGGACTTCGGCCTGCGTCTCCACTTCATGCTGATCGGCAGCGAACCCTTCAGTCGCCAGGCGAATCGCCGGTGCGAGGACCCGTTCCAGACGAAGTTTGCCATACTTCTCGTGGGCGTAGCATAACCCGGCAACCTGTCCGGGGACGGCGATCGCCAGGGGACCGTGGTAGCTCAGTTCGGGAACCTGCGACTTGGGATCTTGCGGGTCGGCATACATTTCGGGCGTGGCTTTCGCCGGGGCACGTTCCCGATAGTCAATGCAGATGGCCCGCTGCAATTCGCGATTCCAGATCAACATGAACCCGCCACCGCCGATGCCGCTGCTGGCCGGTCGCAGGACCGACAGGGCGAACCCGGTGGCAACCGCGGCGTCGACGACGTTCCCCCCCTGCTCCAGGATCTCGACCCCCGCCTGACTGGCCAGGACGTGGTCGGCCGCCACCACTCCCCGCGGATAAAAGTTCGCATCAGCCGACCAGGCCGGCGTGGCCAGGCAGGCAACTAACAGCAACGAGGTGATTCGGAGTAGCATGGCAATCAGATTCCTCGTGAAAGACAACAATCCCTGGCGGAATCGCCGATGTGACCTGCCGCTGGCGATCGCGGTCTCATTTTGAGTTCACCAGTCGAACACTTCTCTCTGTTTCTCTCTGTGTTCTCCGCGGCTCCGTGCTGCAATTTTTACTCACGAAAACCTTAGGTTAAAGCGAGTTAGCTGCCAACCCCAATGAGGATGGGGTGGAATGACGACCGGTGGTGCGTGATCGATGAATGGGGATTTACTGATGTGATGCCAACTCCATTTCGCTCCCATTAATTCGTTGTTGGCCGCAACTCGATTTCGGTCGTACCTTTCGCCTCGCTGAGTCTCGCGTCTTTCCTAATCAAAAGACTTGACGCAATCTGACGTGTTACCTAGGATCACTTTCGTCGTCGAAACCGCCAGCGTGTTCCCGAGAATCGTTCTCAAGTGCGCGGCTGTAATAATCCGATGATTGAGGCTGTCCCGAACGATTGTTAAACATGAGTTCGCAGCAACAGGGAGCCGTCGCCAAGAGGCCTAAGGCAGTGGATTGCAAATCCGCCATCGTCGGTTCAAATCCGACCGGCTCCTCTTTTGGAAAACGGAAGTTCAACAACACGTTGGACTTCCGTTTTTTTCTTGCGCGGTGTCCGGTTTCATCCATCCCTTCGGTCTGCAGCGTCTCTGGGAAATCCCAGGGGCTTTCCAGACGGATGCGGCGGCCAGGGAATTAGGGGTGCAGGCCAGCCTATGGAAAGTCCCGCTGAGCCCCCTGAAAAGCCCCCCCGTCGGAAGGCCAACCGGCTGGACGGCAAACGCTGGATTCAGAACTCCATCAGCGTCTGGGGTGATATCCGCAAATCCCCGGAAGAATTGAAGCTCAAGCATCCCGCGATGTTTCCGGGGCAGCTCGTCGAACGATTGATTGATTCGTTCCTGCCTCCCAGCGGTCGGGTGATCCTCGACCCTTTCAGCGGATCGGGCAGTACGGTCTGTGCCGCAGCCCGGATGGGATTACAGGGCATCGGACTGGAGCTCTCCCCCGAATATGTGCAGCTCGGCCGTGACCGTCTGGCGGCGATCGGTTCAGGTGTGGACTGTGAGATCCATCAAAGCTCGGCCTTTGATGTGGGCCAATATGTGGCTCCGGGCTCCGTTGATCTCTGTATTACGTCGCCCCCCTACTGGAACATCCTCAATCAAAAGCGCACGGCCGATCTGAAGTCAGTTCGCCATTATGGAAATCTGACGGCTGACTTCGGCACGATTGAAGACTACGAGACGTTCCTCGATACGCTCGCGCAGGTGTTTCAGGAAGTTCTGGTCGCCCTGAAGCCGCGGGCCTATTGCTGTGTGATTGTCATGGATCTTCGCAAGCGGGATCAGTTCTTCCCCTTTCACAGCGACCTGGCAACCCGGTTAAAGGGAGCTGGCTACAAGTATGACGATTTGCTGATCTGGAACCGGCAGTCAGAGTACAACAACCTGCGACCGCTGGGTTACCCGTCGGTATTCCGGGTCAACAAGGTGCACGAGTTTGTCTTGTTGATGCAGAAGCCTGCTGAATAGGGAGGCTACTCGTTCCGCAGAAGACTTGTAGGCCGGCAACCATCGGGGAGTGGAGTTCTGTCGCAGGCCACCGCTTTGGCACTGAGATACTGGTGACTCATTCGCATGCTAAGGGTTTCCGGCAGTCTCGAGTTCGCGCAGGTGGAGACTGATGCGAGTTGCTCGTTGAGCACGCCTCAAAGTATGTCGAACAGTGCCCTGTCAGTGATTCGAAAACTCCCGCGATTTTTTTGTCGCAGACGGTTGACTCTTGGCTGCGGATGGGTATTATTACCCTCGTTGCTGACGCACACGAACGCAAGACAGCCGACAAGTTGTGGCTGTTTTTTGTTTTTTAATGCGGGGCAGTGACAGTAGTAAGTGATAGTAAGTAGTAGCTCTTTGACAATTTGGTTGGTGAAACCCTGAATAGTCGGCGTCTAAAGAAGACGCT
>CAZQUW010000103.1:12873-20693 GCA_964596215.1 uncultured Planctomicrobium sp. | reverse complement strand
GGACAAAGGACAAAGGACAAAGGATATGAAAACGATCCTGATGCAGTTCGACACAGACGCGCGTCCCAGCACGTTTGATCGCGTTGTCGCTGTCGATGCGGGTGCCGACGAACTCTTCAGCTACGGCGGGATTTCGCCCGAGAACGTGACCCCACTGGTACATGGCGCCATCTTTACGCGTGGCCCGAAGGATCTGAAAAACACTGCGATCTTCATCGGCGGCAGCCATGTCTCCGCCGGCGAGGCCCTGTTGAAACAGGTGGTCAACACGTTCTTCGGTCCCATGCGGGTCTCAGTCATGATGGATTCGAATGGTTCCAATACCACCGCCGCGGCCGCGGTGGTTGCGGCCAGGAAGCATCTGTCGCTGAATGGTATGTCGGCCCTGGTCCTGGGCGGGACCGGGCCGGTGGGGCACCGCGTCGCGCAGATCCTGGCATCTCAAGGGTCGACGGTTCGCGTGGCGTCGCGGACACTGGACCGGGCAGAGCAAACCGTGGCGGCCATCCGGACCGCGGATCCTGAGGCTCAAGTCGTCCCGGTAGCGAGCGGAACCGAGACCGAGTTGCTGGAAGCCGCCGCAGGCGTCAGCCTGATCGTGGCAGCCGGCGCCGCGGGAGTGGAGTTGCTCTCGGAAGCCACCTGGCGAACACTGACCGAACTGTGTGTATTGATCGACCTGAACGCGGTACCACCTCTGGGATTGGGTGGAGTCCAGGTCATGGACAAGGGAGTCGAACGGCAAGGCATCTTCTGCTATGGCGCCCTGGGAGTCGGCGGAACCAAGATGAAGGTCCATAAGGCCGCTATCGCCAGGCTGTTCGAATCGAATGATCAAATTCTGGACACCGCCGCGATCTACGCGATTGCGGAAACGCTAGGTTAAGTCCGTGTGACGGGGCGGGTGCCCGTCAATGTCGCAATCCGTTGATCCATCCCATGAGTCCTGCCGGCAGAACGGGACCAAGTTGACTTGGAAAACACAAGAGGGCACTGACGGACAGGAGTCCCGTGCCACGAGCCCGGGATTCGCGTTGTCTCCGTTGTTCGGTTGGCCTATGATTAAATGATTGACCACACGAAGTTCTTCAATTTCCACACAGCCCTCTGCGATATCCCATGCGAGTTCGCGACCCAGCGCGGGTGCAACGTATCATCGAGACGGCCGCCGACCTGTTCGGCGAGTTCGGCTACAACGATGTACGGATGGAGGATATAGCCACTCGGGCTGGGGTGGCTAAAGGAACTTTGTACCTCTATTACAAGGACAAGGACGACCTGTTCCTGGCGTTGATTCTCGAGCGGATGGATCAACTGTTTGAACGCACTGTCGCTCGAGCCCGACTTGCGGAGCAGCCCGAGGAAAAGCTGCTCGTCGTGGTCCAGGAAGTCTTCGACTACTTCCGCAGTTACCCGCACATTTTTGCTGCCATCCAGCGGCTGGATAATGTGGGATCAGCATGCCAGATGGAGGCCTTGCGCGGCAGCCGGATACGATTTCTGAATATGACTGCCGGAATCATCCGGGAGCTTAACGCCACAGGCCGCGGCGCCGCCAAAGACCCGGACATGGCTGCGGTGATCTTGTGCGGAATGATGCGCGAGCTGCTCTTCGCACAGCCGCCGTCCGGTGTTGAACTTCCCGATCAAATCGTCGACATGTTCCTCCACGGCGTGGCACAGACCCGCCCATCCTAGCTGCGAGGACTGCTTGCTTCTTTCGGCGAACCATCTCCAGATTGAGGATTTAACGATTCATTCAACTGGACCGTTTTGCCATGGCGCCCCATTCGCAGGTTTAAGATCTCGACAAGCAAACTAAATCCCATCGCAAAATAAATATATCCCTTGGAGACGTGTTGACCGAACCCCTCCGCCATCAGCGTAAAGCCGATCAACAGGAGGAAGCTGAGCGCCAACATTTTCAGGGTCGGATGTTTATCGACAAAGCGGCCAATCGGACCCGCGGCGAACAGCATCACCAGGACCGAGGCGACAACCGCGCCAATCATGATGGAGACGTTATCCACCATTCCTACTGCAGTAATGACTGAATCCAGAGAGAACACGACATCGAGAAGCAGGATCTGAAAGATCACACTGGCGAAAGAAGGATACGCGCCGACTTCCGTCCGTGATTCGCCCTCCAACTTCTGATGAATCTCATGTGTGCTCTTGGCAACCAGAAATAGCCCGCCGCCAATCAGGATCAAGTCGCGTCCCGAGATACTCTTGTTGAGAATCGTGAACAACGGATCGACCAGATGCACAATCCAGGACAACGCCAGCAACAGCAGGATGCGCGTCACCATCGCGAGCGCCAGTCCCAAGGTGCGCGCCCGCGCCTGCTGCCCGGCGGGAAGTTTTCCAGCCAGAATGGAAATGAACACGATGTTGTCGATCCCGAGAACGATCTCCAGCAACGTCAGTGTCAAAAACGCGATCCAACTCGCTGGCTGGGCCATCCATTCCATACTCAACTCCTTCAGCATTGCATCCTGTTGATCAGCCGCCCGTCACCTTCACGGCGCCGACTTCTTTGTCGGCAGGCGCCAGCTCGAATTAAAGATGTCGGCCCATTCGACGGTCTCGTCATAGCCCTTGTCGTTCGCCGTAAACTTCAGGACCGCAATGTCACCCAACCGGGGATACAGCTGAGCGTTCGATGCCTTGAACTGTGGTTCGTGGAACGTGTGTCCCGAATTAATCACTATGTAACGCCGCGGCTGCAACGGATTCGGATAGATCATCGCCACGCCGTGGGTGGCCGGGTCATATTCGGTCCCATTAACCGTCAACTTGGTCTCACCCCACTTGATCGGCAGACGATTATGAATCTTTGACAGAATGCTGTTGGAGCCCGGATCACCGAACAGAATCAAGTGCTTGCGGGCCATCAGCTCATCGGTGACGGCGGTATCATCAATGATCTCGATCTTGCCGCGGAACCATTTGTCGAACTCCCTGGAGAATCGATCCAGCGACCAGTTGGCCCAGTCTGCCTGGGCTTTCGACCAGGGCTTACCCGTACCCCGTACGCACACAAATGGCTGCATGAACGCATCGTCAATTGGGCCCTGCAGGTCCTTGCGCTTGCGAAAATCCAGGTTCTTGTTAAAGGCCAGCGACGTCTCATAGCTCAGGACAGTCCAGCCTTCACCCGTGCTTTGGTAATACACAAACGGCAACAGTCCCTGTGCCGCGCCCGTGATCGGATGCTTGTCGCCATCAATGACGATATGGTCCGCGATGTCGCGGGCGATCTTCAACACCGCGATATTCTGCGTGGTCAAATGCAATACGTTCTGATCGTCGATATGCCCTTCCGCCGTGGTTGCCTGATAGGGAAAGAGTTGTTCCTCGACCGACAGCCATTCGCAGTTGTTGTATTTCGGCGTGTAAGTAATGAACCGAATCTTACGCAGCCCTGGATAACTTGCCCGGCCGGCGCGCATCTTTTCGGCATGGAAGTCCATGAACTCCTTCTCGGTCTTGGGTTCGAACTTATGCCCCACTCCGGGACCGATCAACAACTTGATCTCCACATCCAGCTTCTTCGCCGCCTCGACCATACTCGTGCTGGCCACCAGTTGTTCGTCGAGTTCCCCGCCATAAGTACATACGGGCAGATTGCCGGCGTTCAAGACATAATCGATCGAGTCGTAGATCTTAAGCGTTGCGTCTTGATAAGCGACCAGCGGGTCCTTCACCTTCTGATACTTGTAGAAGTCAACAAATCCCGCCCCGGGCCCCACCGAGCACCACAGGGAAGGATAGTGCAGCCCCAGGTGCCAGGCCCCCGCGCCCCCCATCGAAAACCCGCGGAGCACGATGCGTTTATTGTCGATTCGATACCGACGTTGCATGGCCTTGATCGCTTCGAACACATCGGCCTCACCAGCCCAACGATAACCGTTGTTGGTGCGGCCGAATACGTCCAACTGCAGCCAGGTCTGTTCCTCAGAAACCGGCTTGCCCGTATTCTGGCTGATGAAGCTAACTTCGTTCAACTTATCCCCACGGCCGTGCAGATTGACCTGCAGCGGCCAGCGTTCCATTTCCTTGCCCATAAAAGCAGGCGGAAGACGAACCGCATAAGGTTGCACCGATCCGTCGACCGTCGAGTAATACCCGCGGATCAGGCATCCCGCCTGCTGATCCCAGGCGGATTCTCCTTTGGCCAGTTGCGTGGCACGAGCCAGCCCGATCTCCAGCCCCTTCAGGGCCTGGTCGGCATATTGCGGGGTATAGAATTCCTGGTGCCGCGTCGCCCATTCGGCCGCTTTGGCAAACACTTCCACATCCGCCAGCAAGTACGGATCAGGATCCTTGGCCTTCAACTCCTGCACCAGACTCTGCAGCTTGGCGAGTTGCTCGGCGATCAACTTCGCCTGAGCTTCGGGTGCCGGCTGCCCCCACGCTGCTGGAAGGGCCAAACAGAACGACAGCGACAACGCCAGTACGCAACGCTTCATGACGGCAACTCCGCAACGGGGGAAATCATCTCAACAGGTGCGAAACATGATGTTCAAGGAGAGCAGGGCTCAGCCTACTCCCTGATCTCTTAATAAACCCAAACTCGTCATCAAACGCACATTTCCATTCGGGATGCCATCCCATTCGCCCAAGCAGTCGACACCGACGGCCGGCGTCCTGCACTCATGGTGATCCCAGCAGCAGAAACGTACAAATCAGACCGTTATTAATCCCGTGAATTACCATCGACGCCCACAGGGAATCTCGCCATTCGCGAGTCAGCGTGCAGCCACAAGCAATCGCCATCAGGGCCGGCACCGCGATCATCCCCTGGGGGTGAATCACGGCAAAGATAAAACTCGTCCACAGGGCACTGACCAGGCAGCTGAAGATCCAGCCCCAACGATTCGTGGCGTCTCGCAGATGACGGTACAGCACTCCGCGGAACATGATTTCTTCCACAATCGGTGCCGCCACGCAAGCCAGCAGCACTAACTGTAAGCGAATCCAGAAGCCGCCCGCCATCACCTCATTCACAATCGGGTGACTGATCATGTGCTGCGGTGCAAATGGGGAATCTGCCGCGCCGCCACCGCCCCCCGCGTTCTTCATCCAGACCTGCAACAGAATAAATGTGATCGTAAATCCCACAGCCAGCATTGGTAGCATCAGGGCATACCCCGGGATCCCCATCAGCGGTTCGAACCATCCGGCCCGACCACGGGTCAGCCCGAGGTCCTGGCGAACTTCCGCCCAGGAAATTCCGCGCAGCACCGGCCAGACCAGGACCAGCAAGCTACCAAACATCACCAGCAGATTCAGTACAAAGCGATCCCGGTGCCACGGCCAGAACTCTAACGCCAGCAGCCCGCCGGTGAACACAAACATCCAGATCGCAAACGTTTCCGCATAGACACCACTGGACCCCGAACCCTCGCGCAGTCCCACCCGAATCACGCCGGCCGAAGTCCCCAGCGCGAACACCACCATCCCCAGTGTCCCCAGCAGCCCCATTCCCAAAATGAAACAGACCACTCCCATCAAACCGTACACCAACCGCAGTGGAGACGCCATCACGCTCTGCCGCGCGAGCTGATCGGGGGCATCACGCGGGGTGAGCGCCAGGCGCCCGTACCAGCCTAATCTGCCCAGCAGCAGTTGCCGTTCGGCCTCCGCGACCGACGGCGCATCGTACTTCTTCTTGCGATAATCCTGGTACGCTTTGCGGAGCGAGTTGAACACATCGAGCTGCTCGGCACTGGGCTGCAACTTGGCCGTTTCCCAGTCCCACTTCAGTTTGCCCAGTAACTCCAAAGCCTCCGGGGGGCCGGCCAGTTCCCCGCCCAAAATCACATATTGCAGCCGTTGGCCGAATGTTCCATGCCGCCACATCGCGGCATGCTCAGCTTGAGACGCGGGATCGGTGGGATCGCCCTCAAACAACGCCCGCACTTCCGACTCTGAATTCGGCTTATACTGACGCAGAAACTCACCGAGCCCGATCCGGCCACGCGCCTGAAACTCCATCACTCCGGACATGCTGGCCGCGGTGTCGTCCAGCGGCGGCAGCTGTTCGCCTTTGCCCGCTTTGATATCCCGAATGTAAATCAGGAATCCGACCATCGTCAGGATAAAAATCCACGAAAGGCAGCCCCAACCCCGAGGCCGCTCCGTGTATCGCGTCCCGTGCGGATCATCCGATCCATAACGATCGGTGTCACGTTGCCGATCGCCAGATCCATAATAGTCATCAACCATGAACAGTCAGCTTCCCGAAACCCAAACTTCGAACTCCTGACAAAACCGGTTGCGGGAAATCCAGAATCGCGTTTTTTCAGCGGTTCTGAACAGACGCCGAGGTTTTGTCAAAGTTTCATTGGAACGTGCGTACGATCCGTCTCAAGATACCGGGCGGGCGACAGAAAGGATACGGTTGGAGACGTCGCGGGGCATCCCTACCCTACCAGTTTTTCCACAACCTTCCCCCCCACATCAGTCAGCCGGAAGTCCCGGCCCTTGAACCGATAGGTCAGCTGGAGGTGATCCAGCCCGAACAACTTTAAGATCGTCGCGTGCAGATCATTGACGTGGATCGGGTCCTTAATAATGTTCCAGCCTATCTCGTCGGTTTCGCCGATCACCTGGCCCCCCTTGATGCCGCCCCCGGCCATGAACAGGCTGAACGCAAACGGGTGATGGTCGCGCCCGGTGTTGTACTTGGCGACATTATTACCCCGATTTTCGCCCAGCGGCGTGCGGCCGAACTCGGCACCGAAAATGACCAGGGTTTCGTCCAGTAAGCCGCGCTGCTTGAGGTCCTTGATGAGCGCGGCGATTGGCTGATCACACATCCGAGTCGTAAATTTCATCTCGGAATCGAGATCACTGTGATGATCCCAGGACGCATGGAACACGTTCACGAACCGGACGCCACGCTCCACCATCCGCCGGGCCAGCAGACAGTTCCTGGCAAATGAGGAGAACGTTCCGGTACCACCTCCACGACTCGCCTTCAGCCCCTGCTCGTCGCGATTGACACCGTAAGCTTCCAGGGTTTCCTTGGTTTCACCGGCGAAGTCAATCAACTCCGGAGCAGCCGACTGCATGCGATAGGCCAGCTCATATGCGGCAATCCGGCTGGCAATTTCAGGATCGCCGACCTGCTCAAGCCGGGACTGATTGAGATCGCGCAGGGCATTCAAACCTGCC
The DNA here is from genome assembly GCA_964596215.1 of uncultured Planctomicrobium sp. Classification (GTDB taxonomy): domain Bacteria; phylum Planctomycetota; class Planctomycetia; order Planctomycetales; family Planctomycetaceae; genus JAKFVC01. Next base: position 13,508 of record CAZQUW010000103.1, on the reverse strand, counting down.
CGCTGCATCTCGGTCGTCAGCCCTGCGGGATTATTCAGGTTCAGGACTGGCTCACCCTGGTTGCGGAACAGAACGCCCTGGTAGGTCGACGGCAGAAAGCCGCTCGACCACAGCGACGCGCCGCCGCTGGTTCCGCGGCCGGCAGTCAGCACCACATAGCCCGGCAAATCGCTTGCTTCGCTCCCCAGCCCGTAATTCAACCACGACCCCATCGTCGGCAACCCGAACGTCGACCGTCCGCACAGCATCTGCAGTTGGCCGGGATGATGGTTAAACGCATCCGTATGCATCGATCGCACCAAGGCGATATCGTCCGCACACGAACCAATGTGAGGCAGCAATTCCGCCATTTCCGTGCCGCACTGCCCATACTTCTGAAACTTCTGCTTGCTCCCCAGCAGAACGGCGGACTCCTTCTGAATAAACGCAAACCGGACTTCCTTGGTCAGCGATTCGGGCAGTTTCTGACCATTCAGCTCATTCAGTTTCGGCTTGGGATCGAACAGATCGAGCTGACTGGGGGCTCCTTCCATGAAGAAGAAGATGCAATTCTTCGCTCGGGGCGCAAAGTGCGGTGGCCTGGGAGCCAACGGATTGACAATCGCCGGTTCCGACGCGATCAGCCGCCCCTCCTG
>CAZQUW010000103.1:11181-12773 GCA_964596215.1 uncultured Planctomicrobium sp. | reverse complement strand
CCCGGTTTTTATGTCGGAAGCGGCCGGAGCACCCGCGTTAGGGGGTTACGGTATTTTTTGAGGGTTCGGCGGTCGAATCCCCTCGAGCTGAAATTTCACCGGGACATCGACGATCAGCGTTGGTGCAACATAGACGAACTCATAGTCGGCGAGCCTCCCCGTCAGTCCCTGGAAATGGTACGTCACACCGACCGCGCCATTGGTCTGGAGGTCGGTTTCGAAGCCTCCATTGGGTGGCAGGGGCGCCCCTTCCTGAAGGTCGAGATAGACCTCGTTGTGGAAAATCCAGGTGCGGTGAGATTCGAAGGCGGGGCCGCCGGTATCGTAGGCAACGAGCACCTTGAGGGACACATTCTGAGTGCCATCGGGCTGCAGTTTGGCCTGGATCTTCTGGACTGCAACGGTGACGCCACCGCGACGGCGGGCGGTCCCGGCACCACCGACAAGGTCGGTGAAGCGGATGTGCTCGCTGGCCGCAGCGATCTGCATCATGGCCCGGCCCTCGAGCTTCAAGGGAAAGATCTCGGCCTCTGTCAGGGCGGAGTTGGCGGAAAAGTCGAGATTCCAGCGAACATACCGGCCCCCTTCACCCAGCGGCAGGTCGAACTGGGCGGCCGCGTCGGCCGCGGGGAAGATCCGTCCGCCTGGACCGGTCGCTTGAAAATCTTTCGCGGCCAGCTTGAGGAATAAGGCGCGGAGCCGCGGTTCTGGCGCCACTGACAGCTCGGTCCGCAGGCGCTGCTGTTGTGAATTGCCGGTCACCTTACGGGGCTTGACCGATTCGACTGCCACACGGAAAGGGCCATCGATCACCGTTTTCCACGGTGCGTCCGCGCCCGGTATCGTTTCAGGGCCCAGCAGCAGTGTCGATGAATCTGGAACAAACAGGATCCGCAAGTGCTTCTGGAGCACCGCGGCCTCGAGCACTTCCCAGAACGTGCCTTGCTGGATCGTCCGGTCAATCGGACTGTTCAGCGTGCTGGCAGCGACTGCGGTGGCGTTAATGTGGTTTGATGTCTGGGCTTCCACCTGTCGCAACCAGTCGCCAAAAGTCAGGCTGGACGAAGTTGTAATACGTGTCGGCTGCACCGACTCTTGAGCCTGTCTGCGTTCCAGAATCAGTCGAATTCGAGTGACCGACGTGCGTACCGCATGATTGGGCAATAGTTCTGGGGGAGGCAGGACCGGCAGGATCGCCGGCCCCAGGTCAAGTAGTTCGCGTTCGGCCTTCTGCCGTCGGGCACGCTGATCAGCATCCAGCTCATGGAGCAGCGCGCGTACTTGTGCCTGGAGTTGAGATTTCACTGCCGGGGCATCCGCAGCCCCCAGTCGAGCTGCGTAGCCCCACAGCACTAGGCTCAATAGCACCAGCCCCCGGGCTGCTGACAGTACCTGACGGATTGCAGCCTGATTGGCAGCAGCGGGCGCACTCGGATGATGGTTTTGCATGGCATGGGAAATCAGTTGGTGGCCCACGGTAGCGCCAGATCGACCACATCGATTTGTTCAGAATTCAGTCTATCCCCGTGGGACGCTCGCGACCATAGGTAATCGGGCGCGTTTTTCCGGCGCTGTATCAGGCAGGAAAATGT
>CAZQUW010000103.1:1340-11081 GCA_964596215.1 uncultured Planctomicrobium sp. | reverse complement strand
TGCTGATCCGGAATGAGCCTGTGAAGAATTTTATAGAAAATCATAGTTCGGCGAAAATCACAATTGCCCTGGAGTTGACTGGAATGTAATATCGCGGGATATCTCCGGTCTTTTTTGAAATTTGCGAAGGGCAGCTGCTGTGAAGTCTCGCGAAGGACACCTGCCTGGAACACCGCGTATGGCTGATATTGCCGTGCGGGCGGGGGTCTCACGGATGGCCGTTTCGGCCGTCTTGATGGGGACCGGAAAAGGCCGCATCGGAGTCAGTGCTCAAACGGCAGAACGAATTCGACAAATTGCCGATGAACTCGGATATCGCCCCAATGCCGCGGCTCAGCAACTGGCCGGTAAGCGGAGTGGTGTGATCGCGGTTGTTGCTCATGATTGGAAGAATTTTCTCGCTCAGCGAGTCTTGACCTGGTTGCACGAAGCCGCCGAGAAGGAGGGGTTTCGAATTCTCGCGACCCGAGCTCTGGGGACTCTCGATCCAATCGTTCAGTTGCTGCGTGACGCGCGCTCGGGCTGGGTGGATGGAATTGTTTATCTGGCCCATGAAAATGAGGCGCAGTGGCCAGCGGTCGCCGACCTGCTACGGCAGGTCTCGAACGTGGTGACGGTCGTCGGGGACCTGCGGGTTCCGGGGGTTACCGGTGTCGTCAGTGATGTCGTGTCTGGTGCGCGCGCCTCGATCGAGCACTTGCAGAGCCGCGGGCGAAGACACCCCGTACTGATCACGGAAGAGCTGGAAACTCCCGCGATCCGAGCCCGGATCGGGGCCTACTGCCAGGCTGCGGATGAATGTGGAATTGAGTTTCGATTGAGCGATGTTCATCAGGAAACGCAGAACTGGCTGATCAGCGATCCTGCGTTTTACCCCCGCTTTGATGAATTGGCGCGCGCGATCGTCTCGGAATGGCGGGCCGACAGTGTGCTGTGTGATACAGACTTTACGGCGGTAGGTTTGCTGCGGGCCTTCCGTCGTCTGGGGTTGAGCGTGCCGGACGATATGGCCGTCATCGGCTGGGGCGATCTGCAATTCGCGGCCCTCTATGATCCGCGAATTACGACTGTCACGCATCAGTTGTCAGAATTGCTGTCGCGCGTGGTGACCAAACTGCAACAGCAGATTGATTCCGGCGCGGATGCCGGGGAGATGGAATTGGTGGAGACGACACTCGTGGTTCGGGAAACGTCCTGATCGCGGCTTCCGCCGATCTCGAGGCCGACTCCACTGCCGCGAACATCTCCAAATCCCACGGGTATCTACCAGTTCCGTCCAGGATGATCACAGCTGCGGCACCTGGCTTTGAATTTCCCTACCGCAACACGTTGAGTTGATCTTGCAGCGATATCGGACGTCGGATTTTTCGTCAGGCTCTGCAAAACTGACACTGATTGTAGTATGCTCAAAGCCAACCTGAGCGTGCAGATCAGACTTCTGCTCGCAAACTCGGAGATTTCCAGGCAATGATGCGAAATTGAGTGATCTTCCCTGCGGGGCGTGGAAGTTGCAGTTGCTGATCTCCCGGTGACGCAAATCGTGGGCTGGAGAATGAGGACCGGAATTGAGATCGCGTGATTCACAATCTCGCCGACGCCGATTGCTGCACCGCGGCCTGCTGGGAACAGATCCCGCACGGCTGGACCGCAGCGAGCAGTCCGCTGCCCTGTCCACGGCAGATGAGGCCATTGAGCAGGCGACTCAGGCGGTGCTGGCAGTTGCTCCAGTGCGGCGCGAGCGTTTGCATGACGTCGAAACAACGGACGAAGGAATCTCGACTGTCGACGCAGGTCGCCGCCACGCGGGGTTGGCGGCCATACTTGCCCTGCTGCGCAGCAAAACTCCAGTCACCTGGCTCTTTACTGGCGACAACATCGTGCAAGCCGCCGGCAGCACGGCTGGTTGGCGCAGTTGCGTCGAGATTTTCGCGGAACGTATACGGGGCGAATTACGGCGTGCAGGTGATGTGGTCATCAATACCGGGGTCAGCGGTGACTCAGCGCCGCAGCTACTGGCGACTCTTACAAAGCGTGTCACTCGCTTTCAGCCTGATGTCGTTGCGATCAGCCTGGGAGTTAACGACTGCAAAACCGGCGCTGCCGGCCGCGAAGCTTTTCGCAGTAGCGTGCGAGAAATCCTGGATCGCGTTCGCACGGCGGGCGCGATTCCGCTCGTGATCTTGCCGCATCCGGTCTATACCCCGGCAACGCGTAACCGGTCGGACTTGCGGCAGTACGTTGAAATACTGCGGCAGGTCATCGTTCGCGACGAAGTGCCGTGCGTTGATCAATGGACTGACTGGCTGCAACACTGGCCCGAAGCCCAGGCCACGCGAGACCGCCTGTCGGATGGTCGGATCCAGCTCGGCTCCGCGGGCCATCAACACCTGGCCGGATTGATCTTTCAAACGTTGCAGATTTTTGATCCGCAGAGCGCGGCCTGCACGGGGCCGGTCGCAAGACCTGTGTAATGCCGCAGCGGGCCCGGTCGATGCGGTACTTCATTCGAGCGGCTCCTGGACGGCCTGTTTTCGTGACCCATTTCCATTTTCCGCCCGGCATCCCGCCGTCGGAATGGCCCGCATGTTGCAATTTTACCAAGCAAATAAACGCTAACAAAACCTCTGCGTCAGTTCAGAATCGCTGGAAAATACCGCGGTACAGAGCTTCCCACAACCGGTTTTGTTAGGGGTTCCAACTGTTCTGGGCGCGATGTTTCCGCACAAGACGTCTCCCATCGGTTAACATATGACGAGACAGAAATGTACCTACCGCAAAGGGAGCGATCATGGAAACTTGCGACGTTCTGATCGTAGGGGGCGGTCCTTCGGGTTCGTCATGTGCCTGGAAATTGCGTCAGTCCGGCTTAAGCGTAGTCGTTCTGGATAAGGCGCAGTTTCCGCGTCACAAAGTCTGCGCAGGCTGGATTACGCCACCGGTTCTGAATGAATTGCAGATCGATGTTGCCGACTATCAGCAGCAGGCCGTGATCCAGCCGATTACCCGGTTCCTGACTGGAATGCTCGGCAGTCGCGAAGTGGAAACGACCTATGGCGAAACTGTCAGCTATGGGATTCGGCGGATCGAATTCGACAATTACCTGCTGCGTCGGTCGGGAGCACAGCTCCGGCTCGGTGAGTCGTTTCGAACGCTTCGCAGCGAGGGATCCGAATGGGTCGTCAATGAGGCGATTCGCAGTCCAATCGTAATCGGAGCGGGCGGACACTTCTGCCCCGTTGCCCGGCATTACGCGACGGCGGGAACGACTGACTCGGCCGGAGCGGGGCGGGCTCAACCGGAATTGCCGGTCGTGGTGGCGCAAGAAATCGAATTTGAAATGACGGCGGAACAAACGCAGCACTGTACTGTGCTGCCCGACCGTCCTGAGCTGTTCTTCTGCCCTGATCTGAAGGGCTACGGCTGGATCTTTCGCAAGCGTAATTGGTTGAACATCGGTTTGGGGCGCGAGCAAGAGGGGCACCTGTCGACGCACGTGGCGGCATTTGTCGCGGCGATGCAATCACAGGGGAAAATTCCCGCGGACCTGCCCGGCCCGTTCCATGGACACGCCTACAAACTGCGTACGAGTCTGCCGAAGCCCAAAACTCCGCCTGGGGTCCTGTTGATCGGCGACTCAGCAGGGCTGGCCGATCGACAAAGCGGTGAAGGGATTCGGCCGGCAATTGAATCCGGATTGCTCGCCGCTGCGACCATTCTGGAGCTGTCTGGTCAGAACCTGGTCAATTTGACGACGAACTACCACAAGAAACTTGCAGGCCGATTGGGCGAACCCACATCCGCCCTGAGCGGGATGGCAGGTTGCCTGCCCCAGTTTGCTCGTCAATACGCCGCCAAATGGTTAATGGGATCGCCATGGTTCACGCGTCGCGTCTTGCTTGATCATTGGTTCCTCCATGCTGAGCTTCCTGCACTGCGCGTTTGACCTGATCTGGGGTCAAAATGGCAGAAACTTCGAATTTGGCATTTGATTGCAAGCAATTTTGACCGCCCGGAAGTCACATTGATTGCTGGGCGATCAAAACTGCGAGTGGAATCGATTGAGTTCGATGTCGAATTTACCAGGTCGACTGAGCGGAATTGTGTCAGATCGGCACATAACGGATCTTGAAAATTGCTCGATTCCGCACAGTTGCTTCAAATCCTGCCGCAGCTCACCGAAGACACTTTGTGCGGCAGCCCCGGAATTTCCATGGAATTTGTTGAATTTTAACGATTTTAACGAATATTTGGAATTTTTTCAAAACACGGCATGCGACCTGCAGTAATTGCCGATACTAGGCGTCAAATGCCACAGCTCCTGACTAGAGGTGGCAAGCGATGATTCTCGGAGAGAGTCGTCAGAACGCCGTTCAGGCTAATAATTGTTCTCAAGGAGGAATGCCATGTTAGTTCTCAGCCGCAAATCGAACGAAGAAATTGTCATCGGCAGCAACATTCGCGTGAAGATTCTCGAAATCAACGGCAACCGAGTGCGGATCGGGATTTCGGCTCCGAACCATGTGCCTGTGCTCCGCGAAGAAATTTTCGCACGCATGGAAGCCAATCGTGAAGGCGAACTTGAGCTTGAGTTGGTCGGCCATTTGGATGACTAATTGATCCTGTGACCTCTGCCACTTCGGGGCAATCGCCACTGTGTAGATTCTTGACAAGTATGCCTGCAGGGCTCTTCTCGACGAAGGTTCGGGCAGTTTCAGGGTTGTTGAACGCTGGTTATCTTTATGATCTGCCGCCGCCTGAACTTTGCTCGATACTAATCAGCTCGTTTCGCGATCCATGATGATCAAACAGGGCGGAAAAAGCTTAGATCCGCCCCATGTTTGATTTCTCGCGAGTTCGGAAGCTGCCGAGCGATATCCACCACTGCATGGGTTGGTCGGCTCACTTGTGGCCGGTGCCCACACTCGCGTTATGCGCCCCGTATCGCGTATCTGGTTACGTAGTGCCCCCGTTGCCCCAACACGCACGACGCCGCAGTTCGGATGGCAATTTCGTGGGAATGTCGGCGACACGCGCTTCAGTTTCAGCCACGCATCCCGGTCTTAGGGGCTGACCATTTGCTGATTTGCCTTGTTTCGCTTATCATACCGGTTGATGTTTTGAGCGGGGGGCATCCCGCTGATTGTGGCAGACTTGTGAAACAGGAGACGTAGTCCCGTCATGGCACGGAAAACTCAGAATCGCATGGACTTGCGGAAGCAAGCGGAAGCCGCGGATGCGCAGAATTCGGAAGAGAGCGATGATATCGATCTCGAAGATGACGATGCGGACTTAGACGCTGAGCTTGACCTCGACCTGGATGATGACGACTCTGGGGATGAAGCCCCTAAACGCAAGAAACGGGCTCCCAAGAAGAAGCCTGCTGCGGCTCGTCCCAAACGGACCAAGACCAAGGCTGTCGTCCGCAAGCGTATGCTATGGGGCGTCTTCAGCTCCAGCATGAAGGAAGAGGCCCGGTTCCCTTATGCAGAAAAAGAACAGGCGGAAGCCCGTGCCGAAGCGCTGCATCAGAAGAACAAAAAGGAATACTTCGTGCAGCCGATCAAAGAACCGATCGCTGAGCCGCCCGGCATGACCAAGGCCGAGAAGACGGCGGCCGATAAGGCTGACAAAGCCGCCGCTGCAGCAGCTGCTGCGGCCGAGAAGGCCCTCTAACTCCAGAGCGATCCGCATACGAACAAAACCCAGTCGAACGCCGGTGGCGAGCGACTGGGTTTTGTTGTTTTTACCAATCAGTTGCGGGCAAGTCCCATTTCCAGCCCGCGGCGCCCGCGAGTGGATCAGATTAAATGCCGGTCTAATGCAATTGGCGGCGCTGCGGTTCGGTAATTGAAAGTTGCTTCAGCCGCGCAGCCAGCGAGCCGCATCTTTGGCGAAGTAAGTCAGGATCATGTCGGCTCCGGCCCGCTTGATCGACGTCAGGACTTCCAACGCCACGCGTTGTTCATCGATCCAGCCATTGGCTGCGGCCGCCTTGATCATGGCGTATTCACCACTGACGTTATAGGCTGCCAGCGGCACGTCGGGGTGGGCCAGCTTCACGCGGTGAATAATATCGAGGTAGCTCAATGCCGGCTTAACCATCAGGATGTCGGCACCTTCGGCCAGATCCAGTGCCACCTCGCGCAGTGCCTCTTTGCCGTTTGCGGGATCCATCTGATACGTGCGACGGTCTCCGAACTTGGGGGCACTCTCTGCCGCATCGCGGAACGGGCCATAAAACGCCGAACAGTACTTGGCCGCGTAACTCATGATCGGAATGTGGGTGAAGCCGGCGGCGTCCAAACCTTGCCGCAACGCCTGGATCATGCCGTCCATCATGCCGCTCGGGGCAATCAGATCGGCCCCGGCCTGAGCATGACTGACCGCTTCTTTAACGAGGATCTCCAGCGTCTGGTCGTTATCGACATCCGGCTGACCGTGGCGATGACCGATGATGCCACAGTGGCCATGATCGGTGAATTCACAGAAGCAGACGTCCGTCATCACCAGCAGCTTCGATCCCAACCGCTTGATCTCACGCACCGCCTGCTGGATGATTCCGTTATCTGAATAGGCATCGCTACCCACCGCGTCTTTATGCTCCGGGATTCCGAACAGGATAATGGCCGGAACGCCGAGCGCTTCGATCTCGGCAATTTCTTCTTTCAATAGATCGACCGTCAGCTGTGACTGACCGGGCATTGATACGATGGGGATACGCTGTCCCTGCCCGTGCTTGATGAACAGCGGCAGAATGAAGTCGCCGGCATCGAGCTTGGTTTCGCGAACAAGTTCGCGCAGTTGCGAATGAGATCTCAATCGCCGTAAGCGGACTGACGGAAATTGCCCCGAGGCAGCAGCTGACATGGAAATTCCAGACTCGAAGATAGCTGTGGAGCCAACCGGCCACGCATGTTTGCCTATATTTTACGACTGAGCTCAGTCGTAAAATGCGTCACGAGCATGCCCTGAATTGACACCCTGAAAATTAGCGATACGCAGCAATGGCCCCAGCCACACCCGCGCCGGCAGCCGGCTTCTGGCCCTGATCCAGAAGGCATTTTTCCAGCGCCGCCAGGCACACCAGCACATTCCGCTGGCTGCTGGTTTCACCCATCAAACCGATGCGCCAGACCTTGCCCTTCATGGAACCCAGGCCGCCACCGATCTCGATCCCAAACTCGTTCAGCAATTGCGAACGGACGGCCGCGTCGTTGACGCCGTCGGGGATCTGAATGGCATTGAGCATCGGCAGGCAATGGCTGGCGGGGACCGCATATTTCAGCCCCATGGCTTCAATGCCGGCCTTCAATGCCAGGTGGTTTTTCATATGCCGGGCGTGCCGGTTTTCCAGCCCCTCTTCGAGCACCAGTCGCAACGCTTCGCGCAGGGCATAGTTCATGTTGATGGGGGCCGTGTGGTGATAGGCTCGCTGCTGGCCCCAGTAATTACGGACCATCGACATATCGAGATACCAGCTGGCGACCTTAGTTTTGCGAGCATCCATCGCCGCCAGGGCGCGCGGGCTGAAGGTTACCGGCGAGAGCCCTGGCGGGCAGCTCAGGCACTTCTGAGTTCCGCTATAGACGGCGTCCAGTTCCCAGGCGTCAACTTCCAGCGGCACGCCTCCCAGTGAGGTCACCGTGTCGACGAGCATCAACGCGCCGGCATCATGCACAATCTTGGAAATCTCAGGCAATGGCTGCCAGGCACCGGTGGATGTTTCGGCGTGAACGATCCCGAACACCTTCGGCGAGACCTTCTTCACCACCGACGCCACTTCATCAGCGGGGATGATCTCACCGAACGGCCGTTCGATCTTCGTGACGATCGCGCCGGCTCTTTCGGCCACGTCTGCCATGCGTCCGCCGAACACGCCGTTGACGCACACCACCATGCGATCACCCGGCTCGATCAGATTCACAACGCAGGCTTCCATACCGCAGCTGCCGGTTCCACTGACCGCCAGGGTCAATTCATTCTTCGTGCGGAAGACTTCGCGGAGCATCTTCTGGCTGTCGTCCATGACCTGCAGAAAATACGGATCGAGATGCCCGACCGTGGGAGCCCCCAGTGCGGCCAGCACGCGGGGATGCGTATCACTGGGACCGGGGCCCATCAAAATGCGACGCGGCGGGTCCAGAGCGGGAGGAACGGGCATCGACATGCTGAGCAACCTTTATCCTGAAATGCTGGGTTGAATTTCTTGTCGTGTGGGGCGTTGCAAACGGCAAAGGCGAGTGTCCGGCGCAAGCTGGATCGTTCTCGGATAGCACTGACTTTACATCAAAACGTCGCCTCTACTGCGTGCTTTCGTGTATGACTATTGTCCTGACCGGAGGCGAATGAAATCCGCTAACAACAATCCGGCTTACGCCCGGACGCTCGCCTGACTGCACAGGCCTTCGTCAGGTCATGATGATCCTGGCGACGATCGACATTATAAATTTTTAGGCTTCACGATCGCGACAAACTGCTTGAACTCGGGGGCCTCGGCCGTTTCGCACCATTCGAATAGTACCGATTCCGTGGTGACAATCGTCGCCCCGGCGGCTGCCAGGCGGTCGAGAGCGATCTTCCAGTCCAGTTGCCGGCGGCTGCCGACGGCATCCGCTGCAAGAAAGACTTGATAGCCTGCGGCGAGCAGATCAAACGCAGTCTGCAGCACGCAGACATGCGCTTCAATTCCGCACAACACGACCTGAAAGCGATTGTCGGTCCGTTCTGCCGCGGGCGGCCAGTTGAGGACCTCAGCACAGCTGAATCGCAATTTGGCCGGTCGCTCGGGCAAGTGAACCGCCAGTGCGGGAACGGTCGGGCCGAGCCCTTGTGGGTATTGTTCCGTCGCAAATGACGGAACAGCGAACAGCTCGGCAGACTGTACCAGCTTCGAACAGTTCACCAGCAGGCGTTCGGTCTCGCAAATTAAAGGGGCGAGTTTCTCCTGGACATCAATGACTACCAGGAGGCTCGTTTGTCGTGACAGCAACTCACGGCTGCGCAGATAGTTAGCGGTGTTATGTGACATACCGCGATGCTACGTCTGAGAAGAAACAGTGTCAAGGAGGACAGATTCAAAGAGTGTCGCCAACCAGGGACCGATCAGCGACCCTCAGTTGCTTGCAACTTATCGATCCACCTTGGGCAGCTTCGCCGCGATCCCAGCTGGTTCAGGATCCTCGTAGGGTAGTGCCTTCATGAATTCCACGAGATCGGCAACCTGTGCGTCGCTGAGGTGGCTGGTCTTGCCGTGCTTGTCGTCCGGGTTGCATTTGCGGAGCACGTCCTCCAATGTCTTGGCCTCGCCGTGATGCAGATACGGGGCGGTCCGATAAACACTCAATAGCGTCGGCGTGTCGTACCGCGGGCCCATCTTTTCCGACTTGTCCGAATTACCAGTCCCCACATCATGGAGCTTGTACGGCTTCACCGGGGTCGAATCACTGTAATAAGGTCCTGAGTGGCACGTTGCGCATTTCGTCTCGGCAGAGAAGAAGAGTTCCTTGCCACGCTTTGCCGCGTCGCTGAGTCCCGCCTTAGAATGGGGGCTGAGGGGGACTGGATGAGCGTTCGAGTACACGGCCAGGGCGTCGAGTGCCTTCGACAGGCCCTTGTTCGGTTTATCGAGCGATTCGTGGATCTTGCCCCGTACCAGCCCCTGCCCCTGCATCAGCTGGCCGCGGATGGTGTGCTCAAAATCTTGCGATTCATCGCGATCGGCCGACCAGTGGAGCGGGTGAG
>CAZQUW010000103.1:0-1240 GCA_964596215.1 uncultured Planctomicrobium sp. | reverse complement strand
GTGTGCTCAAAATCTTGCGATTCATCGCGATCGGCCGACCAGTGGAGCGGGTGAGTCCAGGCCATTGCATACAGGGCCGTGGTATTCCGCAGACCTTCCGGATTCTGCCAGGTCCGGCCGTCCGAATCTCCATCCGGGTGGCAGCTGGAGCAGGAAATCCACCGCCGCCCCACCATCGGCTGCAGTGCGGTGTAGAACAGAATCTTGCCCAGCAACTTCTCGTCCCCCAGCGGATTCTCGCAAACCTGGATATCGGCAATCTTCTGCAGGGATTGGGTGTCGTAACCGGCCACTGCGAAATCCAGCGTATTGTAGACGTAAAATCGCGATCCATCGGGGGTGAACTTGACGGCTCGCGGATTATGCCCCAGCTTCACCGTGCGGCGGTGAGCCAGTTCGCGGTAGTCATCATCCACCACATCGCAGACATACATATCATCGGTCCCGGCGAAGACGGTGCAGACCGTTTTGGCATCGGGCGAAATGGCTGTTTCCCATGGATTGGCGACCACGAAGATGCTGGTGAAGGCATCCATCGGCATCGTCACGCGACGTCGGCCTTCACCGGCACTGGTCGTCAACACGCCAACAAACGGCACGACCGAACCTTCACCGCGATTCACATGCGTACGAGAGCGAATGTGCGGCAGATAGGCCTTGGGGCGTGTCGGGTGGATCGCAATCTGACGTGAAATATTGTCGGCGGAATTACCGATCCAGCGGTCAACTTCCTTCCCGCTGCTCAAGTCAAACGCATGGACGTTGGCCGTGAGATACTCGGTGACATACAGGCGATTGTCTTTCGGAGACAGTGCGATCCCGCGCAGGAACGGCGGTGCCAGCGATTCACTGCGAATGGCATTGCCGCCAATCTCAAGCGTCCGGACGATCTTCTGTGTGGAGATGTCAATTTCTACGATCTTCGCCGGATACTCCAGGGTCGCGTAGACGCGGTGGCCATCCAGGCTCGCAACGATGCCATACGGTTCGTCTTCCACCGCGATGCGGCCGGTGACCTTGCCCGTGGCCCCGTCGGCCAGGACGACTTGATCGTCCCCGTAAACCGTGATCGCGATGTTTGTCGTCTGACCGAGAAACGTGACGCCTTCGGGATGGTGTCCCACGGGAATCTCATGCACGACTTTTTTCGACTGCAGGTCAACGATCGAAACCGTACCGTTGTCGCGATTGGTGGCGGCCAGCCATTTGCCATCGGACGAAATGTCCAACAGGCTGTTCG
>CAZQUW010000102.1:16488-20738 GCA_964596215.1 uncultured Planctomicrobium sp. | reverse complement strand
CATCTATGTCCCTGCGACCACATGTGATCCTCGCGGTCTTCAAACGCAACTTCTTGAGCTATTTCTCAAGCGTGATCGGCTACCTGTTTGTGGTGGCGTTCGTGGGTTTGATGGCCTTTCGAGCATTCACTCCCGAATTCTTTGCCGACAACCAGGCGACCCTGGATCAGCTTAATGGCTGGTTCTCGCTCATTCTGTTGTTCATCATTCCCGCGATCGCCATGACCAGCTGGTCAGAGGAAAAGAAGCAGGGAACCGATGAGCTGCTCTTTACGCTGCCGGCGCACGACGTCGAAATCCTGCTGGGCAAGTATCTGTCGCTGCTCGCGATTTATACGACCGCCCTGGCGTTTTCGTTCGTGTTTGGCACCACGATTGTCTTGAAGTTCCTGACCGCCAAGTCGGCCTTCAACCCCATCGACTACGACTTCGACTTCATGCTGATCCTGGCCAACTATATTGGCTACTGGATCTCCGGAGCTGCCCTGCTGAGTGCTGCCATGGTGGCCTCGGTATTGACTAATAGTTCTACAGTGGCCTTCATTCTGGGCTCCGCAATTTGTGCGATTCCCGTCGCTCTGGGGCGGATTGTGTTTCCTGACTGGGGCAACCTGTCGAAGCTGAACAACCTGGGGATCGATGAACATCTGCGGGACTTCGGGCTGGGCATGGTTCCGCTGTCAGGCATTCTCTACTTCGTCTCGTTCACGGCATTCATGCTGTATGTCAATCTGGTGATGATCGCCAAGCGTCACTGGAGTGGCGGACCGCACGGTTCGATGGGCTGGCACTATCTGACCCGCGGTGTGGCCCTGGCCGTCACCCTGGTCTGCTTGAACATTGCGATCTCCGGCTTTGCCGGCATGCGTGCCGACTTCACTGCCGAGCGAATCTACAGCGTTTACCCGACGACTCGCGAAACGCTGCGATCAATTGATGCCAAGAAGCCGGTTGTCATTCAGGCCTTTATCAGCCCGAAGGTTCCCGGTGAATACGTCGCGACACGCAGCAACCTGATCGGTCTGTTGCGTCAGTTCGACCAGATCGGCGGCGACAAGGTCCGCGTCCGCATCGTCGAGACTGACCAGTTCAGCACGGCCGCTGATGAAGCCAAGGGCTTTGGTATCAATCCGCAGACGGTGCAAAGCCAGCGTGGCGGTAAGTTCTCGGTCGAATCAATCTACATGGGCTGCGTCATCAGCAGCGGTTCCGATAAGGAAGTGGTCATTCCGTTCTTCGACGTGGGCACACCCGTCGAATACGAGCTGACCCGCTCGATTCGGACGATTGTGACGGACAAAGAAGTTCGTATCGGCATCCTGACGACTGACGTCAAACTGGCCGGTGGGTTTGATCCTGCGACGTTCCGGCAGTCACCGGAATGGCGGATCGTGACCGAGTTGAAGAAACAATACAAAGTCGAACAGGTGATGGCCGATTCGCCGATCACCGGGACCTACGACGTGTTGATTGCCGCGTTGCCTTCCTCGTTGACTGAACCGCAAATGCAGAACTTTGTGGATTACGTTAAGCAGGGTAAGCCGACGCTGATTTTTGACGATCCTGTGCCGCTGTTTGATATCCGCAGTGCCCCGCGGCAGCAGAAGCCGGCCGCCGGTGGTGGCCCGTTCGGCGGGCAACAACCGCCGCCACAGCCCAAGGCCGACAACGGTAAGGCAACCCGGTTGATGAATCTGCTGGGAGTGGCCTGGGACAACGGTGAGGTCGTCTTCGATCAATACACACCGCATCCGGAATACACCGAATTGATGATCGGGCCGGAGTTGATCTGGGTCGGTGCCAAGAGTCCCGGAGCGGGCGGTTTCAGCGGCAAGAGCGCGGTGACCAGCGGCTTGCAGGAAATGCTGGTCCCCTTCCCCGGCACGATTCGCCAGCGTGAGAACGCCGGTCTGGAGTTCATTCCGCTGTTACGCTCGAGCACCAGTTCGGGCACGATCATGTGGGATGAGTTGATCAAGGAGACGCCCAGCTTCTTCGGCATGGGTGGCCCGCAGATTAATCGCGATGCACCGCACATGCTGCCCGATGGCGAGCAGTATGTCCTCGCGGCGAAGATTAAATCCAAGGCTCCTGCGAAGGATGCCAAGGATCCGTTTGAACAAGTCAACGTGATCTATGTCTGTGACATCGATCTGATCTCAGATTCGATGTTCGATATTCGCGAACGCGATTTGTACAACCTGCGTCTCGACAACGTGACGTTTGCGTTGGACTGCGTCGACGATCTGGCGGGTGACGAAGCCCTGATTCCGTTGCGGAAGCGACGGGCCAAGGAGCGGACGCTGACCGCCGTGGAAGCTCGTACGCAGGTCTTCACCCGCAAACGAAACGAAGAACGTGACGCCGCCGAGAAGGAAGCCAAGAAGCAGCTCGAAGAGGCCAAGGCGCGTCTGCAGAAGCAGGTCGAAGCCGTGCAGAACGACAAGTCTCTGGACGAGCGGTCCAAGGTCTTGAAGCGTCAAATGTTGCAGGAAGAAGAATCGCGACGGCTGGCGATTGAAGAATCGGAAATCGAGAACAAGAAGAAGCAGCAGATCGAAAAGGCCCGCAACGAGAGCGAGCGTGAGATCCGCAACATCGAGTTCCGCTACAGCCTGCTGTCGGTGATTTTGCCCCCGATTCCGGCACTGCTGGTCGGACTGTGGGTGTTCCTGCGACGGTTGGCTGACGAGAACCGGAATATCAATCCCGACCGTCTGGTCAAGCAGTAGTTAAGATTGCAGATCCTCGTCCCGATGGGCCGGGTGGCGTAAGCCCCCGGGTTCTTCGTGGATGAGATTAACATAGTTAAAATAGGAATCCGGGGACTTGTGCCGCCGGGGCTTGCCAAGACAGTTTTGTTGCAAGTTTGCTGAAAACGACTGACTCTGCGGCGCGTGCCAGCCTGCTGGCCGCCCCTCGAAAAGATATTTTGGAGACACCTCGATGAACGAATCGACGCGAACAATCAGCTATGTCGGCGTCGCCGCTGTGTCGGTGGTCCTCGCGATCTTCTTTGCTCCGTCCACTCCCAAGGCCCCGGATGAATTCGGCGATGTGGGACGTCCCTTCTTCGCGGACTTCGTTGCGACGGATGCGAAGTCGTTGACCGTCGTCAGCTTCAACGAAGACAGCACCCGCTCGAAGGTGTTCAACGTCGAAGAGAAGGACGGCAAGTGGGTCATTGGTTCGCACCGCAATTACCCGGCTGACGGTAAGGACCGCCTGGCGAAGACCGCCGCTTCGGTGATCGGGATCAAGAAGGAACAGTTCGCGACCAAGGACCCTGAGCAATATGTAGCGATGCAGGTCGTCGATCCGCTGGACGAGGACAGCAAGAAGCTGAAGGGGCGCGGACAACGCGTGACCCTGAAGGACGCGTCAGGGAAGGTGCTCGTCGACTATATCATCGGGAAGCGCGTCCCCAATCGCGACAGCTACTATTACATCCGCAACCCGGCTGAAAAGTCGGTTTACATGGCGAAACTGAATATCGACCTGTCGACCAAGTTCGCCGACTGGATCGAGTCGGACCTGTTACAGTTGCAGGGTGAGAATCTCAGCGAAATCGTCGTCAACAAGTATTCGATCGATAAGAAGAAGGGGAAGATTGTCGGTCAGGAGACGAACATCCTGAAGCGTGCCAAGCCGGCCGATCCCTGGACGCTGGATGGTCTGGACGAAACCAAAGAAGAAGTGAACCAGACCGAAGTCGGCACGATGACCACTGCCCTGGCCGACTTGAAGATCCTGGGTGTTCGTGAAAAACCGGAAGGTCTGAGCGCGGATCTCAAATCAGATAAGGGGATTGCTCTCGACCAGATCGCCATGCGTGATCTGCAGTCCAAAGGTTTTTACTTTCAGCCCGATGGCCAACTGGTCTGCGATCAGGGCGAGATGATTCCGATCACCGACGCGGGCGTGGCTTATACCCTGCGTTTTGGTGAAGTCTTCCTCGGTACGGAACTCGAGATGGAGACCGGTATCGAGGCTGATCAGCGGAAACAGGATGAAAAAGAGGGCAAGAAGGAGAAGGCTGAAGAAAAGGGTTCCACCAAGAACCGCTATGTCTTCATCACCGCGCACTTCGACCCGCAAGCCCTGGGGCCCAAGCCGGAAGCCCCGGGCAAGGCCGCCAAGAAGCCCGCAGTGAAGAAGCCGGAAACTGAAGCGCCCGCAGAAGCCAAACCCGCCGACGAGAAGCCGACCGAAGAGAAACCCAAAGAGGAAAAACCTGCGGACGAAAAACC
>CAZQUW010000102.1:13762-16388 GCA_964596215.1 uncultured Planctomicrobium sp. | reverse complement strand
GCTGAAGCGAAACCGGAAGCGAAGTCAGACGAAGCTGCCAAGCAGGGAGATTGTCAGGACGAGGCTGAGAAGCAGGCCGACGAGAAGCCTGCTGCAGAGAAGCCCGCCGAGCCGAAGCCCGAAGCCAAGCCCGAGGCGGCTGAAACGAAAGAGCCCGCCGCTGAGGCCAAACCTGCTGACGTGAAGAAAGAAGCAGCCCCCGCGGCTGCACCGAAGGGCCCGACCCCTGAAGAGCAGGCTAAGGCCGATCTGTTGGCGGCGACTAAGAAGTACGAAGACGACCTGAAGGCCTACAACGAAAAAGTGGCCAAGGGCGAGAAGAAGGTCAAGGAACTCAATGAGCGTTTCGCTGACTGGTACTACGTGATCTCTGAGGAGAACTTCCTCAAGCTGCGGTTGTCGCGAGCCACCCTGGTCAAAGAAAAGACCAAGCCCGAACCCAAGCCGGGCGAAGCTGCTCCGGGTGAACCGAAGACCGAAGAACCGAAGCTTGAATCCAAGCCCGAAGAGAAGCCAGCCGCGGACGCTCCCAAGACCGACAAGCCAGCGGAAGCGAAGCCGGAAGAACCTAAGGCCGACGACAAGAAGCCTGAAGCTGATCAGCCGGCAGCTGAAAAGCCAGCCGACGAGAAGCCCAAGGACGACAAGCCGACGGAGGAGAAGCCAGAAGAGAAGAAACCCGCCGAGTAATTCGATTCGGCCGCGTTAAATCACATTCGAAATCGCAGGACGGACATTCGTGTCAGCCCTGCGATTGTCGTTTAACTCGGTGTCTGGGAGTCTCCGGTGAGTTCTGAAGACGATTTGTGAGCCACGGATGGACACAGATGAAACACGGATAAGGTCAGCGTATTTGCAAGCCGTTAATCATAGCCGGCCTGAATACTGGAGGACGTTGCGGATGACAGACAAACTGGCCATTGCCTGTCTTAATCCGAGTCTAATGCAGTTCTGAAATCAGCCTTGTCGGCTGCTGCTTATCCGGTCATCGGCGGTGGCTGTTTGTCGGTTTGCCTCTGCTGCGGCTATAATCAGGGGCTGTCCCAGCGCCTGGTCTGGGGCTGTTGAGCTCCTGCATTTTTCTGCGTGCCATCTTCATGCTGCAACGTTTGTTGGAATGGATGTTCGATGTGCCGCCGGCAGATCCCGGTCAGGGGACGTCGTGGCACTGGGGGCATACCTTTCCCTGGCCGCCGTGGTTTCTGCTGCTGTTTGCCATCGCCACAGTGCTGTTCGTCGTCAGCATCTATCGGCGCGACGGGCAGAATATCAACCGGTACTGGCGCAGCCTGCTGATTGGCTTGCGGCTGATGTCGATTGGCCTGCTGCTTTTCATGATCAGCGAAGCGGTGCTGCGAATTGAACGGACCGGGTTGCCCTATGTGGTGATCATGCTGGATACGTCACGCAGCATGGACACGCCCGATCAATACGCCGATGCGAAGGTGCAGCAGGCGGTCTCCAGACTGTTGGCAGAGAGCGGAGCGAAGACCCCTTCCCGGTTGAACCTGGCTAAGGCGTTGCTGACACGTCAGGGGGGCCAGTTCATGGCCGAACTGCAGCGGCAGCACAAGTTGCGAATCTACACGTTTGCCGAGAGCGCCAGTTGGTTCGGTAATAAAGATGTGATCAAGCCGGCCGACATTCAGGAACTGCTGCCACTGGTGAAAGATCTGAAATCACAGGGTGACAACACCCGGCTGGGGCCTGCGGTCCGGGGTGTGCTGAATGATCTGCGGGGCACGCCACCTGCGGCCATCATCATCATCTCGGATGGGATTACGACGACGACCGAAGCCGAGCGCCTGTCAACGGCGGCCGCTTATGCCCGGGCACGACGTGTGCCCCTCTATACGGTCGGAATTGGCAACGATGAACCGCTGCGCGATCTGGCCCTGTTTGACACGCTGGTGGATGAAGTCGCCTTCGTCGATGACCCCATCACTGTGTCGGCGAAATTGAAAGCGTCTGGTTTTGCGGGGAAGCCGATTGAGGTGAAACTGAAGCAGGCCGGTACCAACAAGGTGCTGCAGCAAAAGACGGTCACCGTGACGGACGACAAGGCACCGCTGGGTCTGGAGATCACGTTCACTCCCACCGAAGTCGGTGAACTCGATCTGGTCCTGGAAGTCAGTCCTCAGCCGAAGGAATTCCGCCTCGATAACAACAAGGAAACCCGGCACGTTTCCGTCCGCAAAGAGAAGATCCGGGTGCTGCTGGCGGACAACACTCCGCGGTATGAGTTCCGCTATTTGAAGCACCTTCTCGAGCGTGAAAAGACGGTCGAGCTGGCGACAGTGCTGCAGGATGCCGATCCCGAGTATTCCGCGGAAGATCTGACTGCCAAGCCTCATTTTCCCGTTCAGAAGAGCGAGCTGCTGCAGTACGACGTGATCCTGCTGGGAGATCTCAGCCTGGCCTATCTGAGCCCCCTGGTGCTGGACAATCTGCGGGATTTTGTGAAAGACCAGGGGGGCGGCCTGCTGTTCATTGCCGGTCCGCAGTCGAATCCA
The DNA here is from genome assembly GCA_964596215.1 of uncultured Planctomicrobium sp. Taxonomy (GTDB): domain Bacteria; phylum Planctomycetota; class Planctomycetia; order Planctomycetales; family Planctomycetaceae; genus JAKFVC01. The sequence goes on along the minus strand of CAZQUW010000102.1, from coordinate 13,875 downwards.
TTGAGTTACAAGGGGACGCATCTCGCCGACCTCCTGCCGATTGAACTCGATTCCGCACAGGCCCCCTCGGCGACCAGTCCGATTACGGAGAGTTTCCAGCCGCAATTGACGGT
>CAZQUW010000102.1:3915-13662 GCA_964596215.1 uncultured Planctomicrobium sp. | reverse complement strand
ACCCTGGACCGGTCGGTTTATCAGAAGGGTGAGCCGATCTATGTGCGTGTCCGCTTCCTGGACGATCGGCAGACACCGGTCAACGACGACGGTGTCACGGTGGTCCTGGAGCGACCCGGAGATCCGCAGCGCAAGCTGAAGCTCACCCGCCTGCCCCAGGCCCCATCGACGTTTGAAGGTCAGTTGAACCAGGCGCCTGAAGGCTCTTATCACGCGGTCGTGGAAACGCCAGCGTTTGCGGGAGCTCCCCCCTCCAAGGATTTTCGCGTGGAGTCTCCGCTGAAGGAAACCCAGACCCTGCGCCTGGATGTGGCCGAGTTGACGCAGGCTGCCCAGCAGACCAACGCGAAGTACTTCCCGATTGCCACAGCCGAAGGATTACCGGCAAGCCTGCCGCCCGGTGAGCCGGTCCCCTTGAAGACGGACAATCCCAAGCCGCTGTGGAATCACTATTTGATCCTGTTGTTATTTACGACCGTACTGTCGGTTGAGTGGATGTTGCGGAAACGGCTGCGGCTGATGTAGGCGAGTGGTCGGCCAGATTGCCTAGTGGCCGGCCACCGATTCGTCAGTGCCGCAAGTCTTTCGACAGCGGGCGGTGCGCCAGAAAGTTAGTCGCAACCAACCCGTGGATTGGCCTGCTTGTGCGGAGGCAAGCGGCTGACGCTTTCTGGGTTTCGTCTGGTCGCCACACCCAAAAAAATAGGCCGACCGGCTGCGTTGCGGCAACCGGTCGGCCCAGAGTCGTTCGCGTCTTGTGGTCGCGTTATTCGGCGGCTTTGCCCTTCAGGCTGAAGCCCATCATGAACCAGCCGCGTTCATCAGGCTTCATGTAGCCCCCCGACGGCTGGAAGTACTTCTTCAGCACATCGAATTCAGGCAGTGTGCTGACATCGAGTTCGAAGTCGTCCTTGGACAGGGCTTCGGTCAACGCACCGCTCTTCAAGGCTTCATAAAGCATCTTCAGCTGGGCGTCCGAACGTTGGAAGCTTTGCGAAGATGTCTGCTCGGGGAAGCGTTTAGCGACGGCCTTGTAGGCTTCGCTGTCGGCCAGCGATTCACGGTCGGCGTCGGACCGCAACAGAGCCTCGAGTTCCTGCACATGGGTGGCGAACATCAATTGCTTCTTGGTGATGGCCATCGCAGGATGGTATTCAGGCTGGGCGTCCTCATCGTCCTCTTCCTCAACTGGCATCTCGAAGATCTTTTCACCTTCGAACTCGCGGACCTTCCCAGGAAAGCCGTCCAGGTCGGCCAGCTTTTCCAGCAGTTGCCGGACGGGGGCTTCTTCCTTCAATTCCAATCCGAACAGATAACGTTCGCCGCTCAGCGCTTCGGCGTCAGCAGGCACGCTGCCCACAATCGTAATGCTGCCGGTCAATTGATCGACAACGTCCTTCTTGATATGGATCTTGGGGCCGTCTTCCTGTTCGGCCAGGTTGTCGACGACCTTGGCCAGGGCTCCCTGGCCCAGGAACGTGTCGTACAGTGTTTCCACGGTGGTATAGGCTGCGGCAATGTCCCAGTTAACGGCGCCGTATGTGCTGACCGTGGCAGGGACCCATTTCGGCGGAGTCAGGTCCTTGGCGGGGAACTGGAAGGCATTCAACACGCCCGATGCGGGGGGCTCGATGTAGACCAGAGCCCGAGAGACCGTATCAAAATCGTCGGTGCCCATGTCCAGTGTCCCACCAAACGCCTTCAGCTTGTCCAATCCGAGGGATGGCAGCAGGCCGAGGACATATGCGGACTGAGTGGTGTCTGCACCACCGAGCACCATCAGGCCCTTCATCAGGCCGATTGGATCAGCGTAGAAGGTAACGTGCGGGACTGCGTCAGAGTTCTCTCCACGGCATTTTTCGCGGATGTATTTGAAGGCCTGCTTGTCAGCGAAGATGCGATCATGCTGACCGTCCCAGCGAGTCAGGATGGCTTTCAGGGCGTCTGTACGACTGCTGACGACCAGGGTCGTGTCCTTGATGAAGTAACAGATGGTCCCTGGCGCGGGCTTCTTTTTTGTCTTACTCTCTTCGTCCTCTTCTTCTTCGCTTTCAGCTTCGGGGAGTGTGTAGACGACGACTTGCGTCCCTTCGATTTCTTCCTCGGAACGCTCGGCCTTGTCGTCGTCGGTCAAGGACTTGTTCATCTTCTCGAGCAGCTTGTCGACCGTTTCTCGCTTCTCGCCGAAATCCATGAACCCGGCTGCTGCCATCGGCTTACCGACGGTGTAGAGAGCGGCGACGGCGAACTCACCGTGCGGAACGTCCAGGACGTCCTGCAGGGCAATCCCTGACTCCTTCTCGAACTCTTCGCTGAGCTTCGCCCACGGGGCTTCGAACTGCTTCAGGAAATCGGCGAGATCTTTATCTCGGATCAGTTGGCCCAGCTGAGTCTCATTCCAGGCCTTCTTCATTTCGCTGATGTTGCGAACCGAGAAGTAGGCAATGACATCGGTTCCCAGCCGGCGTTCCGAGGGGACCGCGTCGGCCGCAAAAACCTGCACCGTACCAGCCAGGACGGCGATCACGGGAATGAGGACCGCGAATCGGGTCCGCAACAGGGGACGTTGCATGAGAGAGTTTCCTTTCAAAATCGATGCTCGACAAGTTGTGTGCGATATGTTTGGATCAGTTTCAACCTGCCTGGAAGCAGGGAGTGTCTTCATCGTCGTCAGCGTGGATGACCAGGGTAATACCGAAATCTGCCTCGCGCCGATTCAACAAAGTTTCGTCAGGACAGCCTTAAACACCAGATCGTCGGTTGTGGCGAAGAAACTTAATCCCCGTCGTCGAAGTTGCCAGAAAACGATTGTTGATTGCTCGTCAATCTCGCCTGAACTCTGGCGTGGTTCTGCTACGACAGGAACCCAATAAAAAACCCGGCAGGTACTCTGCCGGGTTGTACCGCATTGAAAACAGTTTCCATCCGCCAATGGTTAAACACCATTCGGGGCTGGAGAATCAGGTGACTATTTCTTGGCCGTCAATGTGCCGTTCAGGGCACTGACGTAATCCAGCGTGATGGCCAGCAATTCGTTGTTGTACGCTTCGCTCGGGAAGATGGGGCCCTCGCCTTTCTCGGATTGGTCGTCGGCTTCCTTCTTGGTCTTCTCTTCTTCCTCGAGACGTTCCTGCTTCAGTTCTACTTCGTTCAAGGAGATCGACTTCCGCTTCTTGCGACTCAGGTACTTGTTGATGTTGTCATTGATGTCGGCGAACTCTTTGGACGCTGCCACGCGGGCCTTGCTGCGATCACGCAACAGGCTGACGGTTGCCGGGGCCACCGCACGGTAGTTCTTGTGTTCGGCAGGTGGTACGCGGTCGAATGCCATTACGTTATCCAACGATGCTTCGCCCAGATCCATGTGATCCAGCAACGAGGGGAGCACGACGTCGGAAGGCACACCCAGTTTCTGGGTCGAGTCGCCGTTGACTCGATAGAACTGGTTGATCGTGAGTTTCAACGCTCCCCGATCTGGGGACTGTCCCAGGTCGAACAGGCGTTTGCCGACCGGCATCACGCTTTGAACGGTACCCTTTCCGTGAGTCGTCGTGTCACCCACGACGATTCCACGCTGGTAGTCGCGAATCACGCCGGCGAAGATCTCGGAAGCCGAGGCAGCCAGGCGATTGCAGACGACGACCAGCGGGCCATTGAAATCGATCCGCGTATCTTCGTCGTCCAGATGGCGCACATTGCCGCGCTGATCTTTCACCTGTACCACGGCCCCTTCATCAATAAACAGGCCCGAAAGTTCAATCGCTTCGCTGAGGGCGCCGCCGCCGTTGAATCGCAAGTCGATCAACAACGCGTCCACGCCGCCATTCTTCGCGAAGTCTTTCAGCACAGCCTTCACGTCACGTGTTGTGCTCTTGAAGTCTTCCTGGCCGCTTTCCTGGCCGGCAAAATCTCGGTAGAACGAGGGAATGTGCACAATCCCCACGCGACCACGGGTGCCGGGAATGCGGGTCGAGACATCGATAATCTCGCCCTTCACTTCCTGTTCTTTCAATTCGACCTTGTCGCGGGTCAGGTCGTAGATCTTGGTCTCGGTCGCGCCGTCAGGCATCACTCGCAGGTAGACCTTGGTGCCGCGTTCGCCGCGGATCAAGTTCACGACATTGCTGAGCTTCATGTCGACGACGTCGGTGATTTCTTCAGGCTTCTGCCCGACTCCGACGATACGGTCCTTTACTTTCAACCGACCGTCGCGGCTGGCAGCGCCACCCTTGACGATCTGCGCGACTGTGGTGAAGCCGTCTTCAGACTTCAATGCCGCACCGATACCGTCGAGACTCAACTTCATCTGAATCCGGAAATCAGCTTCCGAACGGGGGGACATGTAGCTCGAATGCGGATCGAAACTTGAGGCCAGCGACGTCAGGAAAATCTCGAGGATGTCCTCGGATTCCGTCTGGTGCATGTTCTTCTTGATATTGCGATACCGGCTATGCAGCTTCTTCTTCGCTTCCTCCTCGGGCATCTTTTCCAGGCGGAAGAGCAGCAGATCGTACTTGATCCGCTTGCGCCAGCGTTCATTGATTTCCGCATCGTCGACAGCCCATTTCAATTCCTTGGCGTCATAAATCATGGATTCCTTGACGGTGAAATCGTACGTGGCATCGACCAGTTTCTCGGCTTCTGCCATCCGCTGGTCGAGACGATCCAGATAACGTTGAAAGGTCGCGTAGGCCCAATCGATGTTGCCTTGTTTGACAGTATCGTCGAGCGTGGCGCGCACCTGGCTGAACTCATCGATATCAGACTGCAGGAAGTACAGCTTCTGCGGATCCAATTCTTTGACGAAATGATCCAGCACCCGGCCGGCAATCAAGTCATTAATCGGCAGCCGCGCCAGATGCTCTTTTTCGATCATCTGGCAGACCAGCTTGGTGATCTGCGTAAACTCAGGCTTGGGAGCCACATATTGCTGGGCCAGGAGCGCCGTCCCCGCCAAACACATGGCCACCAGAGTGGCGGTACTCGCCGCACGAGAGGGGGTCTTGAACATCGTGACCTGCGTCGATCTAGGGTTCGGGGCGATTAAAATAAGGCTCGTGAGGCAACTGTTCCCGCAGAGCTGACCACAAAATGAACCTGTCCCACCCGTCAGGACGGGGAGCCAGGTGATTCGTGTCGCGGCGCAACGCTAGGGGCTGCATAACCGCTAAAGTGGATAGTATCGCCCCAAAAGATTTAAGACAAGATGTTTAGGCAGATGTCTTTTTCTCAAGCGAGGCGTAAACCAAGACACGAACGGTTGACTGATTCTGCCGGACGGCCCCGTCGGATTGCCGTGGGGAGCAATTGGGGATGGTGTCGGGAGTCCAGGAATCATAGACGTCGGACCCCCAGAGGACCAACTCCGCAGGCGACTAGGCAGCTTCCCGCTCGCGCGACAGTTGGTTTGAACCAGGTCCGCCCCGTGGTGGATAGCCATAATCTCTGAGCTTGCCCGACAGTGTTCTCAGTCCAATTTGCAGCGTTTGAGCTGTCAGTTCGCGGTTTCCGGCACACCGGGCGAACGTGGCTTCGATCAATTGGCGTTCCATCTGTGCCAGCGTCACACCCGAGCTTGTCACTTCGAATGGCAGCGGAGCATTGATCCAGGCATCAACCATTTCTGGCGTCAGTTTGGAGCCTTGCTGCATGCTGCAAGCCCGCTCCAGCAGGAGTTCCAACTCCCGCACATTGCCCGGCCAGTTGTGGGCCTGCAGATGTTGCAGAGTTTCCAGCATCAAGCGGCGCGGCGGTTCACCGAGATGCTGGGCAATCTTCTGAAGCAGGTGTTCGGTCAGCGGTGCGATGTCAGAACGAATTTCTCGCAACGCGGGGAGCGTTAACACCGGGCCCGCAAAATGTCGTAGCAACTCCTCGCGGAAGTCGCCTCGATTGGCGAGTTCCGCCAGGTTGCGGGTTGAGATGGCGATGACACGCGCCGTCAGTGGCATTTCGTGCGATTCGCCCATTCTCTGGAATGACTTGGATTCGAGAACACGCGCCAGCACATTCTGCAGTGGCAGCGAAACTTCATCGATGCCGTCCAGCAGGATCACGCCGCCGTCAGCGAGTTCAAACCGGCCGGCGACTGCTGCTTCCGAGGGCTTGAGGGCCGCCTGTCCAAACAGTTCGCGTTCCAGCGAGACCGCAGTATGGACCCGGCAATTGATCTTGATGAATGGTCGGTGTGACCGTTCGCTGGCTTCATGAATGGCCTGTGCAACCAGATCACGACCGGAGCCGGGTTCGCCCTGCACCAGGACGGGCCAGTCGCAGAGCGCGGCGCTCGCGACCTGTACTCGCAGTCGTTCAATAGCGGAACTGCAGCCGACAATCGGTGAGCGTCGCAGAGCGAGCCGTCGTTGAAGGCGTGTCCGTTCTTCTTCGATCTGATGGACCTCGAGGGCCACCTGCAGCCATTGGGCCAGCTCGGAGGGTGTCGTCCGTGAATGAACTCGGGCCAGAAAGTCGCAAGCTCCGTCCAGGCGACCCACTGGAAACTCATCGGATAATTGCAGGAAGATCGTCGACCCGTGATTTGCGGGCAGCGGTTTATCAAATGCGTCGGCCACGGTCGCAGATTGCTCGTAGAGGGCGACCGGATATCGCTGCTGGGCGAGATGCTCAGCGAACTGTTCGTCACTGGCGACCCAGACGAGTTCCCAGTTTGGTTCAGCCGTGCAGAGGAGGTCCGACCAGCGGTGTGCTGCGGCGTGAATCAGCAATCGAGGACGCTGAGTTGTATGAGTACCGTCGGTGAACGGCATGTTTTCCTCCCAGAAGCTGCTGGAACAGCAACCGATGTCAATTCAATGGTGGCCCGCAGACTCGGCATTTCGAACCGAAGTTCAGAACGTCAGTCAGCAGAGAAGAAGGGAAGACGTGGTGTGGCGATGTGATCGTGTGGTGGGAACGGGCACGTGGGCGCAGCGAGATCAACGCGGCCGAGTGGCGCGCCATAATTCATTGCGAAGTCGTTTAGCAGGGCAGGCGGTGGGGAGAATCTGTGCACAGCTGGAATGTCAGGGCAACCAGGGTCGCGGTGACAGCAGGGCGGGCCAATCGTGAGTGAATACTGTTGGAAATCGAAGTGAATTTGATACCGACGGAGCAGTTGCGGAGTGCAAATTGTGCCGGCGAGCGATCGCCGGTTGAGTTGCACGGACTGCGATTGAAATGTAGTTCTGCGGAGAAGCGGGTTAATAATCGCAAACGCCCGAACGTGTCAAGGTGAGCTGTCGACCAACTCAACGGCTCAGCGGCTCAACGGGCCGGGAGTCTTGCAGCCGACGACCAGCAGTGCGAGCCGCCGGTTCTAAATTGCATCTCAGTCTGCAGTATGAAATCTTGTGTAGACGCTCGACGCGGGGGTTCAAGTGACGGACTCGCTCTAGCCAGATTTTGCAATCCGCGATACATATCGGCCCATCACCCCGCAGACATACTATTCCTTGCGATCTGACCGGCGTTCGTGGTCAGTTTAATACTCGTTTCACTCCCTCTCTAAATCGCAGACCGTCATGGATGCCTGGCAACGCACCTTCGACCAGTTGCGCACCGTCTTTCGCGGCTTATCGGTCGCGCAACGCGGGAGCTTGCTGGTTGTCGCTTTGGGTGTGTTGGGGGGCATCAGCTGGTTTGCATTCGGAGTGACGATTGCCAAGGACGAGTTCCTGCTGGGGGGGAAGACCTTCTCGGCTGAAGAACTGACTCGGACTCAAGCGGCTTTGAAAACCGCGGGTTTGAACCAGGCCCGGGTGGTGGGGCAGAAAATCTCAGTGCCTGCTGCGGAAGCCGATCGTTACACGGCAGCTGCACTGGCTCAGCAAACTTTACCGGCGCAATTCGCAGCCGAGTTCGACCGGATGCAGTCCAAGGTCAACGTCTTCACCTCTACCGAGCAACGTCGCGAGTTGCTGGAAGAAGCCCGCAAGACCCGGTTGGCTCAGATCCTGCGTGCAATTCCGGAGATCGAAGATGCGGTCGTGGAGTGGGATCGACCGAAGGCCACCAATTTATTCCGCCCTGCTCCGCAATTGGCTGCGCACGTCAGCGTTAAGCCACGCGGCGGGCGCGAATTGTCGCAAGAACTTGTGCAGTCACTGAAACAATTCGTCGCCGGGGCACTCGCCGGTGCACAGACCGACGATGTGACCGTCGTTGATATGAATACCAGCCGCGTCTATGGCCGGCGTTCGCCACAAGTGGCCGCGAGTGACCGGACCGAGGGTGCTTCCAGACAACATGCCGAGGAATATTCGAACCGGATCACGCAAGCATTGCGGTATATCCCCGATGTGCTGGTCTCGGTGAATGTTGAACTGCTGCCGATGACCGCGGATTCTGATCAGGACGACAAACCGTTCGTCGGAGCCGATTTTGTTCCCGTGCATCGCCGTCGCGACCGCAGCCGATCTCTGGAGTTTGCCCGATCGAATCATCCCCCCACCCCACGCGTTGATCCAGTTTCGGCGTCTCGTGCGTTGCGGAGCATTGAATTCGAAAGTCGCGTCGGGGAAGCCTTTCACGAACCGGCCGATATGGAAGAGGTTCGTGATCCAGAGCCTGCGAACTATCGCAAATCGGTGCAAGTTGCCGTATCGATTCCCGAAGGCTATTACGCCGCGATTGCCCGTTCGCGTGGTTTGACGCCTGGGGAATCGATCGTAGAAGACAGTGCCTATCGCGCATCGCTGGCGAATATCAAGTCAGAAACACAACGTGACGTTCGTGAGAAATTGATTCGCTTGCTGCCCCGTGGGAGCGATCCCGGCTCTGTGTCAGTGACGACATACACGCCGCTCACGGCCGGGGCCGAGCCTGTTGAAGTATTACCGGTCGTGACGAGTGACGCTCCGTACGAGGCCTATTTCAAGCTCTGGCAGACGCACTGGAAGATCGGTACCGGCGGTGCCATCTGCGGACTATGCTTCCTGTGGGTCGTTTTTCGCTCACGTTCATCGGTTTCGAGCCCACCAGTTTCCGCAGAGTCGACTGAACCATCAATCAGGGCCGAGCCGCGGACATCGGATGATTCCGAGCTGATTCCCCCTCCATCGGCACCGCATACGGCTGTCCTGGACAAACTGGCTGAACTGGAACGCAGTTCGCCGACTGTTCCGATGACGCGTGAAACACCGTTTGCCTTTCTAGACGAAATTTCAGCGAATGACGCGGCGCAGATGCTCAGCCGCGAGCATCCTCAAACGATTGCCCTGGTGGCAACTGCCTTGGGGCCGGCCCATGCGGCCCATATTCTGCATTCGCTGCCCGAGTCATTACGCTGGGATGTGACCCAGCGACTGGGACGAATTGGGACGGCAGCACCGGACGTGCTGCGTGAAGTGGCTGCCAGTTTGCAATCGCGGTTGCACCAGCGGCCGTCGGTTGATTATTCCCCAGTTGCGGACGAATCAGCCGAAACAACGGCGGCTCCCGCGGTTCTTCCGCCCTGCCCTCTCATTTTCGAAGACTTGCTTGATTTGGACGTGCGATCTCTCGCCACGGTTCTGGACGCGGTAGAACTGCGAGCATGTGCGGTAGCGCTGCTGGATCGCTCTGAAGCATTCAAGCAGGGGTTGTTTGGAATGTTGCCGAAGTCGGTCGCGGCCGGCATGCGGCAGCAATTGAAGCATCTCGGACCTGTGAGATTGCTGGATATTGCGGCGGCGCAAGATGCGATTGCGGGTGTCGCCTGGAACCTCGCGCAGCAGGGCCTGATCACTTTGCCCAAGCATCTGGAGAACG
>CAZQUW010000102.1:0-3815 GCA_964596215.1 uncultured Planctomicrobium sp. | reverse complement strand
GCCGACAACCTCGCTCAACGGGGCCTGCCGGTTTCATTCCAATACGCCGATATCGAACAACGTTGCGACGCCCAATTGCAGGCCGCCGAGGCCCAGGCTGAGCAGATCCTGCTGGCAGCGGAGGCACACGCGGAAGAATTGCGTGCAGAAGCCTGGCAATTGGGCCATACCACCGGCAGTCTGCAGGCGGAATCGGAGTTTGAAGCGACGGTCGAGGCCGAGGTTCAACAACGGTTGCAGGAACGACTGCGGTATCTGGTCCCCGCGTTACAGACGGCGACGAATCAACTGATTCAAGATCGCGAACAAATCCTGCTGCAATGGGAATCCGCCGCGATCCAGCTTAGCCTCACCTTGGCCGAACGGATCGTCCGGCGAGAATTGCAGCTGCAACCGGAGGTTCCACGGGCCTTGATCGCGGAAATCCTGCAACTGACCGCAGGGGCTTCGTCGATTGTGCTGCGGCTGAATCCAGCTGATGTCCAGGAGATCGAGACAAATTCTGCCGACTGGCACGAGTTGTTCGCCACTTCGGTAACTCTTAAGGTCATTGCGGATTCCCAGGTTACTCGCGGGGGCTGCCTGGTAGAGACGCCGCAGGGTGAGATTGATGGCCGTATCGAGACGCAACTGGCTCGGTTGGCTTCGGAACTGATGGGGAATGAACTCTCGTAGTCGCTTTCCACAGGATGACAACGAGTCCGCAGGCTTACCTTGCGGGATCATGATGACACTCGACCCGACGAGTCGGGCTGCGAGAATCGGAAACTGATGCATGCTGGAACTGGCCGAACAAGTTCGCTCGATGGTACCGCTGGGAATCTCCGGGCGCATCAGTCGCCTGGTGGGGACCACAGCAGCGGTCGCTGGATTTCCGGTGCCGTTGGGGTCGGTCTGTCGAATCTGGCGCGAACATGCAGCTCCATTGACCGGCGAGGTTATCAGCTTTGAAGGGACAGAAACCCTGGTCGCCGCATATGGGGACTGGTCGGGAGTCCGTCGCGGTAATCGCGTCGAACTGCTGGCTGCGGAGCAGCGTGCGCGCGTGGGAAATGGATTGCTGGGGCGTGTCATTGATGGGCGTGGGCGGTTTCTGGATGACTTGCCCCCGCCCATTCTGCCGTATCGTGTCCGGTTGCATTGCGACCCCACTTCACCCCTGAAACGGCCTCGTATCAACCAACCGCTGGCGACCGGCGTGCGGGTTTTGGATACTCTGCTGACCTGCGGCCAGGGACAGCGGCTCGGGATTTTTGCAGGGAGCGGCGTCGGCAAGAGCACTCTCCTGGGCCAGGTGGCACGTTCCAGCACGGCGGATGTGAATGTTGTCGTGCTGGTTGGCGAGCGTGGTCGCGAGGTGCGAGAATTCCTGGAAAAGGACCTCGGTCCGGAAGGCCTGGCGAAGAGCGTGGTCGTCGTGGCCACAAGCGACGAAGCGGCCATCCTGCGGCTCCGAGCGGCGTTCCTGGGAACGGCTATCGCCGAGCACTTTCGAGACAGTGGTAAGAATGTGCTGCTGATGATGGACAGTGTTACACGGTGTGCCCTGGCGCAGCGCGAGATCGGTCTGGCCTCCGGCGAACCACCGGCGACCCGCGGCTATCCGCCCAGTGTGTTCTCGCTGCTGCCCCGATTGCTGGAACGCAGCGGTCGGACGGAAGCGGGCAGCATTACCGCGTTTTATTCAGTCCTGGTCGAAGGGGACGATCCGCACGAACCGATCACTGATGCCGTTCGCGGGATTCTGGACGGTCACGTCGTACTGTCGAGAAAACTTGCTGAGCAGGGACATTGGCCGGCGATTGACGTGCTGGCCAGCTTGAGCCGCCTCGCGAGCGAGTTAACGTCACCGGCACAGCAAGCAGCCGCTCAGCGATTGCGGCAGGTCTTGTCGGCATTTCGTCAGGCCGAAGACTTGATCAATCTGGGGGCGTATGTCCCGGGCAGCAATGCCCTGGTCGATGCTTATTTACGTTGCCGACCGGAGATTGAAATGTTTCTGCAGCAACACAGCCTGATGCAAGCTAGCTGGGCCGAGTCGACGCTAGCCCTGGAGAATCTGGTCGCCCGCATGGCGTAAACCCCACTGTTGTCGTCCATCACTGCGGCGAGCGGGGGCTTCCAGTGCGATGGCATAAAATGAGCTGCAGGAGTTGCCGGGCAGTCGTAGTTGCTACACTATTGATGAGATCCTGCTGCCGATTCAGAATCAGGACCGCAACTTGTCAGGCAGGTGAGGCGGGTAACAATGACCGAAGCCTCTTAGAAGTTGAACGTTATGTTTCAAGATGCATTGACCCAACTGGCGATCCCGATTGCCCGGCGTTCGCTGGTGCGGTTCCATCCCAAGCGCATTCCCCACGCCTTTACAGACGTGTTGATTATCGGCGGAGGGATTGCCGGCCTGCGGGCCGGTCTGGAAGTGGAATCCAAGGTCGAAGTTACGATCATCACCAAGGATGTGCTGCAGCTGTCGAACAGCGCATGGGCCCAAGGTGGAATTGCCGGAGTGCTCGATCCACTGGATGACATTGCCAATCATTTCGCCGACACGATGGCGGCGGGCAAGGGGCTGTGTAATCCGGATGTCGTGGAAATGGTCGTCGGTGACGCGGCCGAACAAATCCGGCAACTGGTCGAATTTGGCACTCACTTTGACGAAGAAAATGGCCAGATTGCACTGACCAAAGAGGGAGGCCACAGTCATCGTCGCATTGTGCATGCGCTGGGAGACGCGACCGGCAAGGAAGTCATGCGGGCACTGATTGAGCGGATTCAGCAGTCGCCTACGGCCCAGATCTGGGAAGAAACTTTTACGATAGATCTGCTGGTTCACGAAGGGGTCTGTCGCGGTGCTCTGGTGTGGAACCCGCGGCATGGTCGGACGTTTGTCTGGGCCAAGCAGACCATTCTGGCGACCGGTGGAGCGGGACAGGTCTTCCGTGAAACGACGAACCCGAATATTGCGACCGGCGACGGACATGCGCTGGCCTTTCGCGCGGGGGCCATCCTGCGTGATATGGAATTCATGCAGTTTCATCCCACGGTCCTCTACATCGCCGGTAGCTCGCGGCATTTGATTTCCGAGGCTGTTCGTGGCGAAGGTGGCTTTTTGCGCGATGTCCACGGCTATCGATTCATGGGGGATTATGATCCGGCCAGGGAACTCGCTCCGCGTGACATTGTCAGCCGGGCGATCACTTCACAAATGGCGAAGACCAAGCATCCCTGCGTCTATCTGGACTTGTCGCATCTTCCTTCGTCGATGATTCGTGAGCGGTTTCCACACATCGGTGCGGTATGTGCCGAGTTCGGCATCGACATTACCAAGGACCGGATTCCCGTTCGTCCGGGGGCCCACTACATGGTAGGGGGAGTCGAAGTCGATCTGCAGGGCCGCACCTCGCTGCCCGGCCTGTGGGCGGCGGGTGAAGTCACCTCCAGCGGTTTGCATGGTGCGAATCGACTGGCCTCGAACAGTTTGCTGGAGGGATTGGTCTACGGTCAGCATTGCGGAAGCGGCGCACTCGAGCAGGCATTGAATACAACGGATGATTTCCGGGCGCCGTCGGTGATCAGTGATTGCCAGGCGCCTGGTCGCTCGGGGGCGGATCTGAACTTGCTCGACGTCCGCAATTCCCTGGCCAGCGAAATGGGCCGCCATGTGGGTATCGAACGAGATCTCGAGGGGCTGGAAGAAGCCGCCCGCAACCTGGAGTTCTGGGACCGGTATGTGTCGCCGTGTGAGTTCTCTCAACCATCGGGCTGGGAACTGCAGAACCTGCTGCTGGTCTCGCGACTGATGGTGGCGGGAG
>CAZQUW010000101.1:0-20792 GCA_964596215.1 uncultured Planctomicrobium sp. | reverse complement strand
CCTGGTGATCCGTTAAAGCCCAGAAATGGGTGCCACGAGCTCGGCCAGTGCTTTGGACAAGTCCAATGATACCCGGCACGGGCAGAGACAGTGGACCCCAATCCCTAAACCGCACATTGATGAAGCGCTCAACACTTCGTGTTAAAAACTCCGCGGTCCGCCCAGCAATTGTGTCGAAACTTCCAGCGGGTTGGGGGATTCCAGCGCTCCACTGGGAGCAAACTGGAACGGAATTGCCGGCTGCGTGTCGTTCACGAACTGCAATTGCGGGAACTGGCTGGAGAAGGGACTGGGTGAGAAAACTTCGTCCGCATCGAGTTCTGTCAGTTGCGGATCGCCCAGATCAAAGTCAAACACGGGAGCACTGACCGTCAACCACAAGACAGCCGCACAGGCCGCGGTAAACGCACCCAATGTCATCCACCCGGGAGCCGGTTCACGGGACAACGTACGACGCCCGCCGACGCGCTGCGACAACTCGGGCCACAGGTTCCCCGCCGCAGGCGTTACCGCCCGCTGAGACACCACTTGCAGTGCCTTCAGGGACGTCTCCAGCGATTTCCACTGGGACTGGCACGACGCACATCCACTGACATGTTGGCGAACATCCGCCGCATCACGCGGATCAAGGTCATTACCGACCAGCAACGCCAATAACGGGCGATAGCGATCACAGGTCATCTGAGTCTTCCTCAGGGTCAGGGAGGAGTGCTGCGGGATTGGTCGCATTCTGCCGACGGAGCCAAAGTCGTTGAAAACGCTCTCGCGCTTCCGCCAGACGCCACCGAATCGTGGCTTCCTTACGGTTCACAATCGCAGCAATTTCGGACGTCGAGAAGTTCTCTAAGTCTCGCAGCACCAATACCATCCGATATTTTTCAGGAATCAGCTCTAACACGCGCCGAACTTCCTGCTCTAAATCCAAAGCTTGTCGCGGATCAGCTTGTGACGGATCGGGGGTCTTCTCCGCCGGGCTCTCGGAAAACAGCGAGAACCACAAACGCCGCTTGCGTTTACGTAAATAATCGAGCGTCAGATTGACGCCGATGCGAAACAGCCAGGGACCAAACCGACGTCCGGGATCAAACTGATCGAGGCGGTCATAGGTCCGCAGGAATGTTTCCTGGGCCAGATCACGAGCCAGCTCAATATCCGACACAAATCGCAAAATGACGCTGATGAGTCGCCGTTCGTAGCGATTCACCAAGTCGCCAAATGCCTGTTGATCCCCCTGGCGCGCTTCGTCCACCAACCGCGCATCGCTCACGGCGACAGCCGGCTCGGAATCAGACGCTCGGAGTTCAGGCTCGGACATTAATTGCATCGCAGTCACTCCTACTTGCTCGTGGAGTAACTTACGCCTTCCTGACCGTGCGCGTTGGAAAAGGTATTTACGAAAAACTCATACCCGTAAATCTATCACGCGGAATGGGTTGTTCCAAGCGGATTTCGAGGGGAATGACGTTTGACGAAATCCGCGTCAGGAAAGAACGCCGTACGGCCAAACTGCCCACCGTTCGACCTTAGCCTCCGATCAAACTGGCCGACGGTGGCACACTGCAAACTCCCTGTATGACGCCTCAACTCTGCGCCAGCGGTTCGACATCAGGGCATTTGTCATTTTTTCATCCATCGGATGTCAGCGGTCGACATTCTCTCCTTCCCACAGTGGCCACCAATTCCCCGCCATCTCTATAATCCGCACGGTCGGCTTGTTTTCACATTGTGCATCCGGAATAGGGAGAGTGACGAATGGCCTCGAATGGAGTCAGTTCAAAACGACGGTCTCGGCCGCTCGTCGCAACCAGTTCTGCTCGCAGCGCCACGGTCAAATCCAATCGGCAGCCAGGTAAGAAGAAACGCCGGGCAGCGCACGAGGCGAAAATCTCCAAGACCACAAAGCCCGACACAATGTCGCTGGAAGAGTGGCAGCGCGAACTGCGGCGGCAATTCGGCAGCGAACAGAAGTTCAAGCTCTCCAATATTGGAGAACACTCTGTTTTCTCCGAGTTTCTGGTCACCAATCCCACGAGCCGCAGCACGTATCGCGTCGCCATTCGGGGCCCCCAGCCGGGCGACAATTATTGCTCGTGCCCCGACTTCAGCACCAACGAACTGGGTACGTGCAAGCACGTCGAATTTACCCTCGCCCGGTTGCGCAAGAAGAAAGAGACCAGGGCCGATCTGCAGGCGGGATACCAGCCCCCGTACAGCGAAGTCTATGTCCAATACGGCTCACAGCGTGAAGTCCGTTTTCGAGCCGGCACGGCGGCGGTTGATGATCTGAAACGCCTCGCGCTCAAGTATTTTGACGTCGAAGGCCGGTTACGGGATACAGGATATGGTCAGTTTGAAAAATTTCTGGAACGTGCGGCGACCATTGATACTGATTTGCGCTGCTACGAAGACGCACTGCGGCTGGTCGCGGGTGTCCGTGACGGACAGGCCCGGCGTAATACCATCGACAACGCATTCCCCGAGGGGAGCCACAGCGCCAAATTCGACACGCTGCTGAAAGTCAAACTCTACGACTACCAGCGCGAAGGGGCGCTGTTCGCAGCAAAAGCAGGCCGCTGCCTGATCGGCGATGAGATGGGTCTCGGCAAGACGATCCAGGCGATCGCCACCGCCGAGATCCTCGCGCAACACATGGGGGTGGAACGGGTCCTGGTGATCTGCCCGACGTCGCTCAAGTACCAGTGGGAACGTGAGATTTCCAAGTTCACCACTCGCGACGCGGTCGTCATTGGTGGCCTGTCCCCGGCGCGTCGCGAGCTGTTTGAGACTCCCAGCTTTTTCAAGATCTTGAACTATGACACGGTCCATCGCGATCTCGACATGATCCGCAAATGGGCCCCCGATCTGGTCATTCTGGATGAAGCCCAGCGGATCAAGAACTGGAGCACGCGCGCGGCCCGCAGCGTCAAACAGGTGACGTCCCCTTACGCGGTAGTGTTGACCGGCACGCCGCTGGAGAACCGCCTGGAGGAGTTGGTCTCCATCGTCCAGTTCATTGATCAACAGCGCCTGGGCCCGACTTACCGCCTGTTGCACGATCATCAGCAATTGGATGAACACGGCAAGGTCGTCGGCTATCGAGACCTCAACAGAATCGGCCAGACGTTGCAACCGATCTTGATCCGGCGCCAGAAAAAAGACATGGCCATGCAGCTGCCGGCCCGGCTGGACAAGAATTTTTTCGTGCCGATGACCGAATTGCAACGGGACCAGCATCAGGAAAACTACGAGATGGTCGCGAAGGTCGTCTCGAAGTGGCGCCAGTATGGATTCCTGACGGAAGTCGACCAGCGGCGACTGATGATCGGGCTGCAGAACATGCGGATGTCATGCGACAGCAGCTATTTGATCGATCAAAGCACCGACAGCGGCGTCAAGGCAGATGAAGTCCTGACGCTGCTGAGCGAACTGATGGAAACTCCAGGGAACAAAGTCGTCATCTTCAGCCAGTGGTTACGGATGCACGCGCTGTTAGTGAAGCGGTTGCAGGACAAACCGTGGGGGCACGTGTTATTTCATGGCGGAGTCGAGAGCTCCAAACGCAAAGATCTGGTCGACCGCTTCCGCGAAGACCCGAACTGCCGGATCTTTCTGGCGACCGATGCCGGCGGGGTCGGGTTGAACCTGCAGCACGCCAATATCGTGATCAATATGGACCTCCCCTGGAACCCGGCCGTCCTGGAACAACGGATCGGACGCGTCCACCGCCTCGGGCAAACCCAGCCAGTCAGCGTCGTCAACTACATTGCTCAAGGCACGATCGAAGAGGGGATGCTGGGGGTCATCGAGTTCAAAAAGAACCTGTTCGCGGGGGTCCTCGACGGGGGCGAGAAGAACGTATTCCTCGGGGGCAGCAAGCTCAAAAAGTTCATGGAGACGGTCGACAGGATCACCGGCAGCATGCCCGCCCCGGTGGCCGAAGAAGCGGCCGAATCGCGGCAGACGGGCGTCGATTCGCAACCGTCTGAGCAGGAGTCAGCAGAACCCGCAGCCGCCCCGATCCACGACCAGAAGGGCGCAACAGAACAGCCCCAGCCTGCCGACGGCTCGACATCGTTCGCCACCCTGCTCCAGCAGGGGATTCGCCTGTTTGAACAACTCGCCGGGGAATCCTCGTCGCCCGCACAGAACGGTGCGACCAGCGGTCGGCAGCCGCGAATCGTCCGGGATGAGCAGACCGGAAACGCCTACATGCAGCTGCCGATTCCTGAACCAGAAGTCTTGAATGGCGCCCTGCAGGCGATCGGCAAACTTCTAGAGAGCTTGCGACGCTAACTCGCATTTCGCCACCCCCGCAGAAGCCAACTCACCGCGACATCTGTTCAGTTCCTGCCTTTCCTACCCAGGAATGGCAGGCGGGGTATCGGTGACGCCACGTCGCCACAGCCACAGCACGTGCAACTTGCCCGCCGCAGAATTCATAAGGATTCCGCCGGCGGTGAGGCACGGCCAGGAAGCTCCACGACTTCTCGTACCTTTTCAGGCAGGGCTCACAATTCCTGAGGAACCTCATGGTCACTCACTGAGGTCTCCCCCGGGCAAGACTGCTGACCTCCAGGGCAAATGAACCTGTAGGGCGCATGTCCACACCAACTGGGCCATTCTGGCCGCGGCCGAGTTCCAAGCGCCCCGCCTCGAAGCCCGCTCCACGTTTGATCGCCGCCGGGTGGCCAACACCCAACCATCTTCGTTAGCGTGCGAACCTCTAAACTCCGAACAAAAGACACGAAGACTTCGGCGTCACAGGCCAGAAGTTAGAGCAAATGAGCATTAAGTGCACACTTGCGATGAGTCGAAATTTGATTTCTCAGCCAAGTCGTCAATTCTGACCTAGATTGTTTCAGTACCCGCTTCTGAAAGCGGCCTCTCTAGCCACCCGTCCACTTCAGCGTGATGTCGCAGGCGCCTGCCACGACTGCTGTGTTGGAACGGGCGACCAAAGATTTCCGAGGGAACAGTCCACTTCGCAAGTCGCTGTTCTCTATCGATCTGCAAAAATTTCGTCGCTGCCGTCCCAGCATGTGCTGGACAACGACAAAGACTGTGACCTCCATTACCGTTAAGAACACTGAACATGCTTGACTCCCTCATCAATCTTCCAGCAGTCATCCCCAGCTTGTGGCGTAGTCTCGATTCTGGAAAGAAACGCCGGACTGCTGTCAGTCGCAGTTGCTTCGCAGCGGTCGAAGATCTCGAAACGCGGCAGTTGCTGTCGGCCGCGAATGTCATCCATCACGGCGGTGTCCCGCGCATTATTAATGGTGCGAATACCGCCAGTTTCTCTGCGGTCGGAAAAGTGACCTTCACCCCCACGACAGGCACCGTGGTCAATGCCAACGGGACGCTCATCGCCTCCCAGTGGATCCTGACGACGGCCTCGGCATCGAAAGGCCTGGACCTGACAGGAGGCACCGCCACGGTGACTTTCGACACGGGGACTTACGAGGTCGATCAAATCGTCACCTATCCCAAGTACAAAGGCGGTACTCTCGACCTGAAGCAGGATATCGCCCTCTGGCACATCACCACTCCGGTACTCTCGATCACACCGCTGGCCGTCTCGACCACGACAGTGGTCGCCAAGACCTCCGTCACGCTGGTGGGCTTCGGCGGAACTGGGACGGGAACCACTGGTTCCAATGGCAGCTTTGGCACCAAGCAGACGGCGTTGACCAAGGTCGAACGCGTATCCGCCACCCAGCTGGTCTGGAAACTGGACAGCAATACGGAAGGCACGTTTGCCCCCAACGATCTGGGAGCCCCGGTCCTGAAGCTGGTGGGCAGCAGCTATCAAATTCTCGGAGTGGGTTCGGCCCATTCGACCAGCACATCGAAGATCGGCGACACATCCTACTCGACGCGGACTGACCTGTACGTCGGCTGGATCAATAAGACCTTGAATCCCGCTCTGCCTGTCGTCCCAGCTTCAGACGACTATGCAGACGTCATCAATGGTTCGAATAAGACACTGACTGTCAATGCCAGCAAGCCAGTCGTCGAAGTCAGTGGCAAATTCGGACATGTTGGCGACGTCGATATGTTCAAGCTGGTAGCGCAAGCCGACGGCTATGTCACCATCGATCTGATCAACTCGAGCGCGGCAGGAGCCTTGCTGGACACAAATCTGACGATCCTGGCTGCAGATGGCACCACCACGGTGTTCAGCAACGATGATTCGGCGACACTCGACCTCAACAGCCGCATTAAGACATTCCTGGCGGCCGGCACCTACTATGTGCGTGTCAGCACCTACGCCGATCTGCAAAAGGGTGCGTATCGCCTGACCATTCGCGACAATTTTGATAACGTCGGCGACACCCTGCTGACAGCGAAGACCTTGACCGCCAGCACCTCAACCGGGGGCGTGACTTCAGATATCTATATCAACACACCGACCGATGTGGACTGGGTGAAGTTCAAAGCCACCAAGACCGGCAAGCTCGAGTTCAGCTTTACTGGCACCCACCCTGATTCTTTCGATCCTTACCTGGAAGTCTATTCGGCGGCCGGAGCTCTACTCGGCTCAAACGATAATATTTCCGGGGCGAATCACGATTCCAAATTGACGCTGAGCGGCTTCGTGACCGGGTCGACCTACTACATCAGGTTGAGCGGCCAGGGGGGTACCGTGGGACTGGGCAAGCTGTCGACACGAAAAGTGAATTGATCCACGCACTCCCGCTGGCCGGCGAGTCTTAAACTCGCCGTTCACTGGCGATCAAAACGAGCCAGCGGACGTACCGGGGAAACCCGGGACGTCCGCTGGCGTTTTTCGTGGATGCTGCGAAACCTTAGCCCAGGTCTTGCGGCACGTTGATCCAGCTCTTCTTCTCGAACGATTCCAGGACGGCATCAGCGACGGCCTGGGCCGAGGCGCCATGGTCGAAGCCCGGAATACAGTCGCGACCTTCGACGATCGCGCTGACGAATTCCCACACCAGGTCGTACCGGAAGACGGTGCTCGGCACACCCTCTTTGGGATCGCGCGGGCTGCCGGCCGGAGCGAGGAACTCGGCAGGAACTTCGATCTTCTGCAACGATTGGCCCTGCTTGCCCACCAGGATCGTGTTCGGCTCTTTCAGCTGATAAACCGCAGTCCCTTCGCTGCCGTTGACTTCGGCCCAGTCGTGGCCGAAACCTTCGTAGTGATACCCTTTCATCAGGGTGCTGCCTTCCAGCACGCCCACGCCGCCGCGATCAAACTGGCAGATCAAGGCGGACCAGTCGTCGACCTCGGACGGCGCACACGAGGTGCCATCCGGGTTCTTGTCGCGCGGGGCAAAGGTGGCCACGGCTCCGCAAATGGCCAGCATCTGGCCCATCAGATCCTGGGCATAGTCGATGCGGTGAATCGTCATGTCGAACAAGTCACCGGCGCCGGCCAGCTTCTTGTATTGGCGCCAGCCCCAGCTCGTTTCGGGCCAGTCCAGGAAACGCTGGCTGCGGAAGTGGCGGGGTGTCCCCAGACCGCCACTGTAGACCAGATGGCGCAAGTAGCGCATCGACGGTGCAAAGCGGTAGGTGAACGCGGTCATGTGCCGCAGGTTGCGGTCACGTGCTGCCCGGAACATCTGGGCCGATTCGTCAAAATTCAGCCCCAGCGGCTTCTCGCACATCACGTGCTTATTGCCGGCCGTACACGCCAGGGTGATCGGCAAGTGCGTGAAGTTCGGAGTGCAGATAATGACGGCATCGATCTCGGGATCGGCCGCGATTTCTTCGTACCGGGTCGTCGCCTTGACCGGTCCCCACTTCTGTTGACGTTCCGCCAGCAACTTTTCGTTGGGGTCGCAGATTGCCACCAGTTCGGCCCGGGGATCGAGCTTAATCCCCGGCACATGGTGATAGTCGGCCACCGCGCCCGCACCAATAATCGCAATACGTACCTTGCCAGCCATGCTGATTCCTTAGGAGGTCCGGTGAGGAAGCCCCACCTTGTTCAGAGTGTGTTTCAGGTTGCTGTGTCGCATCATACCAGCCCGCAGCGGTCGCCAGCGGATCTCTTTAAGGTTACTGAAGATCCACTGCCGGGCCCTGTGGGCTGGCGTTTCCGGAATGTAAAGGGAATCCCACCCGAGGGGAAGCGTCACGTCGACGCGTCACTTACGCGAATAGACAATGTTGATCGTCGTGGAATAATCACTCGGCTTCCGATTGATATTCGGCTGTCCGTTATGCTCGAAACGAAAACCGAATTTCAGGTTCCAGCGTTTGTACGAATCGAGAGGAATCAACAGGCTCGAGGTATTCAGAATGCGAACCAGTTTCCAGTCGTTGACACTCGGGTGCACGGTAGCCTTTTCTTCAAAAATGATCCGTTCGCCAAGCGGCCATTTGCTTTCCACTTCGGTAAACAAATCGGGAGTCGTACGCAGCACGCGCGGCGTGTGAAAGACTTCCTGGGTCACACCAGGACCGGCACGCACCACCAGCAGCCGCGGATCGGTATCGACAAATCGGTACCCCACACCCAATGAACCCGTCCCCCGGTAATCGAGGTTGGCAAATTCATCAAATTCGTGCAGCGTTCGAATAAACGTGATCCATTTGTCTTTGCGCTTGAAGTCGGTCGTCGTATCGGCAAACCAGCGATTGGCAGTCAGTACCGATTTCGACTTGGCGTACTGCCCCCCCATATTGATCTGGGTCTTCAGCCAATCAGTCTCGTGGGTGAACTTGGCCGCCGTATTGAATGCTTCCTGGTTGGTATTCCCCTCCAGAAACGACCCTCCCAGCTCCAGTCGCTCGGTCCAGGTGTCGAACCCATTCTGAAGCCAGTCGAAGTACTCGAACCAGAGCGTCTCCAACAACGTCTGGGGAATCGGCGGCGGCTCGGGGGGCGGCACATGCAGCGGAATGTGATCAGGGGGCGGCGCGAAGACCTGCCCCGGGGTCAACAACATCAGATGCGGTATGTCATCCTCAGCACCATCCGGATCGGACTGATAATCAACCCGTTCGATCTCGCTCAGTGGAACTTCAATCGTCTCGGTCCCGCGCCAGCTCCACTGCAGGGTCTCATCACCAAATCCGACTTGCTTCCCCGTGAGCTTATCGCCGTTCTTCAGATACAAAGTCTCCGTGGCCTGCGCAGACGGATGCATGAATCCGTATGCCAGCCAAACCAGGAGGAGACTTAGAACCAGACGCATCGCGGCCCGCTAGAATCGATCACAGGAGATGTGTGGAGAGAAGTGTATAAAGGGGGGCCGGATTTTAATGGGATTCGCCAAGACCGACAATCTGGATCCAGATACCCAGCCTGCCCAAAAAACCCAGATTCCAAATAACTCCTGTCGTGGCTTCCAGCAGACAGGCACTCCTGCCTGTCTGCGTTGGTACTGAGAACCCGAGGCGAGCAAGAGCGCCCAGCTTACGCCGCGGAGCCGACATCGCCAGGTCTGAAAATGAACAACGCCTCGCAGCCATCCTGAGATCGCTGCGAGGCGTTGAACGTAATCGAATGTGTCGAGTTAGCGCTTCGGCCGGTACATATGGGTCGCCTGCCCGATCAAGCTTTCCGCGGCTTCCATCAATGTTTCTGACAAGGTCGGGTGAGCATGGATGCTGTCCGCCAGATCGCGGGCCACCATCGCCGTTTCCACAGCGACGACCCCTTCCGCAATCAGCTCACCGGCCCCTGCCCCGACGATGCCGACGCCCAGCACGCGCTCGGTCTTGGGATCGAACAGGATCTTGGTCACCCCCTCGGTGCGGGCCAGCGATTGAGCTCGCCCAGATGCCGCCCACGGGAACCGTGTCACGACGACTTCGCGATTCTCGGCCTGCGCCTGCATCTCGGTCAGCCCGCACCAGGCGACTTCCGGATCGGTGAAGACCACGGCCGGAATGGCAATGTTGTCGAATTCAGCCGGCAATCCCAGGAGGGCCTCGATGGCAATCTTCGCTTCACGCGTGGCCTTGTGAGCCAATCCCGGTTCACCCGCCACATCGCCAATGGCCGAGATCGTCGGATCGTTCGTCCGCTGCTTCTTGTCGATCTTCACAAAACCCTTGGCGTCGAGTTCCACCTTGGTGTTTTCCAGGCCCAGATCGCGGCTGTTCGGGCGACGACCCACTGACACCAGCACACGGTCAAACGTTTGCTCCGGGGTCACCCCTTCGCCGGCCAGCTTGGCCACGATGCCTTGCGGCGTGGCTTTCAGGCTCTCCACCTTGGTATTCAGGAAAATCCCGCCGGTAAACAGCGACTGCAAGCGTTTCTGCAACGGCCGCACCAGATCGCGATCGGCCCCCATCAGGATACCCGACAGGAGTTCCACGACGGTGACTTCGGATCCCAGGGCCGCATACACCGAGCCCATCTCCAGGCCGATGTAACCGCCGCCGATGACCAGCAATTTCTTGGGGATGTCGGCCAGTTCCAAGGCACCGGTCGAATCCATGATCCGCGAATCACCGAGTTGAAACGGGGGCGGCACCACGGGGGAAGAACCGGTCGCGATGATCGCATGATCGAAAGTCAGCGTGTCCGACGGGGGTGCGGGGAGCCCCGGAACTTGATGCAGCTTGAGCGTATTGGAATTCAGGAACGTCGCGCGCGCCGTGATCGACTCGACCTTGCGGACCTTGTTGAGCTGCGTGACACCGTCGGCCAGCTTGTCAATGACGCTGTTCTTGAAGTTTCGGACAGCGGCCAGATCAATCTGCGGAGCCCCAAACTTTACGCCGGCGTGTTCGGCCTCTTTGGTCTCGGTAATCAACTTGGCGAGGTGCAGTAGCGCCTTGGAAGGAATACACCCGCGATGCAGGCACACCCCACCGAGCTTCGCCTCGGCATTCACGATGGTGACTTTGTATCCATGATCCGCAGCATGAAAAGCCGCCGGATACCCCCCAGGCCCGCCACCAATCACAACCAGATGCTTCCCCGCCCCAGATGCCTCTTCCATTACTCAACCTCAATTGGTTCTTGAACTGTTGGGCGACGGACCAGTTTCCGGTCGTCCACTCCAGTTAGATTAAGAAGAGTTTTTTAGCCACGGACTGACACAGATGAAACACGGATTGGATCATCCTTACGCGAGAGTCTTTCAGTGAAGTACACCGGACATCCCACAACAACCCTGCTATAATCCGTGTTTAATCTGTGTGAATCGGTGGCTAATCCCTCTTTTTTATGATCATCAATAAACAAAACGTTTGAACGCAACTTTCGACTTGCCAAAGTTGATCAACAATCCAACCCTGATTCCCGTTGCCTTGAGTTCATTCAGCAACTGTGGCTCGTCTTGAGGCTGATACTCTTTTGCAATCTTAAGCTCGACAATCACGCATTTCTCAACAAACAAGTCTGCCGCAAAAGTCCCAACGGCATTCCCTTTGTAGGCCACGGCAATCGGCTCTTCATCAACAGCCGCTACGCCACGGAGCGCCAGTTCGATTAGCATCGCCTTACGGTAGACGCTCTCTAAAAAGCCATAGCCCAAATGCTTATGAACTTCGAAAGCAGCTCCAAGGACCTGTTCAGTGATCTCCTGATGAGCCAATTCGGTCATGGGGACACCCTATTCAGAATCGATCTTTTTGTTGTAACACCATCCCCACGGGCAATGCGTCTGCTGCAATCATTAATCAGGCTGCCATACCAACGGCGTCAATTTCGCAAGAAAACTCGAAACACAATTGACCCAAAAATCCGTGTTTCATCCGTGTTAATCCGTGGCTAAAAACTCTACTTCTAGCTCTCAATCAACAACTGGCTCGGATCGGCCAGCAAGCCCGAGACCTTGGTGATGAAGCGGGCTGCATCAGCTCCGTTCACCACGCGGTGATCGTAGGACAGGGACAACGGCAGCATCAGGCGGACCTTGGGTTCGCCGTCCATGATCACCATTTGCTGCTTGGCACGAGACATCCCAAGGATCGCGACTTCCGGCCAGTTGACGATCGGTGAGAACGTCGTCCCGCCGATGCCGCCCAGGTTCGTGATCGTGAAGGTCCCGCCCTGGAAATCGCTCGGGCTCAGTTTTCGCTCGCGAGCCTTGCTGGCGAGAATATCCAGCTCAGCAGCGATTTCGAGGATGCTCTTGTGGTTCGCATCGCGAATCACCGGTACGACCAGCCCGTATTCCGTATCGACCGCCACGCCGATGTGATAGTACTGCTTGAGGATGATCTCGTCGGTGTTGGAGTCGAGGCTCGAATTGAAGTTTGGATACTGCTTGAGAGCCGCCACGACCGCCTTGATTGCCAGCACGGTCATGGTGATCTTGGCGCCGGTCTTCTGATTCGTCGTGTGCCGCTTACGGCCCGCTTCCAGCTCCGTCACGTCGGCCAGATCGTTCTGGGTGACATGGGGAATGGTCTGCCAGGCGTAGCTGAGATTCGCCGCCGAGGTCTTCGCGATGCGATTCATCGCCTTGCGTTCGAGCGGACCGAACTGCGTGAAATCGGGCAATGGGGGCGCGGCCGCTTTGGCGGGTGCCTGGCCGGGGATCGTCTTGGCCCCCTGCATGATCTGCTTCACATGGGCCTGGACGTCATCCATCGTGATACGTCCGCCTGGCCCGGTGCCCGTCACATGATGCAGATCGACACCCAGCTGACGAGCCATCCGGCGCGTCGCAGGACCCGCAGGCGCCGGAGCCACTTTGTCACCGACCGAGGCGATGACCGCCGCGGAGGTCGGCGAAGTAGCCGGGGTGGAACTGGGGGCGACTGGTGCCGGAGCCGGGGCTGGTTTCACAGGAGCAGTGCTCGCCTTGGGGGCTTCCGGGGCCGCTACGGGAGCAGCGGCGGCCGCAGCCGATCCGCTGGTCGCGAGGGTGATCAGAGGCGAACCGGGCTTAATGGTGCCCCCCGGTTGCACATGAACTTCCAGTACCTGTCCCGCGATCGAACAAGGTAATTCCACGACGGCCTTGTCGGTCTCGATCTCCATCACGTTCTGGCCGGCGGTAATCGTGTCGCCAACCTTCACCGACAAGCTCGACACGTCGGCACTCTTAATGCCTTCGCCGAGATTCGGGCAATTAAAGGTTTGCTTGCCACCGGCAGTCGCAGCGGCAGGAGCAGCAGCCGGCGGCGCGGCAGGCGCTGCGGCGGCAGGTGCAGGTGCCGACTTGGCGGGAGCCGGGGCGGGCGCGGCAGGGGCGGCCGTTTCTGCTCCGACGCCATCCAGCGTAAACAGCAGGGCGCCAGGCGCGACCGTCTGGCCCTGCTTCACGTGGATCTTGAGCAGCTTGCCCCCGGTCGGACAGGGAAGCTCGACAACAGCCTTGTCGGTCTCGAGTTCCAGGACGTTCTGGTTCGGCTCGATGACGTCGCCTTCCTTCACGGAGATTCCGGCGATATCGGCACTCTTGATACCTTCACCCAGATTGGGGAGCTTGAATTCGGTAGGCATTATCTCGTCTATTGTCCTGAGAAGTTGCTGGGGACCGGAAAGCGAAATCGACTTGGTGAGCCCCGTCCCGTAAGGGCGGGGGTAGTTGGGCGTCACACGCTACTTCGCATCAATAACCCCAGGCCTGACGGCACTGGGCTCACCTGCCCAGTTGTTTAGAAACCTGTATTAAGCATCGGACCATTACCAGAAGAATCCGGGGGCTTACGCCACCCGGCTCGCCTGGGTTTGATTTGCGACGCCGCACGCGGTCGGCTCTTACGCGTTAAAGGGATTCAGTTTCTCGGGGTCGATCTTCAAATCTTGAGTCGCCTGCTTGACCACGGCGGCATCGATCTTGCCATCGCGGAGCAAGCCGACCAGCGTGGCGTAGACCACGTGCTCGGTGTCGACTTCGAAGTGCCGACGCAAGGCTTCGCGGCTGTCGCTGCGACCGAATCCATCGGTCCCCAGGACGATGTAACGGCCCGGAATCCACTGCGCAATCTGCTCGGGAACCAGGCGCATGTAATCGCTGGAGGCAATGAACGGCCCGGCTTCCTGGGCCAGCTCGGTCTGCACGAAACACGTCTTCTCGGGCTGATCCGGATGCAGCATGTTCCAGCGTTCGGTCTCCAGTCCCTCGCGGCGGAGTTCCTTGTAGCTGGTAATGCTCCAGACATCGGTCGAAATGCCGTACTTCTCGGCCAGAACTTCCTGCGCCTTCACGACGTGTCGCAGGATCGGGCCGCTGCCGAACAGCTGCGGCCGCGCCCCAACTTTGGAGCCTTCGACATCGCGGCTGGAGAACTTGTACATTCCCTTGCGAATGCCTTCGATCACGCCGGGACGTTCGGGCATCTGGGCCATGTCGTAGTCGTCGTTATAGACGGTGATGTAGTAGAAGACCGCTTCGTCTTCCTGATACATCCGGCGAATGCCGTCCTGCATGATGACCGCCAGCTCGTACCCGAATGCCGGGTCGTAGGCGACAATATTCGGCACGGTGGCCGCAGCCAGATGACTGTGTCCATCTTCGTGCTGCAGACCTTCTCCGTTCAGGGTCGTCCGGCCGGCAGTACCACCGACCAGGAAACCCTTGCAGCGCGAATCAGCAGCGAGCCAGATCTGATCGCCGACGCGCTGGAAGCCGAACATCGAGTAGTACACATAGATCGGAATCATCGGCACGCCGTGATTCGCGTGGGCCGTACCGGCCGCCACGAACGACGCCATCGAGCCCGCTTCGTTGATGCCTTCTTCCAGGACCTGGCCATCGCGAGCTTCGCGATAGTACATCAACGTTCCCTCTTTGCTCTTGTCGACCGGCTCGTACAACTGGCCAAACTGGGCATAGATTCCGAACGAGCTGAACAGGCCTTCGAAACCGAAGGTGCGGGCCTCGTCGGGAATGATCGGGACCACGAACTTGCCGATCTGCTTGTCACGCAACAGCGTGTTCATGATAAACAACAAGGCTTTCGTCGTCGAACCGTTGGTCACCTTCTTCGCAGCGTCGACCAGCGCCTCGACCGCCGGGGCAGGCAGCCTGGGATATTCGGTCCGTCGTGAAGGCAGGTAGCCGCCGAGCTTCTTGCGGCGTTCGTGCAGATAGGTGTGTTCCGGGCTCCCTTCAGGGAACTTATAGAACGGGGCTTCCGCCACGTCCTCGTCCGAAATCGGAATCCCGAATCGCGACCGGAATTCGCGGAATTCTTCCAGATTACGATGCTTCTGGTTGTGCGCCGTGTTGCGACCTTCGCCGCTTTCACCCAGGCCGTAACCCTTGATGGTCTTCGCCAGGATGACGGTCGGGGCTCCCTTGAATTCCACAGCCGCTTTATACGCGGCGTAGACCTTCTCGGGATCATGACCGCCGCGGCGCAGCTTCTTGATCTGATCGTCCGAAAGATGTTCCACCAGTTGCTGCAGTTCCGGGTCGGCACCGAAGAAATCTTCGCGGATGTAAGCCCCATCGGTCGTGACGTACTTCTGGTACGTGCCGTCGATGACTTCACCCATGCGTCGCACCAGGGCGCCATTCTGATCCTTGGCCAGCAACGGATCCCAGTCACTGCCCCAGACCACCTTGATGACGTTCCAGCCGGCACCGCGGAAGGCCGCTTCCAGTTCCTGGATGATCTTGCCGTTGCCGCGCACTGGACCATCGAGACGCTGCAGATTGCAGTTGATCACGAAGATCAGATTGTCGAGTTTCTCGCGCGAACCCAGCGTGATCGCCCCCAGGGATTCCGGCTCATCACACTCACCGTCACCCAGGAATGCCCAGACCTTGGACTTGGACGTATCCTTGATGCCGCGATTGTGCATGTAGCGCAGGAAACGGGCGTGATAAATCGCACCGATCGGACCGAGTCCCATCGACACCGTCGGGAACTGCCAGAAGTCAGGCATCAACCACGGGTGCGGATACGAACTCAAACCACCTCCCGGAGCCAGTTCCTGCCGGAAGTTGTTGAGCTTGGTCTCGCTGAGCCGGCCTTCCAGGAAAGCGCGCGAGTACATCCCGGGCGAGGCATGGCCCTGGAAGTAAATGAAGTCACCCGAATGCGTTTCACTGGGGGCGTTGAAGAAGTGATTGAACCCCACTTCATACAACGTCGCCGATGAGGCAAACGTCGAAATGTGTCCGCCGACCGCGCCGTAGGTCATCTTGTTGTTGATGCGGGCGACCATCGCCATGGCATTCCAGCGCACCGCACTGCGGATGCGCCATTCGAGCTCATGATTGCCCGGGTAATGGGGCTGCTGATCAACAGGGATGGTGTTGATGTACGGGGTATTGGCCGTGAAGGGCATGGTCACCCCTTCGCGATAGGCCTTTTCCTGCAAGGCATTGAGCAGTTGGGTGACGCGCGCCGGACCCAGACGGCGCAGCACGTCCTCCAGCGAATCGAGCCACTCTTGGGTTTCGCCAGGATCGACATCCACCGCGGGGGTCACGGTATGTTCGCGTTGCATGTGTCGGATACTCTCCAGCCTAAAATCAATATTCACCGCTCCGGCTCTTCACGACTGACGCAGTCGTGGCACTGCCCAGAGGGACGGTGTCGCCCACTTCACCATATGGTCGAAGGGAAGTCTGACAATTTTTAACACCACTCGATTCGCATCTCGCAGTTTCGCAACGACGGACGCTGGAAGGTCAACCTGGCGAGACACGACCGGTCAAACCACCCAGCATCAATAATAGCGCTCACTTCGTGCCCGTCGGGGTCGCGACAAGATTCCTCCGACGACGATCGAGAGTCTTCTCAATCGACATTCAGCAGACCTCACCTCAGGCCCAGACGCGCGCACTTCAAAACTGCGCTCTGCAGCGTTTCGCGTGGATGCTGAAAGTGTATTCGCTCTGCCAGATTGTGGAAAGGGAGACTGCTCCGGCCTGCGCGATCGCGACAGTTTTTCCAAATTGCGCAGTTACTCAAGTCGCAACGGCTTAAGCTGTTAGCCGTTAACGCCCCCTAGCACCCCGATTCATTGCCGGTCAAGCTACCCTGCTAATCATCCAGCGACTGCCCCGGTCGCTTCTTCGGCTGCGGCTGCGGTGGTGGTGGCGGCTTCACGGTGGGGCGCATTCCGGCACTCGGCGGCGGGACCGGTTTCGGTGCCGGCTTTGGCGCTGGCTTGGGGGTCGGTTTTGCGGCCGGCTTGCGAACTTCGTAGGCCGGCGCTGCAGGCTCATTGAACAGATCGATGATGTCATCGTCGTCCATCGGCCTGGGAGCCCCTGGTTTGCTTCCGGAACCGGAACCGGCAGGCCGGGCCGGGATCGACGCCGGCCGGCTGGGGGGGGCCGCAGCGGGCCGCACAGCCGGTTTCGCGGCAGTCGGCGCGGGCTGGGAAGCTGGCCTCCGGGCGGAAGTGGCGCTCGCGCCACATGCGGGACAAATCCCCCGGGCGTTCAATGCCTCGCCACACTTGTTACACAAGGCCACCGGGATATCGGCACTTTCCAAATCCAGACTTCTGGGGATGGGCTTCGGATCGGAAGTAGTTTTACCCGCAGGACGTTGTGGCGATTCCACAGGCTTGATGGAGGGCTTGGAATTGACCAGCGGACGCGACTTCTGAATCATCGTCTGCTCGGCGGCGTTGTGCACTTGTTCGTTGCCCAGCTCAATCCGCAAGTCATCTTCTTCGTCTTCTTCGGCGGCGAGTTCCTGCGGACGCAGGTTCTCGGTGCGCACCAGCACGGTGGTGGCCTCCTTGCCGCTGGTCACGTCTTTCGCCGACACATGCACGCGCGCACTTTCGTCATAGCGAATCGTGACGGCGATTTCCGAGTCCCGCTTCAAATTGGGAGGTAAATCCTCGATGACGCAGTTTCCGAGCTGGACATAGGGCAATTCCGGCCGCGCGCCACTTTCCACAATATGCAGATGAACCCGCTTCTGATTCTCGATCACGGTGCCGAATGTCTGCGTGGCCGAGGCTGGCAGGGGTGAATTGGCCTGAATCAGGTAATGCGGCACCCGGGAATTCGTTTTGACGTCGCGAATCAAGATCCCCAGTCCGCGGGCCGTCACACTCTTCTGCTCCACTTTCTTCAGCCGGGCAGCGACTTCCACCGACAGAATCGATTTCACGAACTCGCTCTTGCTCAGCAACATCCCGGCGTAGTACGTGGCTCCGTGGGCAATCGACTGGTCAGGAGACAACGAAGTATTAATCGTCCGGCCACTCAGCCGCTTCAGCATGTCGCGGATCATCGGCATGCGTGACGAACCACCTGTCATCAGCACGACATCGACCTTCGCCCAGCCGAGTTTGTTGTCCTTCAACAGCTGTTTGGTGATGTCTTCGGTACGCTGAACCAGCGGTGCGGTTAATTCATTAAACTTGGCCTGCTCAACCTGGTACGACTTGCGATGCCCGGCGTGCTGCACGTTGATCGTCGCCCGCGGACGGACCGTCAAGCTGCGCTTGGTCTGCTCGACCTCCCAGGAGAGATATTGCAGACTCTCCGGGTTATCGCGCGGGTCGGAGGCAAAATCCTTGGTGAAGCGTTCCGCCGTGTCATCGAGCAACGTCTGGTTGAAATCGATACCACCCAGGTGCAAGTCACCGGTGCTCGCCACCACGCGCACTTCATCCTGTTTGTACCGCACCAGCGACAGATCAAACGTACCACCACCCAGATCATAGACCAGGATCGTCTGCTCATTGGCCAGTTCGGTGAACCAGATCCCTTCGGTCCCCAGCACATAACACAACGCGGCCGCGACCGGTTCGTTGATGATGTCGATCTGCTTCAGCCCCGCCTTGCGCCCCGCATCGGCTGTCGCCGCACGCTGCGCATCGCTGAACTGGGCCGGGACCGTAATCACGGCCTGGGTGATCTTGCCGAACTGCTTCTCGGCATTCGACAGCAATTGCCGTAAAATGATCGCGGAAATGTCGGTCGGCGAATAACTCTTGTTGCCGATCGTCCACTTCTTCTTCGGATCGCCCATGTAACGCTTGGCGTTCTGCACGACACGTTCTGGCTTGGCCACCGCGTTACGCAGCGCCTCGACCCCCACCACTTCTTCGCCATGATCGAAGAACACGACTGAGGGGGTGGACAACTCACCTTCCGGATTGGGAATCGAGATCGGTTCCCCGTGCTCATTGAGCGCAGCGATACAGGAATAAGTCGTACCCAGATCGATGCCCACGGCTTGTGTCGCCTGCATGGTGGACGCAGTCCTTGGTCTGAACGAAGTGCGGAAATCGGTCGACAAACAGGCCGGGCAAACTCCCACGAGCATCGGCGTCAGTGGTCCCATCGCGACATCGATACGCGTCGCACGCAAGGGTCAAAGCCGCGTCACAGGCAGCAGACAGCCCCCCGACGGCGCGGCCTGCAGCCCCTGGAATTTGCGAACTTCCAGTGTCGCACGCTGCGAGGAGTGGCGTCAAGCCTTGCGCGGGACGGGAATACCGAATGCACGCGCGGACCAGAGTGGACCTGCGCCGAGTCCACCGCGAGTCCTCTCGATCCAGGGGTGCCTTCGAATTCGTCGCCACTTCAGCCATGCAGGATTCACACATAAAAAGAGCCGCGGCAAGCAAACTGCTCGCCACGGCCGCGGCTGGGATCGACTTCAGGCCCCTTAGTCGATCTTGGCATCAAATGTGTTGTCGCCCTGCTTAATCTCCGTCGTCAGGCCGCTGGTCTGCGCATTGCGATACTTCTTCGGAATGTTCGCCGGATCGGCAGGTTTCGGAGTCGGTACCTTGGGATCCATGGAAGGCACGACTGGCTTGGGTGTCACCCGCACGGCGTAGTCCCCTTCCGGCAGATTCGTCGCCGTATAAGCCCCGTCGGCACCCAGCTCACCCACGACGTCGGTCTTCAGGGTCAGATTCGTAAAGACGATCTGCCCTTCGGTGACGCCCGCCCCCTGATGCGTCACCTTCCCGTGCACATTCCCGGTAATGGCCGGCTCGGGAGCATTGGGATCTGTTCCGCTGCAGCCAGTCAAGGTCACCAACATCAAACACAAGGCCGATGCTCCAGCCCACGTCAAGCGACTCACTCTCACAGTACTTCTCCCCTTTGAGCGCAAAAACAGTTTCCAGAAACGACCAGACAGTACGCCTGGCGGCCCTGTAATTATAGGCGGAAGCATTCACCAACGAATCAACGGCAGCAAATACGTCCCGCGAATCAAAAAGGCACGGGAAGGTGACTTCCCGTGCCGAATCGTCTGATCACAGTTTCGTGAATCGCAGATTAATAATCACCCAGGACCATTCCGTCAGCCTTCAGCATCAGAGGGGTGACGATATTGGTGAAGTCCGTAGAAGCCGACAGGAACTTGGTGTGGCCGTCACCCATCAGGACGAAGGCTCCACCCGCATGAATCGACTGGATCGGCTTGTTGCAACCCATATCACTCTCCACCCCGTTCGCCACACTCCAGATATTACCGTAAGCTCCGGTCGTCATATCCTTGGTGTTGATGGTGTAACGCACGGTCGTAATGGCCGGCGTCCGATTGTCGGCCGTCCAGCCGCCATTGCCCGGTGAGCCGTTCAGACTGCAGCCCATCCAGGTCGTGTGGACAGTGCCGCTGCGAATGTCGGTATTCGTACCGTTGACCTTGCCCCAGTCCGACTGCTCGCCGATCAGAGCCGTATTGGAAGTGCCGTCGGTAAAGTCACGGAAGTTGACCTTGCCGTTCGGAATCATGGCGCCGCTGCTGGAGACAATCCCATACACGCCCGTTTCCATAACGTTATTCGGCCCCTGGGCGGCCCCGGAGATGCCTGCGTACGAAGCAATGAAGTAATTGCCGCCGCCACCCGCCATCAGCGGGGGCAATGGGCTGGAGGGACAGATTCCCACGGGCAGCGTCACGTGGGTGCGTTCCCCATATTGTAATTGGCATAAAAAGTGTATTGTTTGGTTCACGGG